>NZ_LZMB01000303.1 GCF_001673555.1 Mycobacterium sp. 1165178.9 | reverse complement strand
GCCGGCGAACGACGAGGTGGAACTTTAGCGTGGTTCACTCATGTTTGTACTAGTAGCCGGTCGCACAAGCACCGGTCACAGGAATCTCACAATCAAGCTCAAGGAATTAGAAGGGAAGCGCCATGAGCAGCATCGCATTGTGGTCGCGACCGGCCTGGGACACCGACCGGTGCTTGTGCGACCGGCTACTAGTACAAACATGAGTGAACCACGCTAAAGTTCCACCTCGTCGTTCGCCGGCAGCGAACGTTCAATCACAGGCCTTCCTGTGAGTTGTGAGATCCTCGTCATAGGACCGTCACATTGTGCGAAAAGAACGTAATTTCTGGCCGTTACTCTCAAAGCCATGTCTGCAGACGGGATTTCGCGCGCCAGCTGTGCGCCTCGTCACATCATCGTAGTCGGACATGGCATGGTGGGGCACCGATTCGTCGAGGCGCTTCGCGCCCGTGACACCGAGGGACTGTGGCGCATCACGGTTTTCGCCGAGGAGGCCGACGCGGCGTACGACCGCGTGGGTCTGACCTCCTACACCGAAAGCTGGGATCGCAAGCTACTGGCGTTGCCCGGCAACGAATACGAGGGTGACGAGCAGGTCCGGCTCGTGCTCAACCAGCGCGTCACCGAAATAGACCGCGCCGCAAAGGCGGTGGTGACCGCCGACGGTCGGCGGCACGGGTACGACACGTTGGTCCTGGCGACCGGGTCGTACGCCTTCGTGCCCCCGGTGCCGGGCCACGATCTGCCCGCATGCCATGTGTACCGCACGCTCGACGACCTCGACGCCATCCGCGCCGACGCTCAGCGCACCGTTGAAACCTCACACGCCACCGCGGGTGTCGTGATCGGCGGCGGCCTGCTCGGCCTGGAAGCCGCTAATGCGCTGCGCCAGTTCGGGTTGCAGACCCACGTCGTCGAGATGATGCCGCGGCTGATGGCCCAGCAGATCGATGAGGCCGGCGGTGGGCTGCTGGCCCGAATGATCGGCGAGCTCGGTATCTCGGTGCACGTCGGCACCGGAACCGAATCGATCGAGGCGGTCGAGCATTCCGACGGCACCACTTCGGTGCGGGTGAGCCTGACCGACGGCCAGGTCATCGACGCCGGTCTGGTGATCTTCGCGGCCGGCGTCCGGCCGCGCGACGAGCTGGCGACCGCGGCCGGCCTGACGCGCGCCGAACGCGGCGGGGTGCTCACCGACGTGTCTTGCCAGACAAGCGATCCCGACATCTACGCGATCGGTGAGGTCGCCGCGATCGGCGGTCGGTGCTACGGCCTGGTGGGTCCGGGCTACACGTCCGCCGAGGTGGTGGCCGACCGGCTGCTGGACGGCGTCGCGGAGTTCGGCGAGGCGGACCTGTCCACGAAGCTCAAACTGCTGGGCGTCGACGTGGCCAGCTTCGGCGACGCGATGGGGACGACCGAGAACTGCCTCGAGGTCGCCATCAACGATGCGGTCAAACGCACCTACGCCAAGCTCGTGCTCTCCGACGACGCCAAGACGCTGCTCGGCGGTGTGCTGGTCGGCGACGCCTCGTCCTACGGGGTGCTGCGGCCGATGGTCGGCAGCGAACTGCCCGGCGACCCGCTGGCGCTGATCGCCCCGGCCGCCTCCGGCGGCGGTACCGCGTTGGGCGTTGGGGCGCTGCCGGATTCGGCGCAGATCTGCTCGTGCAACAATGTCACCAAGGGCGATTTGAAGTGCGCGATCGCCGACGGGTGTGCCGATGTCCCCGCGCTCAAGGCGTGCACCTCGGCCGGCACCTCGTGTGGGTCGTGCGTCCCGCTGCTCAAGCAGCTGCTGGAAGCCGAGGGCGTGGAACAGTCCAAGGCGCTGTGCGAGCACTTCAGCCAATCGCGGGCGGAGCTTTTCGAGATCATCTCCGCCACCGAGATCCGCACTTTCTCCGGGCTGCTGGAGCGCTTCGGCCGCGGAAAGGGTTGCGACATCTGCAAACCCGTGGTCGCCTCCATCCTGGCATCCACCGGGTCGGACCACATCCTCGAAGGCGAGCAGGCCTCGCTGCAGGATTCCAACGACCACTTCCTGGCCAACATCCAGAAGAACGGCAGCTACTCCGTGGTGCCCCGGGTTCCCGGAGGTGACATCAAGCCAGAGCATCTGATCCTGATCGGCCAGATCGCCCAGGACTTCGGGCTCTACACCAAGATCACCGGCGGGCAACGGATCGACATGTTCGGCGCCCGGGTGGACCAACTTCCGGAGATCTGGAAACGCCTGGTCGACGGCGGCATGGAATCCGGCCACGCGTACGGCAAGGCGTTGCGGACGGTGAAGAGCTGCGTGGGCACCGACTGGTGCCGTTACGGGCAGCAGGATTCGGTGCAGCTGGCCATCGATTTGGAACTGCGCTACCGCGGCCTACGGGCACCGCACAAAATCAAGATGGGCGTCTCGGGTTGCGCGCGCGAGTGCGCCGAGGCCCGCTCCAAGGACGTCGGCGTCATCGCCACCGAAAAGGGCTGGAACCTCTACGTCGGGGGCAACGGCGGCATGACGCCCAAGCACGCGCAGCTGCTGGCCAGCGATCTGGACACCGAAACGCTGGTCTGCTACGTCGATCGGTTCGTCATGTACTACATCCGGACGGCCGACCGCCTGCAACGCACGGCGCCGTGGGTTGACTCGCTCGACGGTGGGCTCGACCACGTGCGCGACGTCGTCTGCGACGACTCGCTCGGCCTGGCCGCCGAATTCGAGGCCGCAATGGAGCGGCATGTCCTGAACTACAAGTGCGAATGGAAGGGCGTGCTGGACGACCCGGACAAGCTGTCGCGGTTCGTGTCGTTCGTCAACGCCCCGGATGCCGTCGACTCGACGGTGACGTTCACCGAGCATGCCGGCCGCAAAGTCCCTGTGTCCATTGGCATGCCGCGGGTCCGTGAAGCGACAACGGAGGGATGAGGAACCGATCGTGACACTTCTCAACGACATTGCGGTGTGGACCAACGCGTGCGCGTACGAGCACCTCATTCCGGGTCGCGGCGTCGGCGTGCTGCTCGACGACGGTTCCCAGGCGGCGTTGTTCCGACTCGACGACGGCTCGGTTTACGCGGTGGGCAACGTCGACCCGTTCTCCGGGGCCGCGGTGCTATCCCGCGGAATCGTGGGTGACCGCGACGGCCGCGTCACGGTTCAGTCGCCCATCTTGAAGCAGGCGTTCTCGCTCGAAGACGGTTCCTGCCTGGATGATCCGACCGTTTCGGTGCCGGTGTACCCGGTGCGCATCACCGACGACGGCTACGTTCAGGTCGCGCGCGACTACCAGCCGCGGGCCGCCTGAGCGCGAGGGTTCAGCGGGTTATGTCGCCGACCAGGTAGCGCTGCATCGTCGGGCCGATCGCGTCGACGAGAGCGTCCACCGACATGGAGTGCAGCGGCTCGGATCGGATGCCGTAGCGCATGATGCCCAGGCCCACCAACTGCGAGGCGCACAACGAGGCCCGCAGCGCCGCCTTGTCGGCGCCCAGAATCTTCAGCAGGGGGCCGAAGACCGGGCCGATGAACATGCCCTGCACGATTTCGGCGGTCTTGGCCATCCCCGTCGACGCGACGGCACTGGCCGCGAAGGGGCCGCCGCCGGCGGCGTCCCACGTCGTGATCAGCATGCGCAGGGTGCGTCGGCCCACCTGATTGGCCCCGCCTGTGACGATCCGGTCGATGAATTCCGGTGTGCCGAAGGGCAACCGCAGCATCTTGGCGACCGGGTCGAGGATCCCATGCGACGGTTCTTCGCGACGGGGCATGGTGCCAGGATCACCCGTCTGCGACCAAAGATCAAGGAATACGGGCACCGGCGCGCCTCGCCGGCAGGCGATTTGCGCTAGGGAAGGGAAAACGCGGAGCGACCGTGGGCCTGCTGATGCGGGCTGGATCGGCGCGATGCGTGCCTGGCGGTGGGGGCGAGGACCGGTGGCAGGGCCCGCCGAAATCGGTTCGCGACCAGCCGCGCCAACCCGGGATGGGTGCCCAACGGCTCGCTGACCAGGTCCGCGCCGCATCCGTGCAGCCGTTGTTGGAACAGGCCGTCGGCCAGGAGGTATGAGGCGACCACCACGCGTCCGCCGGTGCGGAGCGTGCCCGCCCGTGCCCGATACACGGCCTCGGACACCGGCGGATCACCGGTGGCCGCGAACGCCAGGCTCACCCGGGATCCGGTCAGTGCCGACAGCAACGTCGCGGTGGTGTGCAGATCGGCGCGGGCTTTCTCGTCCGATGTTCCCGCGGCCGCCAGGATCACCGAATCACCGGACCGCCAACCGCATTTCAGCAGCTGATCGCCGATGATCCGGGCGATCTGACCGCTCGGACCCAACGCGGGTGTGACGATCACGTTCGGGTGTCCACTGATCTCGACGTGCGAGGGTAGGTCGGCCCGCACGTGGTATCCGCGCGACAGGAACGCGGGCACCACGATGGCGGGCCGTTCGTAGGCCTTCGCGCGTGCCAGCACCTCGCTTGGGGTGGGGCCCAACACGTCCACGAAGGCAACGTCCACCGGTCTGCGGACGATCGTACTCACCTGTGCCGCAAGCTGTTCGATCATCGCGACGCCACCCGACCTGCGGGTGCCGTGGGCTACCAGGATCAGTGCCATGAGGAATCTCCCGGGTGGTCGACCGCGAGCCGGTAACCGCGCTTGACCACCGTGGCGATGATGTTCTTGTCGCCCAGCGCCGTTCGTAGCCGCAGCACTGCGGTATCGACGGCATGCGGGTCATTGCTGTTGCCGGGAAGTACTCGTAGCAGGTCGTTCCGCGCGACGACGTCGCCGGGCCGTTGCGCCAGCGCGCGCAAGGTCGCCATGCTCGATCCCGACAGCGACTGCACAGAGCCGTCGACCAGCACGCAGGTTCCGCGGATCTCGATGTCGTGCCCGGCTGCGCGGACGGTGCACGACCGCAGGGGCGGAAGCTCTTGGGCGATGTGGCGCGCCAACGCGCCCAACCGCATTCGCTCGGGCGACGACGTCGGAATCCCCGCGCGGGCCAACGGCTGCGCGGTGACCGGGCCGACGCACATCGCATGCACGTCACTGCGAAGCGCTTGGAGTAGTTGATCTTCGATGCCCAACTCGCGGCTGCGCTCCAGCATCGCCGCGCCGGCGGGGGCCGACGTGAAGGTCACCGCGTCGAATTGCCTGCGCGCGACCGAGGCGACGAGTTGGTCGAAGTCGCCGCCGCCCGGGGTAGGCTTCCAGCGGTATACGTGGATGGGGACCACCTGCGCGCCCGCCCCCAGCAAACCGTTGATGAACTCCGGGAACGGATCCCACTCGTCGGCCGCGCCATGCAGCTGGACTGCGATGCGCTTGCCGGCGATGTCGGATTCGAGGAGGTAGCGCAGGACTTCGCGCGACGACTCGGATTTGGGGGACCACTCCTCGTGCAACCCGGCGGCGCGCAACGCGCCGGTCGCCTTCGGACCGCGGGCCACGATCCGCGACTTGGCAAGCGACGCCAGCAGCTGGGTGGCCAGTCCCCAGCCGTCGGCCGCGGCGACCCAGCCTCGGAAGCCAATACCGGTGTGCGCCACCAAGATATCGGGGGGGTCGGCGATCACCGCTTCGGTGTGATTCTGCAGTTCGGCGTCTTCGGGCAGCGCGATGATGTTGATGGCCGCGGCATTGGAAACCTCCGCGCCGTTACGGCGCAGCAATGCGCACAGCTCCTCGGCGCGGTTCGCCGACGTGACGGCGATCCGGTAGCCGGTCAGCGGCGCGGAGTCTGGCGGGGCCAGTTGAGGGGCCATATGAATTGTGTATGCCTGCGACGTTTCGGTTGCGTTACCTATCAATTGCTGTGGCATTGCCCGTGTTGCGAGTCCCCTCACACACGGGCGGCCTCGGTTTGCGGTGCCGACCCGGACGGGGTCGGGGCCGACGCGGGCCGGCGCACATAGACCATCCACGTCATGATCGCCGCCCCGACGTACGAGGCCAGAAACGTCCAGTACGCCGACGTTTCCGTGCCGGTGCTCAGGTAGGACTGGCGCAGCGCGACGTTGATTCCCACGCCGCCGAGCGCCCCTACGGCCGAGCAGATGCCGATCAGCGATCCCGACCTGGCCCTGGCCCAATGACGGCGTTCGTCCTCGCTGATATCCAGCGAGCGACTGCGCGCCTCGTAGACCGAGGGGATCAGCTTGAAGACGGACCCGTTGCCCATGCCGGAGAGGATGAACAGCACCATGAATCCGGTGACGTAGCCGATCATGGTGGCGGAGTGCGCCGCGGCGTGATCGTCCCGGGTGCTGACGGTGACCAAAAGCCCGGCGCCGACGATCATGCCGACAAGGACGCCAAGGGTGACGCGGCTGCCGCCGATGCGGTCCGACAGCCGGCCACCGTAGATGCGCGCCAGCGAACCCAGCAGGGGACCGATGAAGGCCACCTGCGCGGCGTGCAACGCCGCATGTTTCGGGCTTTCCCCGCTGTCGAGAAAGTTGACCTGCATCACCTGCCCGAAGGCGAACGAGAAGCCGATCCAGGAGCCGAAGGTGGCGATGTAGAGCAGCGAGATCACATGGGTATCGCGCTCGAACAGGATCGAGCGCATAGTACTCAACCGGGTGCCGTGCTGGACATTGTCCATGAACAACGCGGCCGCGATGCCAACGACGGTGAGCAGCACCAGGTACACCGCGCACACCCAGTACGGCGCCTCGTGCCCGGCGGTGGCAAGCACCAGCAGGCCGACCAGCTGGATCACCGCGACCCCCACGTTGGCGACGCCGGCGTTGACTGCCAGCGCGCCGCCCTTGAGCCGCTGCGGGTAGAACGCGTTGACGTTGGCCAGCGAGGCCGCGTAATTGCCGCCGCCCAGCCCGGTCATGGCCGCGCACAGCACGAACGGCCACAGCGGCAGACCGGGATGGGCCAGCAACACAATCGTGCCGGCGGTCGGGATCAGCAACACGAAGGCCGAGAACGTCGTCCAGTTGCGGCCCCCGAAGGCGGCGATGCCCAAGGTGTAAGGGATGCGGGCACAACCACCGACCAGGGTCGCGACCGCGCCCAGCAGCAGCTTGTCGCCGGCGGAGAAGCCGTAGACGGAGCCCGGCATGAACAGCGCCATCACGGGCCACAGGGTCCAGATCGAAAACGCCACGTGGTCACCGGCAATGGTGCACAGCAGGTTGCGCCGGGCGACCCTCTGGTTGCCGGCCTCCCAGGCTGCCGTGTCTTCCGGATTCCAGTCCGTGATGCGGTGGTTGCGGCCCGCCCGATGGTGACACTTGTTCGGCATGAAGCTCACGCTCGTCCGCCTATCGCGGAATTCGCTTGTCTCTCAACGGCATCGAGTCGATTGGCGTGCATTCAGATCCCTCTCGTCAGGTCCCGCGAATCGCCGCATCCGGCCCGCCGCCGGGCCGGGGCCACCGCGCGCCCGATGTCGGGACAACTGTTCGGGGGCCGGCTTTCGACGCTTGGGCGGCCCGAATGATGGGGCATGCCCTGCCGCCGTACGGTCCGATGCTCACATTTACGACGCGAGCGGGTCAACCCGAACGCGCTTTAATCGGCTGTTAGTTGTTTACCAGTTATCTGGTAGATCGCTGAGGGGCGATCAGCGCGCGAACGCGCGCTTCATTCAGCCTGAATCGGTACCGCCGCCAAGTGATTTCATACATACGTGCGATCTCGTGTGAGCTGGAATACACGGCCGTCCCGATGCCGGCGACGTGCGCACGAATTGCGTTAGAAAAAGGGCCAACTCGCGGCGCCGGAGTGGGCGCCCACCAAAGCCCTGGGCCGCGCCCAGTGCAGCCGCACCGCCTGGCCGGGCCGCACCTGTGCGATCTTGTCCACGTCCTCGTCGACCACCACCCCGATCACCGGATAGCCGCCGGTGACCGGATGGTCGGGACCCAGGATCACCGGTAAACCGTTGGGCGGCACCTGGATTGCGCCACGGGTAGCACCCTCGCTGGGCAGCTGCCGGTCCGGATAGCAGTGCTGCAGCGGCCGGCCGGTCAGCCGCATCCCCACCCGGTCGGTGCGATCGGACGCCATCCAGTACGTGTGCACCAAGCGATCTGGCTCGACGAACCAATCCTCACGCGGCCCGGGCACCACGAACAGGTCCACGGCGCCCCCGGTGATGGCCGCGACCGGCGCTTGGTCCAATTCGGGATAGGCGTTGGTGTGCTCGCCGATCGTCAGCCGGTCGCCGCTCCGCAGCGGCGCAGGGCCGATGCCCGACATCACGTCGTAGCTGCGCGAGCCCAGCACCGGCTCCACACAGATGCCGCCCCGGATCGCCAGATAGCTGCGCAGCCCCGCCCGCGGCACGCCCAGCGAGATCACCTCACCATCGCGCACATGATGAATGCTGTTGGTGCCGAACTTGATTCCGTTGACCGTGGGGTCGGTGTCCGCACCCGTCACCGCGATGTCGACATCGCCGCCGGTGACCCTGGCCGCAAAACCACCGAACGTCACCTCCACGGTGGCGCGGTCGTCGGGATTGGCCACCAGCCGGTTGGCCAGCCGGTGTGCGCGCCGGTCGGCGGCCCCGGACCGGCTCACCCCCAGGTGGGCCAGCCCCGGGCGACCGCAGTCTTCGAGGACGGCGAACGGACCGGTGCGCAGGATCTCCAGGATCGGCACGGCTATCTCCTTAGCTATGGTGGCGGCCCGCTTCGCCCGGCTGCGCCGCGCTCGCGATCGCCACTGACTAGACGGCCCGGAATTGAACCCACATGCCCTGCGTCAACAACGCAGGGTTCGGGCGCTGCAGATCCCACAGCGCGGCGTCGGTGCGGCCGATGAGTTGCCACCCACCGGGGGAGCGGCGCGGATACACGGCGCTGAATTCGCCGGCCAGGCCCACGGAGCCGGCCGGCACCGAGGTTCGCGGCTCCGGGCGCCGCGGCACCCGCAGTCGGGCGTCGCCGTCGACCAGATAGGCGAAACCGGGTGCGAATCCGCTGAATCCGACCCGCCACAGCGTGGCGGTGTGGGCGTCGATCACCGCCGCGATGCTCAAACCGGTGTGGCCGGCGACCTCGGCGAGGTCGGGACCGTCGTAGACGACGTCGATCACCACGTCGGCGCGGCGCTCCGAGGAGGCTTCCGGGGTGGCGGCCACGCGCATCTTGCGCAGCCGCTGGCGGATGACGCCTTGGTAGCGCGGACCGTCCAGCTTGACCAGCACCGTGCGGGCCGCCGGCACGACGTCGACCACGCCCGGTATCGCCGCGGCGCGCAGCGCGTCCGCCCACGCCAAGACCTCGCCGGTACTGCCGCATTGCACCATCAGCGCGCGGTCGCCGTAGTCCACCACGGTGTTGCCGACCAGCTCCGTGGGCAGGTTGTGGGCCAGGTCGCCGCTAAGATCCGTCACGCTCATTACTCGACGGTAACTCCGGGATCGGCGCCTGTGCGAGGGGTAGCGACGGATTTTCGAGCACTGCCAGAGCTGCCTTAGCAAACGCTCAAACAGCCGCGGCGAGCCCGCGTCGTCAGCCCAGAATCTTGGTGAGCAGCGGGGGCAGTTGGTCGGCGATGACGGGGTAGCTCAGCGGTGACGCGAACGCCAACGCACCGGCCTGGTCTTTCGTCGTGAAGATGTGGCGGTTCTGCGCGGTGGTGAGCGACCCGGCCACTTCGGGGTCGGCCAGTATCGCCTTCTGATCGTCTGGGCTCTGGGTTGTCCAGATCACCACGTCGGCGGACTCCAGCACCGATTTGATGTGATCGCGTGGAATCGTGGCCCGCTGACCGGTGCCGAACGGCTTGATGGCGTCGGAGATGACCAGCCCCATTTGATTCAAAAAATCCGTCCGCCAGCCCGCCATGGTGGCAGCGACGGTGCCCCGCTCCAGTGCGCCATGCATCAGCAGCGCCTTCTTGCCGGTCCATTGCTGATTCTTCTTGCCGATGTCGGTGAACTTCTGGTCGACGCCGTCGACCAACGACTTCATCTGGTCGGCCTGGAAGACCGCCTGGCCGACGGTGGTGGCCTGTTCTTTCCACGGCTCGAAGAAGGCGTCGCCGTCCGATTGCGCGACGGTCGGGGCGATCGCGGACAGTTTCAGGTACGTGTCGGCGTCCAGGCCGGCGTTCACGGCCACGATCAAATCCGGTTTGAGACCGGCGATCTGGTCGACGGGAACGCCGTTGTCCAGGTTCAACACCGTCGGCTGCGCACCGCCGAGTTTGGGCGCGGCCCACGGCCAGACCGCGAAGGGCTGGTCACCGAACCAGTTGGTCACCGCGATCGGCACCACGCCGACGGCGAGCAGGTCGTCCTGTTCGGTGTAGCCGGCGCTGACGACGCGCTTGGGCGGTTCTTTGATGACGGTCTGACCAAACAGGTGGGTGACCGTCACCGATCCCGGGGCGGCGCCCGGAGCCGGATTGCGTGACGAACATCCCGAGGAGAACGCGGTCGCACCACCGATCGCGGCGACCCCGGCAGCCCCTGCGAGCTGCAAGAATCCCCGTCGATTCCATCCCTGTCGCATCGCGTGAGAGTATCGCGTTCCGGCCGTTGAGATGCATCGCCGCGCGGTTGCGACCCTTCAGCCCAGCGGCATGCCGGCGTCCATGAAATCCAGGGCGCGATAGATCGTCTCGGCGGTCTTCGGCGCGCCGTCGAAGGCGGCCATCATGGCACCCGTCAGTGCCCCGGCGAACACCCGGACTTCGAAATCGTCTGCGGCACGGCCGATCCGATGCGCGATCGCCTCGGCGGCGACGGTCACGGTGCGGTAGTACTCGTCGTACATCGCCGCCTTGAGTTCGGGTATCGAGAACATCAGGCGCTGACGGGTGCTCTCGAACTCCAGCTGGTCGTCGGGCAGCTGGGCGATGACGGCCTCATAGGCTCGGCGGAAGGCCTGCGCCGGAGACAGGTCGCGCGGTTGGGCCTTCAGGGCGTCGAGGATCAGCGGGTCCAGGTCGTCGGCCAGCAGCAGCGATTCCTTGGATCCGAAATAGCGAAAGAAGGTGCTCGGCGACACGTCGGCGGCCTCAGCGATCTGTTCGACCGTCGTGGCGGCATACCCGTTCTGCTCGATGAGGCGAAACGCCTCGCGCCTGATGGCGCGGCGGGTCTTGATCTTCTTGCGCTCCCGTAGGCCGAGGGGAGCCTCAGTCACCTGCATGCGCCGATTGTCGCGCATCGGCCGCTCGCCGTGGGCGTGCGGCGTCGCTGGGTTGCAGAGTTCTGACAAACGGGGGAGGGCCGTTGCGATTTCTGCGTATCGCCCACGTAACTGCGCACGCCCCGACCGGTAACAGTTCGTCTTTAGCGTCGAGTGGTCACCGCCCGCGCCTTTCGAAACTCAGGAGTCCCACCAGATGACCACGACCATCAGGCCCGTAACCCAGCCCGCGCCCACGCGCGAGCGTCATACGGGACGGCACTGGATCGATGACTGGCGGCCCGAAGACCCTGAATTCTGGGCGACCACCGGCAAGCCGATCGCTCGCCGGAACCTGATTTTCTCGATCTTCGCCGAGCACGTCGGGTTCAGCGTGTGGATGTTGTGGAGCATCGTGGTCGTTCACATGACCGCGGTCGGCGGTCCCGGCCACCCAGCCGCGTCCGGATGGGCGCTGACGGCCAGTCAGGCCCTGTGCCTGGTCGCCGTCCCAAGCGGCGTCGGGGCGCTCCTGAGACTGCCCTACACCTTCGCGGTCCCGCTGTTCGGCGGCCGCAACTGGACGACCATCTCGGCGGCGCTGCTGCTCATCCCTTGCCTGCTGCTGGCCTGGGCGGTGAGCCATCCGGGCCTACCCTTCGCCGCCCTGGTGGCGATCGCCGCGACCGCCGGCTTCGGCGGCGGCAACTTCGCCTCCTCGATGGCCAACATCTCGTTCTTCTACCCGGAGAAAGACAAGGGCTGGGCGCTGGGCCTGAATGCGGCCGGCGGCAACATCGGCGTGGCGGTGGTGCAGAAGATCATTCCGCCCATCGTCATCGCCGGTGGTGGGATGGCGCTGGCGCGCGCCGGACTGTGCTACGTGCCGCTGGCCGTGGCGGCCGCGGTCTGCGCGTTCCTGTTCATGGACAACCTGACCGAGGCCAAGGCCGACGTGCGGCCGGTGCTGGAGTCGCTGCGGCATCCCGACACCTGGATCATGTCACTGCTCTACATCGGCACCTTCGGGTCGTTCATCGGCTACTCGGCGGCCTTCCCGACCCTGCTCAAGACGGTTTTCGGGCGCGGTGACATCGCCCTGGGGTGGGCCTTCCTGGGTGCGGGCATCGGATCGGTGATCCGGCCCCTGGGCGGCAAGCTGGCCGACCGGATCGGCGGCGCCCGCATCACCGCGGCCAGCTTCGTGATGCTGGCGATCGGGGCGGCGGCCGCGCTGTGGTCGGTCCAGGCGGTCAACCTGCCGGCATTCTTCGCCAGCTTCATGTTCCTGTTCGTGGCGACCGGCATCGGTAACGGCTCGACGTACCGGATGATCTCGCGGATCTTCAAAATCAAGGGCGAACTGGCCGGGGGCGATCCCGACACCATGGTCGGCATGCGCCGCCAGGCGGCCGGGGCGCTGGGCGTCATCTCGGCGGTGGGTGCGTTCGGCGGATTTGTGGTTCCGCTGGCGTACGCGTGGTCGAAATCGCAGTTCGGCGGCATCGAACCGGCGTTGCGGTTCTACATCGTGTTCTTCCTCGGCCTGCTCGGTGTCACGTGGTACTGCTACCTGCGCAAGCACAACGCGGTTACGCGGGTGGGGATCTAGGTGAGGACCAAGCGTCAGGTCGACGGCTTCTGCTTTCCGCCGTATCCGTCCCAAGGGCTGTAGTCGGCGATCAGCTCTTCCTGGGGTGGTCGTTGGTCTTCTGGAACGTGCTGCAGGTTGATCCGGATCCGGTACCAGATCGAACTGGGGCCGCGCATCCCGTCGACCAGGACGTCGACCGGCTCCAGTCGGCGGGCCACCGCGGGATAGCGGTCGCGCCAGACGTCGAGGGCCGCCATCGCCTCGTCCTTGGTCTTGGTGCGGGCGATCTCGATCAGCGGCATCGAAGATTGCCGTCTGCCATCCGGGCGCTTGCCCGAGCCCTTCGGCGCGCGTTCGGGTGGCCCCATCTCCTCGGCCAGCACCAGCAGCCGGTCGAGCTCGCCGACGGCGTCGTCCATTCCGGCCCAGGGGTCGCCCAGCTCGGCGAACCGGGCGGGCACCGTGTCGATGGTGAACGCCTCGGGGTCGCAGCCGGCGACCTCGTCCCACCGCAGCGGTGTGGAGACCCGGGCATCGGGCGTCGCCCGCACCGAGTACGCCGACGCGACCGTGCGGTCCTTCGCGTTCTGGTTGAAGTCGACGAACACCCCTTCGCGTTCTTCTTTCCACCAGCGGCTGGTCGCCGCCTCGGGCACGCGCCGCTCCACTTCGCGGGCAACGGTCTGCGCCGCCAGCCGCACCTGGCGAAACTCCCAGCGCGGGGCGATGCGGGCGTAGATGTGGAAGCCGCGCGATCCCGATGTCTTCGGCCACGCCGTCAGGCCGTAGTCCTCCAGCACCTCCCGGGCCACCAGCGCGACGTCGACGATGCGCCGCCATGGGACTCCGGGCATCGGATCCAAGTCGACCCGCAGTTCGTCGGGGTGATCGAGGTCGTCGGCCAGCACCGGGTGCGGGTTGAGGTCGACGCACCCCAGGTTGACCGCCCAGGCCAGTCCCGCCGCATCGTGGATCACCGCTTCCGCGGCGGAAGTCCCTCGGGCGTAACGCAGTTCGGCAACGTCGACCCAGTCCGGCCGTTTGACCGGTGCACGTTTCTGGAATACCGCTTCTTCCGTGATGCCCTTGACGAAGCGCTTCAGGATCATCGGGCGGCCGGCCACACCGCGCAGCGCGCCGTCGGCCACCGACAGGTAATAGCGGACCAAGTCGAGCTTGGTGTACGGCCCGACCGAGGTTTCGCGGGCGCTCGCGCGGGGGAACACCACCTTGTCCGGATGGGTGATGGTGACCTCGCGCCCGGCCACCTCCAGCGAAACCGGACCCATGTTCATCATCGTAAGTCGGTGGGTACTTACCCCTCGAAATGCGACGGACGTCACATAGGGTGGGATCCATGCCTAATCTGATCGGTCTGCCTGGGCAGGCGGTTTCCAAGGTTCAGCAATATGCCGAGCGCGGTTTGGCGGAGCTGCACTATGTCCGCAAAATTCTCGAAGCCGGGGGCTTCCCGCTGGAGCCTCCCCAGAACCTTGCCGCGATGGTCAGCGACATCCGCAAATGGGGCGAGATCGGGATGCTTCCCGCCCTGCACGCCCGGCGCACCCCGGACAAGGTTGCCATCATCGACGATGACGGCGAGTTGACCTGGAAGGAGCTTGACGACGCCGCCAACGCGGTGGCCCACGGTCTGCTGGACAAGGGCGTTAAAGGCGGCGACGGTGTCGCGATCCTGGCCCGCAACAGCCGCTGGTTTGCCATCGCCGAGTTCGGGTGCGCCCGGGTCGGTGCCCGCATCATCTTGCTCAACAGCTCGTTCTCCGGCCCGCAGATCAAGGAGGTCTCCGAGCGCGAGGACGCCAAGCTGATCATCTACGACGACGAGTACGCCGATGACGTGAAGAAGGCCGATCCCCCGCTGGGCAAGCTGCGCGCGCTGGGCACCAACCCCGACTCCGACAAGAAGTCGGGCAGCAAGGACGAGACCCTCGCCGACCTGATCGAACACAGCAGCGGCAAGCCCGCGCCCAAGGCGAAGAAGCACTCGTCGATCATCATCCTGACCAGTGGCACCACCGGCACCCCGAAGGGCGCGAACCGCAGCACCCCACCAACGCTGGCACCGATCGGCGGGATCCTGTCGCACGTCCCGTTCAAGGCAGGCGAGGTGACGGCGCTTCCCGCGCCGATGTTCCATGCGCTGGGCTTCCTGCACGCCACCATAGGAGCGTTCCTTGGATCGACGCTGGTGCTGCACCGCAAGTTCAAGCCCGATGTGGTGCTGACCGACATCGCGAAGTACAAGACGACCGCGATCATCGTCGTCCCGGTGATGCTGTCCCGGATGCTGGACGCCCTGGAGAAGATGGACGAGAAGCCCGATCTGTCCTGCCTGCGGATCGTGTTTGTCTCCGGTTCCGCGCTGAATGCCGACGTGGCCGAACGGGGCCTCAAAGAGCTTGGCGACGTCATCTACAACATGTACGGCTCGACGGAGATCGCGTTCGCCACGATCGCCGAGCCCAAACACCTGAAGTACAACTCGTCCACGGCCGGACCGGTGGTCAAGGGCGTCAAGATCAAGATCTACGACGACAACGGCAAGGAGTTGCCGCAGGGTGAGGTGGGCCGGATCTTCGTCGGCAACGCCTTCCCGTTCGAGGGCTATACCGGCGGCGGCAAGAAGCAGATCATCGACGGGCTGCTGTCGTCCGGTGACGTCGGATACTTCGACGAGAACAACCTGCTTTACATCAGCGGCCGCGACGACGAGATGATCGTGTCGGGCGGCGAGAACGTCTTCCCCGCGGAGGTCGAGGACTGCCTCAGCGGGCACCCCGAGGTGGTAGAGGCCACCGCGCTCGGTGTCGAAGACAAGGAGTGGGGCCACCGCCTGCGCGCGTTTGTGGTCAAGAAGGACGGCTCCGACGTCGACGAGGACACCCTCAAGAAGCACGTCAAGGACCAGTTGGCCAAGTACAAGGTCCCGCGCGAAATAGTCTTCCTCGACGAGCTGCCGCGCAACCCCACGGGCAAGATCCTCAAGCGCGAGTTGCGCGAAATGGACGTCGATTAGCCCACCCGGGCCGGCGGGCGTCCCGTGGTTGGAGGGGTCAGCGCCGGTCTTTGATGGCGCGGGTTATCTGCGCGGTGAGCTTGGGGTCGACCAGTAGTTGGTCGATCAGCGCGGTGAGCACCTCTTGCCCGGTCACCCGGGCGACTCCCAGCCGGTCGGCGGCTTCACGCTGCCAGATGTCGAGTGCGCGGTGAGTGGCCGCCGACAGGTCGACTGTCCGACGCGTCCGCTGGGTGCGTCCCTGCTGGCCCGCCGCCGGCGGGCTGGCTATCCGCGGGCCGCCCTGCCCGAGGCTGAGACGCTCCGTCGGGGCCGCGTCTCCGCTGGGTCCGCCGGCCGGATTGGGGGCGCGAAAGGCTCCGGCGCTGGGTCCGTTGTGGCCGCTGTTGAAGTTCACTTCGGTGTCTTCCTCCGTGAGTGCCAATCAGTGAATCAGCGCTCGGTGCCATTGTGTCAATACTGATTCTGTCACCCACGCCAGCGTAAGTCCCGCCGCCGGGCCGCCTGCGTCCCCGTCCGGTTCCGCACGGCCGGGGACGCAGGTGCGGAGCGCGACGCCACCTCGGCACCGCATGTCATGTCGCAAATTACGAAAGTAGCTGCTGGCTCGGAAACGGTTTTTCAATGGCGCGGTGGGCTATTTCTCGAAAAGTCCCGCGAGTCCAGGATCCGCCGACGCTGAAAACCTGATATCAGTAAACGCGTAGTCGCCCGACCAGTACATCAGTAAATGCTATGTGGCCTGCGTGAAAGATCTGACAAGATAAAATCTTCAGTATTTTTTGAATAAATGAATTACACAAATACGACAAAGTAATGGCGCCGAATTGAGGCCCAGTCGATGCCGTTGTTATCCAATTCACAGCAGAAAAATAGCCAATTGCCCTTGTTTGCCCAGAAATAGGCATCTACCGTTTTTGATAGCGATAGCAAGTGGTTGGAAGGAATGACTTCGATGATCTCCCGGCGATCATTACGCGGCGCAGCCGCAGGTGCGATGGGTGCCGGAGCTGTGGCCGGCGCGCTGCTTTTCGGCGGCGCGCCCATGGCTCAGGCCGCCCCCGCGCCCGCACCCACCACGAGCTTCGCCAGTGCTGGGCCGCACAGCGGACCGGGCTTCATCCCCGATCGCCCCGGCGGTCGCGGATGGGGCGGCCATGATGGTCGGGGAAATGGCAATTGGGGGCACGGCAATTGGAGCCGTGGCGGTGGCTACTGGGGCCCCCAGCACTGGTGGAACTGGTGGTGGTAACCACCATCTCCGCGCGGTAACGGCCGTCGCCGACACGCCAACCCTCGGGATGGCCGACCGCGTCCGGGGAACCATGCCGGCCTGACCTGGTCAGGTCGGCATGGCCCTGTTCGGGCACGTTTGCGACCCGTTACGGGTCGCGGGGCAGACCCAGCAGCCGTTCGGCGATGATGTTCAGCTGCACCTCGGAGGTGCCGCCGTAAATGGTGGTGGCGCGGCTGGCCAACAGGTATTCGCCCCATTTGCCAGGTAGTTGGTCGGTGTCGCCGATCGCGGCATCGGTGCCGAACGACGAGACCGCGAACTCGGCGTAACCCTGACCTGTACGCATGGACAGCAGTTTGGAGATCGCCGCCGAAGGCATGGCGTCCCCGCCGGCCAGCGTCAACAGAGTCGAGCGCAGGTTGAGCACCTTGGCCGCATGGCCCTCGGCAATCAATTGGCCCGCCCGATGCTGGGCGATCTGGTCGAAGTGGCCGTCGCGAACGAACTCGACGAACTGGGGCAGGGTCGCCAGGAAGTTCGCGTCGCTGCTGCCGATCGACACGCGCTCCGCGGTCAGTGTGTTGCGGCTGACCTCCCAGCCCCGGTTGACCTCACCGAGCACGCAGTCGTCGGGCACGAACACGTCGTCGATGTAGACGGTATTGAACATCGCATTGCCGGTGAGCTCCCGTAGCGGCGTCACCGTCACGCCTTCACTGCGCATGTCCAGCAGGAAGTAGGTGATGCCATTGTGTTTCGGGGCGCTGGGGTCCGTCCTGGCCAACAGCGCGCCCCACTGCGAGAACTGCGCTGCGGTGGTCCAGATCTTCTGGCCGGTGATGCGCCACCCGCCGTCGGTCCGGGTGGCTTTGGTGGAAAGCCCGGCCAGGTCCGATCCGGCACCGGGTTCGGAAAACAGCTGGCACCAGATCATCTCGCCGCGGAAGGTCGGCGGCAGGAACCGTTGCTTTTGCTCCTCGGTCCCGAACGCGACGATCGACGGAATGATCCACGCGGCGATGCCGACCTGCGGCCGCTTGACCCGCCCGGAGGAGAACTCCTGGGCGATGATGATCTGCTCCACCGGACTGGCGGCCCGGCCCCATGGCTTCGGCAAGTAGGGCAACACCCAGCCGCCCTCGGCGAGGGCGACCTTGCGCTGCTCCCGCTCGATCTCCTTGAGCCCGGCGACCTCGGCCCGGATCTCCGCCCTCAATTTCTCGGTGTCGGGGTCGAGGTCGATGTCCACCCTGCGCATGCCGGTGGTGGTCGCGGTGTCGACGACTTTCTGTGGGTAGTCCGAACTGCGGCCGAAGGAGGCGGCCAGCATCAACGCTCGCCGGTAGTAGACGTTCGTGTCATGCTCCCAGGTGAAGCCGATCCCGCCGTGCACCTGAATGCAGTCCTGGGCGCATCGTTGAGCCGCCGCCGGCGCCAGTGTCGCCGCCACCGCGGCGGCGAAGTCGACGTGCGAACCGGCTGTGTCCCAATTATTTTCGCGAGCCTCGTCGATAGCGCGGGCGGCATCCCACACGGCCGCGGTGGCCCGCTCGGTGTCGGCGATCATCTCGGCGCATTTGTGTTTGATGGCCTGGAACTGACCGATAGGGCGGCCGAACTGTTCGCGAATCTTGGCGTAGTGAGAGGCCGTGTCGGTCGCCCAGCGGGCCACACCGATGGCCTCGGCGGACAGCAGCGTGGTCATCAGCGCGTGTGCCGTCGCCATGCTCAGGTTGGTCAGCACGACGTCCTCGCCGACGTCGACGGCATTGGCTCGCACATCGGCGATGGGGCGCAGCGGGTCCAGGCTTTTCACCGGTTCGATCTCGAGTTGGTCGGCCCGCAGCACCACCCATGCCTCGCCGCTGTCGATCGCCACGGGCAGCACCAGCAGCGAGGCCTGGGCCGCGGCGGGGACCGCCCGGACTTCGCCGCGGATTACCAGTGAGTTGGGCTGCCGGGTGGCGGTCAGCGCACAGCAACTCAGGCCGTAGGAGGCGATTTCGACGCCTGTCGCCAGCTCAGACAGCACCTTCGCGTCCGGGTCGTGCGCGGAAATCAGGGCACTGGCGATTGCCGACGGCACGAACGGCCCCGGCACCGCCCCGTAACCGAATTCGGCCAGCACGATGGCCAACTCGAGGATGCCGAAGCCCTGCCCCCCTACGGATTCGGCGAGATGAACGCCGTGCAGCCCCTGATCTGCCGCGGCCTGCCAGTAAGGCGGTGGATTCTCGACGGGGGTCTCCATGGCCGCGTGCAGCGTCTCGGACGGCGCGACCCGCGCCACCAGCGATCGCACGGAGTCGGCCAGTTCTTGGTGCTCGGGATTTATCGCGATCGGCATTGGTCGCCTTCCGTTGCTTCCGGAGGCCGTTTCGGCCAAGTACCTTCCAAGCTAACAACCAGTCGGTTGGTTGACGACATGGGCCAGCGGCCGCAAGTCGCGCAGACGCGGGCGGCGTGGGCGAAAACCGTTAGCGCCACCGATTGCCGATCCAATGGGTGATGAGGTCGGCCTGCTCGCTGCGCAACTGGCTGAGCATGTGGAGCCTGCGGGCGGCGCAGACCCGCGCCGAACCGCACCTGGCCCGAATCACC
>NZ_LZMB01000302.1 GCF_001673555.1 Mycobacterium sp. 1165178.9 | reverse complement strand
CACCGCCACCACGTCGGTGCGCTACGGAGACATCTCCGGGCCGCCGCGCGCCCACCAGCTCGAGCTGCGCGCGTCATGGACCGCAACGTCGCCTGCGGTCGGTGGGCATGTCGAGGCGTTCTGCGAGGTATTGGAACACGCCGCGGGCCTGCCACCCGCAGGAGTCACCGACCTGAGCTCGCGGTCACGCGCCTAGCATGGCCGAACCGTCGGCCGACGCGGCGGGCAGCAGCGCGCCCGGCGACGTGGGCGCCGACCCCGACCCCGCCCCGCTGCCGCATCCGGCCGAAGGCGTCCCGCCCATCTCGGTCAGCGTCCACGAGATCGAGGCCGCCGCGCAGCGACTGGACCGCGGGCACGGGCCCTTCGCGGTGGACGCCGAGCGGGCCTCTGGCTTCCGCTACTCCAACCGGGCCTACCTGATCCAGATCCGGCGGGCCGGTTCCGGGACGGTACTGATCGATCCGGTGAGTCACGGCGCCGACCCGCTCGAGACCCTGCGGCCGGTGGCCGAGGTGCTCAGCAACGACGAATGGATCCTGCACTCCGCCGATCAGGACCTGCCGTGTTTGGCGGAGTTGGGCATGCGGCCGCCGGCGCTGTATGACACCGAACTGGCCGGTCGGCTGGCCGGGTTCGAACGGGTGAACCTGGCCACGATGGTCGAGCGGCTGCTGGGATTCGGGCTGGCCAAGGGCCACGGCGCGGCCGACTGGTCCAAGCGTCCCCTGCCCGCCGAATGGCTTAACTACGCCGCCCTGGATGTGGAACTGCTCATCGAGCTGCGCGCGGCGATGGCCGACGTCTTGGCCGAGCAGGGCAAAACCGATTGGGCCGCACAGGAATTCGACTACCTGCGTGACGCGGGTCTCAAGGATCCGGGTGCGGCGGTGCGACGGGACCGGTGGCGTCGAACGTCGGGCATCCATCGGGTGCGCGGTCAGCGTGGCCTGGCCGCGGTCCGCGAATTGTGGTTGACGCGCGACCGGATCGCGCAGCGCCGCGACATCGCGCCGCGCCGCATCCTGCCCGACTCGGCCATCATCGATGCCGCCCTGGCCAACCCGACGACCGTCGAGGAGCTCGTCGCGTTGCCCGTGTTCGGCGGGCGCAATCAGCGGCGCAGCGCCGCGACGTGGCTGGCGGCGCTGGACGAGGCCCGGCGGACCAAGAACCCACCCACCGAAAGCGAGCCGCCGAACGGCCCGCCGCCGCCGGCGCGGTGGAGCAGGCGCAAACCGGAGGCCGCCGCCCGGCTGGAAGCCGCGCGTTCGGCGCTGTCCGAAGTCTCCGAGCGGGTCCACGTCCCCACCGAGAACCTGGTGTCGCCGGATCTGGTGCGACGGCTGTGCTGGGACTGGACGCCCGCGCCCGACCCGTTGGACGCCGTCGAGACGTTCCTGCGCGCCGGGCAGGCCCGGCCCTGGCAGCGGGAGTTGGTGGACCCCGTACTCGCCCGGGCCTTGCAGGCGCCGGAAGCCACCGACTGACTCCGCGCCCGGCGCCGAACGTGCAACCGCTGCCAAAAAACGCGCTCAGAATCGGACTGGAGGCGCGCTCGGCGAAGGGGCGAGCATGACGGCGCCCGCCGACGACTAGTCGAGGTGCTCGCGGATCTCGGCTTCGGTGACGCCGCTGCCCAGCGCCG
>NZ_LZMB01000301.1 GCF_001673555.1 Mycobacterium sp. 1165178.9 | reverse complement strand
TCCGCCCTCCTCATGCTGGGTCCGGACGAACTCGTCCAGGGATGCGTCCGAGACCGCTGCCGCCAGGGCGCCGCGGGCCCCGACCGTCATCAAGACCTGCGCTACGAGGTTGGCGCTGACAGGTTCTGAGCGGTCGAAGTGTCGCTCGCCGAAGGCGAAATACGCCGCGATCCATCCCGCGGCGCCGTGGTCGCGCGCTATGGCGGCCATCAGCCGGCCGATCTGCTGCGAATCACGCATATGGGCCTGCTGCCCGGGTGGCAGTTCCCGTCCCTCATTGAGAACCGCCAGGCTCATCAGGTGCCAGTCGATCGCCAATCCCGTCTTCTCGGCGACCCCGCGCAGCCAGCGGGCGGTGTTCCATGAGAACGGACACACCGGATCCAGCCACAGCGTCAGCATCGGTTCGGTCCGGTCACTTTGTGTGGGGGACATTGATCTCTTCCCTTCCTCGCAGCCCGGACCATCAAGCCAGGCTCAGGAACAGTTTCTCTAGGTCATCGATGGATACGGCCGACTGATCGTCTGGCCGCGTGATGCAGTCACGCAGGCCGGAAGCGATGATCTTGAAGCCCGCGCGATCCAGGGCCTTCGAAACCGCCGCCAACTGGGTGACGACGTCCTTGCAGCTGCGACCCTGTTCGATCATCGAGATGACGCCCCCGAGCTGCCCGTGCGCGCGCCGCAACCGGGCGAGGACGGCATCGATATCGCCGGGGTCATGCCTGACGCCTGCCTTCAGTGACCCGCTGCCGTTGCCTGCGATTGCCATGCTTACTTTATACCTTACCCCGTAGGGTATACGAGTAGCCGCGCATTGGCGCGCCGGCTACGACCGACCCGCGGGCGGAAGATGGGTCTGTGAGGCTGCTGCTGATTGCCGATACCCACATCCCCAAAAGGGCGCGCGACCTGCCCGCGTCCGTGTGGAACGAGGTGGCCGAGGCCGACGTGGTCGTCCACGCCGGCGACTGGATAGCGCCAGAGTTCCTCGACGAGCTCGACGCCCGGGCGGCCCGGCTGGTGGGTTGCTGGGGAAACAACGACGGCCCAGCGTTGCGGGCGCGGCTGCCCGAACGTGCGGACGTGAGGCTGGCGGGCGTGCGGTTCACCGTCGTGCACGAGACCGGCGCCGCGAGCGGACGGGACGCCCGCATGTCACGTCTCTACCCCGACAGTCAGGTGCTGGTCTTCGGGCACAGCCACGTCCCCTGGGACAGCACTACCGAGACCGGATTGCGCCTGCTCAATCCCGGGTCGCCGACGGACCGCCGCCGGCAACCGTCCTGTACCTACATGACCGCCCGCGTCGATCGTGGCGAGCTGATCGACGTCGTCCTGCATCGCCTTCCCAGGTAGCGGGTACATAACCCACACATAGCTTCCACACATAGATAGCTCGGTTACAGAGGTATTATGGGTGCATATGAAATCGCGCACTGACGTGGCAGGCGAGCTGTTTGGTGTGGTCGGCAGGTTCCGCCGTCAACTGCGCAGGTCGGGCGGCCGCGGGTTCGACTCGTCGCGGTTGTCCGAGTCTCAATCGGAGCTGCTGTGGCTGGTCGGCCGTCGTCCCGGGATTTCGGTCAGCACCGCGGCCGCCGAGCTCGGGCTGGTGCCCAACACCGCCTCGACCCTGGTCACCAAGCTGGTGTCCGGCGGACTGTTG
>NZ_LZMB01000300.1 GCF_001673555.1 Mycobacterium sp. 1165178.9 | reverse complement strand
CGGACCTTGAGGTCGTCGGCGAGGCGCCGGGGGTTGGCCCGGTCGGCAAGCGAGTCGACGGTGGCCGCCAGCTGATCACGGGCGACGTCGATGTCCTGCTTGATGGCTTCGGGGTCCCGGTCCGCCACTGTGTCCTCCAAGTCGCCCACTATCCAGCTCCTACACCTGCCCGAACTACCCTAGATCAGCTGGCGGCCACCGTCGACTCGCTTGCCGACCGGGCCAACCCCCGGCGCCTCGCCGACGACCTCAAGGTCCGGGTGATCGGATTCGTGCAGCAGCCCATGGTGCTGGCCTCGCTGGCCGGGGTCGGGGTTCTCGTCGTGGTGGTAGCGGTGCGCCGCGTCAGGAATCGGTGACGCGACCGGCCTGGACGTACACCGGAATGTCGTCGGCCCAAGGCTGGTTGGTGGCCATGTCGTCGACGTCGCAGTAGCCGCGTTCGAATTCGCCCGTCGCCGCATCGACCAGCCGGTATTCCTGCCGCTGTCGGTGGATGGGCTGGGCGTCGAGGATGACGACACGCACCTCGCCCGGCTCGAACCCGCACCGCTGCTGCAGCGCCTCGATCAAGCATTCGTTGTGCATGTGCCCGTCGCCGAAGTTCCAGCCGAGCACCATTGCGCACAGGACTTCGCCCTCACAGAGGTTGTAATCGTCCTCGTCGTGGTCGGCCATTGCGCGGTGCGCCAAGGTGAGCAGCGCACGTCCGTGGGTGTTCATGCCCCGGAACGCCAGAGCGAGGTGCAGCGGGATCAAGGTTTCCTCTCTGCTGCCGTACAGCCGCTCGAGCTGCAAGTGCTGCATCGGCCCGAGGGCACGCGAGCCGACGCGGATCTTCTCGTCGGCTGAAGGTCGCACGCACCACAGGGTGGTGTCCCAGTTGCCGGCGTAGTACCGCATGCCGGGCAAAAAGGAGACCTTGCTCGGGTAGAGGTTCCCGAGCACGACGGTGCCGGCTAAGACCGCGAACAGAACGGCGACCGGCAGCGGGTTGGCCAGATCGGACAGCCCCAGGCGCGCATGCGCGACGAACAACCACAGCACCCCGAAGATCATGAACACGTTCCACTCCAGCGGCACGCCCATCGGAAAGGCCAGCAGGATGTTGAGGTGGAACACGATCATCACAAAGGCCGCGACGGCCGTCGGCCAGCCGCCATGTGAGAAGAGGAGCACGAGTGGCACCAGACCCTCGATTGCGGTCGAGAAGTGGGCGATGAAGCCGGCCAAAGCGCTTGGCCGCAGGTCGTCCGGATGGTGCTTGAACATCGAGCGCTTGAGCGGGCCCGAGGGGATGAACGGGTTATTCGCCAGCATGGTGGAAATGACGAACGGGAAGTGCTTGTTGAGCTTGGAGGTCGCCGCGCCCAGCCAGATCACCATGAAGACGACCTTGGCCCCGACGACGATGTCGGCGCCCGCGAACAGGAACGTCAGCGCCAGCGGCGCATACACCTCACCACGCGCGGCGAGGAAGATGACCTTGTCGCGCAAGCTGAGCACGGCCAGCACCGCCAGGATCGCGACGGTCTGCCACCGCGGCAGCACGCCGATCATCGTGTCCAGGGCCGGAATCGGCCCGCTGCCATCGGACAGCAGCGCGGACACGAGCAGCGCCAGCAGGATGCCGTAGAGCAACGCGTCGAACGGGGTCCGGGTGCTGCCATTGGTCAATGGCACCCGAGTGGGCCAGGGTGGCAATCGGATGGTGCCGGGCCGCAGCCAGTACAGGATCGACCCCATCGGCGGGAAGTAGCGCCCGGCCAATGGCCCGAAGCAGCAGCCGAGACCGATGACTTCGAACAGCATCGTGTAGAGCACGGCCTTCTGGAACACGATCGGCTCCGACCACCACGCGCTGACCTGTGTGAAGCCGCCGATGCCGGAGGTCGACCACGCGAAAAGCCAGCCGCCCAGGATGTACAGCGCGATCTTCACGCCGTACATCACATGCATCACCAGTGGGGTACCGAATCCGTGCTCGGCGATGTGGCCTGTCATCGGGACGATCCGTTCGGCGCGTGAACGGGTGCTCCACTCGGACATGTCGACGACGGGCAGGTTGGGCCGGATGAACCCCATTGCAGCTCCTTCGACGCAGCGTGTCTAAAGGGGGCCTGTAGGCGCTTACGGCGCCAATCGGTGCCAGCAAGAAATTACCTGCCAGGGAGCCCTCAGCGGTGGGATACGACGGCAAATGGTCCGCGCAATCCGGGGTTAGCCGCACCCCCGGCCTCCGCGGTTCGCGCTCGGCATCCTCGCTGGCTTATCTTTGCTGCCCGCGGCGACGGGGCGACCGGCTACTCCCAGCCCGGCGGGTCGTTCTCGGCCATGTAGGCCTCCCACGCGGCGCGGCGCACGGTACGGGTGTGCACGTCCTGACAGATCGCTTTTGCGTCGGTGGCGGTGACGGCCCGGCCCAGGTCGTGGTGCACAAACCCGTCATCGACACGCTCGGCGCGGAAGCCGCCCGTCGAGACCACATGGACTCGATACTCGCTACGGTCGTCGATGTTGGCGTGGAAGTGGCCCTCGTGGGGTTCGACCCACTTCAGCTCCGGTTTCACCGGGCCCCTCGGCACAGCTCCATCGCAGAGACGGCAGTGCCCGCGGGGGTGAAACGGATTTCTCGGAGATCGTTACCCATCGGGTGAACCCCCTGAAGTGGAGAAGCCGCCAAATATTGACATATTCGGTGAGCTGGTGCGCCGTCAGGGTTTCGAACCCCGGACCCGCTGATTAAGAGTCAGCTGCTCTACCAACTGAGCTAACGGCGCTTGTCGTCGGCCGAGACCGCGTAGGCGACAATAACAGCGTTCCGCCACGGAGTGAAATCCCGACCTTGCTCAAGGATAGCCGCCCGCGCCGAGAGACTCTCCCCGGCGTTCGTGGCCCGCCAGACCTGCGCGCGCAGGCGCGGGCTGGTGCTCCATACGACCGAACCACCGTTCCGCCGCCTATGGCAACCCGCCGGGCCGCGGCACAGCGCTGCGCGCCGGGCGAAATGAGTTGTCGCACAACAAACAAGCATGTTCCGTCACAACACCGTGCCGGTGTACGGCGTCCGGTCGGTGCTGAAGGCGGCGTCCAATTCACCCAACGCTCCCTCGCGCACCTCGGTGATGCGATCGGCGCGGGCAAGCTGGCAGGCTCGATGTGCCCCCATGTAGATGGTGGCCAGGTCGGCCAGACCGATCCTGACGTCTGGGGAACCGTCGTGGGGGGTGCATTTCCCGGCGCCGTCGCGGGTCTGCAGCGCAAAGGTCCCACCCGCAAGACCGAGCGGGTCCGTGACCTCCAGCACGATGTCGGCATCAACGGCGGAGCGGTAGCGGATCATCAGGGGCCACGTCGATCTCGATGCGATAGAACATTTCCAACACCAGGAGCGTCTGCAATAACTCCGTGTGCGCTTCGTGGTGATGGGGCAGAAGTCTTCGACGACCACGGTGCCAAGCGGCGGACGGAACGCATGCTGGTGCGAGCCGACCACCCGGTACGTCAGGAAGCCGTCGGGATGGATCGTGTAATGCAGCGCAGATCCGTTGCCGCGCTGGGTCGGTCGGTCGTCCATGTAGTCGGCCCACCACGCGTCGTCGCGGGAGATCGCCCCAGTGGTTGCGGCGCACCATCTTTCGTAGATCTGGGGTAGGTGCCGTCGCGCCTCGGCGGCGTTGACCTCGCGCGCCCGAATCTGGCTCGGCGCGGCGCGCAACTTCGCGAAGCGGCGGTCAATGGAGTAGGTGTGGCTGTGGTGGCCGCCGTCCTCGCGCCGCTGTTGATCGGCTGCGTCGTCGCCGGCCGGATCCGGGGTGGTGCCGCGGCGGCGGCGCTGTTCGCCTTCGCGTCGGGGTCGTTGTGGGGGTCTTCGCGGTGCTCGCCAAAGAGGTCGTTGCCCGGATCGGCGACGGAGCGGCCACGGTGGCCCGAACCCCGGAGCTGTACGCCTGCGTTCTGGTCGCGCTGGGTGGCGTGGCGTGGAGTCAGTCGGCGTTTCGGGCTGGTCCGTTGACCGCGTCGATGCCGACCCTGCAGGTGTCGCAGCCGGTGGTGGCGGCGGTGCTCGGCGTCGCCGTCCTCGGCGAGACGCTGAACACGGGTCGCGCCGCGACGATCGCCCTGGTGGCGGCAGCGCTGGTGATGACGGCGGCCATCGTCAAGCTCGCGCGCGTCGAGGCCGCCAGCACCCGCGACATGGTTGAGGCGCAGCGGGACCAAGAGGTCGGCTCGCCGGCGTAATTGGGCCCCTGGCGCGCTCTGGACCTCGCATGAATGACGAATTCATTGCGGTGGCGACACCGATCGGGCGCCCCGGCTCGAGTACGGGTGGGAGTGTCGGCAAAAGCCATTAGAATGCCTGCAGCTACCTCGCTGGTCACCGGTGACCAACTAGAGAATCATATGAAAGGTCACTGGATGGCGCGTTTGCGGATACGACGATCCTGGCTGGTAGCCGCGATCGTCCCGATTGCTGTCTTCAGCGCCGCCTGTAACGGCGACCAAGCGGCGGCGCCGGCGAAGGTCATCTTCGACAAGGGCACGCCGCTAGCTGACCTGCTGGTGCCGAAGCTCACCGCCTCCGTGACGGACGGCGCCGTCGGTGTCACGGTGGATGCGCCTGTGACTGTGACCGTCGCCGACGGCGTCCTCGCGTCGGTCACCATGGTCAACGAAAACGGTAGGTCGATCAATGGGCAGTTGAGCCCGGACGGCCTGCGTTGGTCGACCACCGAGCAACTCGGTTACAACAGGCGCTACACGCTGAATGCGAAGGCGACCGGGCTGGGCGGCGCGGCCAGCAAGCAGATGACGTTCGAGACCAGCTCACCCGCGCACCTGACGATGCCCTACGTGAGTCCGGCCGACGGTGACGTGGTGGGCATCGGTGAGCCGGTGGCGATCCGCTTCGACGAGAACATCGCGAACCGCGGGGCGGCCCAAAAAGCCATCAAAATCACCACCAACCCTCCGGTGGAGGGCGCGTTCTATTGGCTGAACAACCGCGAAGTTCGTTGGCGCCCGGAGCGTTTCTGGAAGTCGGGGACAACAATCGATGTGGCGGTCAACACCTACGGGGTGGACCTGGGCGACGGGATGTTCGGCGAGGACAACGTCAAGTCGCACTTCACCATCGGTGATGAGGTGATCTCGACGGCCGACGACACCACGAAGACCGTGACCGTGCGGGTCAACGGTGATGTCGTCAAGACCATGCCGACGTCGATGGGCAAGGACAGCACCCCAACGGCCAACGGCATCTACATCATTGGTGGGCGGTTCAAGCACATCATCATGGATTCCTCGACCTACGGCGTTCCGGTCAACTCGCCCAACGGATATCGCACCGAAGTCGACTGGGCCACGCAGATGTCTTACAGCGGCGTCTTCGTGCACTCGGCGCCGTGGTCGGTCGGCGCGCAAGGCCACACCAATACCAGCCACGGATGCCTCAACGTGAGTCCGAGCAACGCCGAGTGGTTCTACGACCACAGCAAGAGCGGCGACATCGTCGAAGTGGTGCATACCGTCGGGTCGACGCTGCCGGGCATCGAGGGCCTGGGCGATTGGAATATCCCCTGGGAGCAGTGGAAAGCGGGCAACGCCAACACCTGACGGCCGGTCGCGCGGCCTTTAAGCCTTTGGCGGCATGAGGCTGTGCGTCCTAACGCCCCAGCCGGGCCGTTTCGTACGCTTTGCTTGCGCGCTCCAAATTGATGAAGTTTTCGTGTGACGGGTCATTCCACCAATCGAGAACGGCAAACGCCATGTCTCGGGCGAACGGATACAGCGGGGATTTTGATCCGCGCGTCCACAGCAACTTAACGGCATCGTCCCGTAGCGCATTGGCAGTCCGCCTTATTTCGTCGCGGCCCGGTTCGGGTAGGTCGTGGACGACCCGGTTGAGTATGTCCGCAACTGCGTCCCAAACCGCCAGTGCTAGCTGTTCCTCTTCACCGCTCATGGATTGCTCCCGCCAGGTAGGACCCGTCGCTCATGGTCCCATTGTGTCCCGCCTGCCACTCGTAGTGCGCAATTTCGCGGCCGTTCACTGCGCTGCACCTTGGGCTTGCGAGCTCCACGATCGAGCCCTGATCCAACTCGGAATGAGGCGTGGCCCAACGCGATCCGCGCGAGCCGACGCTGGATGAACCAACGCCGAATAGGCCTGCGACAGTGGCTGCGCCCGGTCTGGTAAATGACGCCGCTGACGGTGGCGCACAAGGCAGTCGGCGCCGAAATGTCATCGGCACGCGCTTGGCAGAGCGCCCCGCAGCCCTCAGTGCTGGAGCAGCGAATGGTCGCGAAAACAAAAGGTCAGAGGTGCTAAATACCACCTCTGACCTGTGGGGTGAGTGACGGGACTCGAACCCGCGACATTCAGGATCACAACCTGACGCTCTACCAACTGAACTACACCCACCACGACCGCAGGCCGACCTTCGCGCGATGACGGTCAACGAGCGGCGACGTCGATACTAGCCGGTTGGCGGCGCGCTGGCCGAATCGCTTGGCCCCGGTGCGTCTTTTCCGTCGCTGAGGGTGGCGACCACCGCCTCGATTTCGCTGGTAGAAGGCCCCGGCGGCGAGACGAATGCGGTCTGCCGGTAGAACTGCAGCTCGCGGATGGACTCGTGGATGTCCGCCAGCGCGCGGTGGGCCAGCCCCTTGACCGGCTGACCGAAGTAAATCCGCGGATACCAGCGCCGGCAGAGTTCTTTGATCGAACTCACATCGATCATGCGGTAGTGCAGGAAAGAATCCAGGGCGGGCATGTCGCGCACGATGAAGGCGCGGTCGGTGGCGATGGAGTTGCCGGCCAGGGGCGCCGTCTTGGGTTGTTTGACGTGTTCGCCGATGTAATCCAGGACCATCGCCTCGGCGGTTGCCAGGTCGACGGTGGACGCCCGCACCTCGTCGGTGAGCCCGGAGCGTGAGTGCATTTCGGTGACCACGTCGCCCATCGCCGCGAGCGCGGCGTCGTCTGCATGGATCACCACGTCGACCCCGTCGCCGAGAACGTTCAAGTCGGCGTCGGTCACCAGCGCCGCGATCTCAATCAGCTTGTCCGAACCCAGATCAAGCCCGGTCATCTCGCAGTCGATCCACACCAATTCGTCTCGCACAGCGCTCAGACTAGTGGCGAGGTGGCGCGCGCGCCGGACCTCGCCCCCGGAAGAGTTGGGGAAGTAGGGTTGAGCGTTGTCGAACTGCACGCCGATTCATTGGGGAAGAGAGGCGCAGCACGATGAGCACCGATTCAGCGGCCACGGCCGCGACGCGGATCGCCGACGGATACGCGGTCGACGGCCAGGCACTGGAGTTGGGCACGGTCGTCATCGACGGCGCGGCCGATCCGGCGGCCCAGATCCGCATCCCGCTGGCCACCATCAACAGGCACGGCCTGGTGGCCGGGGCCACCGGAACCGGCAAGACCAAGACGTTGCAATTGATCGCCGAGCAGCTCAGCGCCGCGGGAGTCCCCGTGCTGATGGCCGACGTGAAGGGCGACCTGTCCGGGCTGGCCAAGCCCGGCGAAGGTAATGACAAGACCGCCGCGCGGGCCAAAGACACCGGCGACGACTGGCAGCCCACGGGGTTTCCGGCCGAGTTCTTGTCGTTGGGCACCAAGGGAATCGGGGTACCGATCCGCGCGACCATCGACAGCTTCGGTCCCGTTCTGCTGTCAAAAGTGCTGGGGCTCAACGCTACTCAAGAGTCGACACTGGGATTGATCTTCCACTGGGCGAAGGATCAAAATCGGCCGCTGGTCACCACTGACCATCTGCGTGGCGCCATCGGCTACCTGACGAGTGACGAGGGCAAGGAAGCCCTGAAATCGCTGGGCGGCGTGTCGGCGACGACGGCCGGCGTGATCCTGCGCGCACTGGTGAACCTCGATGCCGAGGGCGGGGACACCTTCTTCGGCGAGCCCAAGCTCGACCCGAACGACCTGCTGCGCACCAACGACCGGGGCCAGGGCATCATCTCGCTGCTGGAGTTCACCGGTCAGTCGGTGCGCCCCGTCATCTTTTCCACCTTCCTGATGTGGCTGCTCGCCGACCTGTACACCCAATTGCCCGAGGTCGGCGACGTGGACAAGCCGAAGCTCGTCTTCTTCTTCGACGAGGCTCACCTGTTGTTCGCGGACGCGTCCAAGGCCTTTCTCGAGCAGGTCGAGCAGACCGTCAAGCTGATCCGGTCCAAGGGCGTCGGGGTGTTCTTCTGCACCCAGCTCCCGACGGACATCCCCAACGACATCCTGTCCCAGCTTGGCGCGCGGGTTCAGCATGCGCTGCGGGCGTTCACACCCGATGATCAAAAGGCGCTGAGCAAGACCGTCCGCACCTACCCGAAAACCGATGTCTACGACCTGGAGTCGGCGTTGACTTCGCTGGGAATCGGCGAGGCGGTGGTGACCGTGTTGTCTGAGAAGGGCGCACCCACGCCGGTCGCGTGGACCCGCATGCGGGTACCACGCTCGCTGATGGCGTCGATCGGCAACGACGCGATCGGGGCCGCGGCGAAAAACAGTCCGCTGCAGGCGAAGTACGGTCAGACGCTTTCCCAACCCGCGCAGCCCCAGTCCGGCCCGCCGGATCCACAAGCCCCGTCCGCGCCGCAGCCGCCGCAAACCCGGTCCGACTACCCGCCGGTCCCGCCGAACGAGCCGGTTCCGCCGATGCCGGAGCCGGCGGAGCCGAAGGGCACAAAGGGGCCCTCCATGTGGGAGGAAGTCTTGCAGAACCCCACCGTGAAAAGCGGCATCAACACCGCGATACGCGAAGCGGTGAAAGGCATCTTCGGTTCCGGACGGCGCCGGAAATAGGGCCCTACCCGCCGCCGAGCTTCTTGTAGAACGCGCCCACGATCGGCGCCACGATGGCGCGCGGACCGTACCCGCTGGCCACCGACATGGCCTTTGACGTCAGGCCAGGTACGACGCGCATCTTGTTACGTGCCAACGCATCCAGCGACACCCGCGCGGTGTGCTCGGTCGAGATCCACAAGAAATCCGGCACCAGCCGCTCGACGATCGAGGCCTCGGCGTCGTCGGGCAGGTCGGTGCGCACGGGGCCCGGCGCCAGCAGCGTCACATGGACGCCGGACCCGCGCAGTTCGCCGCGCAGCGATTCGCTGAAGGTGTTCGCGAACGCCTTGCTGGCCGCGTAGGTGGCGTTGTAGGGGATCGGCGAATTGCCCGCCGCCGAACCGGAAATCAGGATCCCACCCGACCCGCGCTCGACCATTCCCGGCAGCACCGCCAACGCAAGGTCATGCACCCCAAGGACATTCAGCTGCAGCTGGGCCTTTTCGCCGGCCGGGTCCAGCGTGGCGACCGGGCCGAAGGTGGCCGTGCCCGCATTGGCGCACAGGATCGAGATGGGGCGAGCGGCCAGTTCGTCGCACAGCTTCGCGCGCTCGCCCGGATCGGCCAGGTCGGCGGGGCGCACGTCGACCGTCACGCCGTATTTGCCGGTGAGGCGAGCGGCCAGGTCCTTCAGCAGGTCTTCGCGGCGCGCGGTGACGATCAGGTGGTGTCCGCGTGCGGCGAGTTCGGTGGCGAGCGCTTCACCGATGTTCTGCGAAGCTCCGGTGACAACGGCGCGCGCCTCGGGGCTTGGAGCTGGTAGCGGCATGCGCCAATCGTAGACAGCGGTCCAAACGCGGCCCGCAGGCGATCGCGAGCGCCTATAGAGTGCCGGGCATGAGCCAGCCGGAGCCGCGTTCGGCCACCCCCGCGCGATCGCGCGTGGTGGCGTGGGCGCTCTGGGACTGCGGATCGACCGGTCTGAACGCGATCGTGGCGACGTTCGTCTTCTCCGTCTATTTGACCAGCAGCGTTGGGGTGGGGATATCCGGCGCCACCACGCCGGCGAGCTGGCTGGGCCGTGCGGCGGCCGTCGCCGGCCTGACCGTCGCCGTGCTCGCGCCCGCCGTCGGCGTGTGGGTGGAGTCCGCGCATCGCAGGCGGGTGGCGCTGAGCGTGCTGACGGCCACAGCGGTGACGCTGACCTGCCTGATGTTCTTCATCCGTGAGAGCCCCGGCTACCTGTGGGCGGGTCTGGTGCTGCTTGGGGCGACGGCGGCCTGCGGCGATCTGGCCAGCGTCCCCTACAACGCCATGCTGCGTCAGCTCTCGACGCCGCAGACGACCGGTCGGATATCCGGATTCGGGTGGGCGGCCGGTTATGTCGGGAGCGTTGTGCTCCTGCTGGTGATCTACACCGGCTTCATCTCGGGCTCCGGCAAAGGGCCCGACGCGACGCGCGGCCTGCTGCGAGTTCCTTTGCGCGACGGGCTTTATGTCCGCGAGGCGATGGTGGTGGCTGCGATCTGGTTCGCTGTGCTGGCACTGCCCTTGCTGTTCGTCGCGCACCGGCTGACCGAGTCGTCGGAGGCCCACCGGTCGGCGAGCATGCTGGGTGGCTATCGCACGTTGTGGGCCGAGGTCGCCGCGCAATGGCAGCGCGACCGCAACCTGGTCTACTTCCTGGTCGCCAGCGCGCTCTTCCGGGACGGGCTGGCGGCCATCTTCGCGTTCGGTGCGGTGCTCGGCGTCAACGCGTACGGCATCTCGCAGGCCAACGTGCTGATCTTCGGCGTGGCGGCCAGCGTGATCGCCGCGGTGGGCGCGGTGCTGGGCGGATTCGTCGACCACCGCGTCGGATCAAAGCCCGTCATCGTGGCGTCACTGTTCGCGATCGTCGTCCTGGGACTGACCTTGATGACGCTGTCCGGGCCGGTGGCTTTCTGGGTGTGCGGCCTGGTGCTGTGCATGTTCATCGGGCCGTCGCAGTCGTCGTCGCGCGCTCTGCTGCTGCACATGGCCAAGGACGGCGGCGAAGGTGTGGCGTTCGGTCTCTACACCATGACCGGCCGGGCGGTGGCGTTCGTGGCGCCGTGGCTCTTCTCGTTGTTCGTCGACGTCTTCGGCGCCGTGCGGGCCGGCTTGGGCGGCATTCTGCTGGTGCTGATCGCCGGACTGCTGGCGATGCTGGCCGTCCGGGTTCCGCTGCGCGGCGCCGCGATAGCCGAACCCGCGGCTGAACCCTCGTAGCCGGCTGTTAGAGCGCCTAGCCGCGGGCGTCGCAGACCGTCAGACCGCCGCCGACGCGCTTGCTGACCTGAACCCCGTCGATGGTGAGCGTGCAGGTGACGCTGTGGCCGATGTTGACGACCGTGACGTTGGCCGGGTGGGTCGCCGACGTCGACAGGCTGACCTCCTTGCTCCACGGCAGCGCGACGTTGAATTCGGTCTGGATGAGGCCGCCGGTATCGATGTACATGATGCTGATCGCGCGGCCCTCACCCGAGACGGTGTAGACGACGTCTTGCATCGCGGCCGGCCCGGTCGTCTCGGGCGGCAGCTCGGGGCCGCTGGTCGGCGGTATCGGGGCTGGAATGAGCGACGGCGACCGGTGCGTCGACGTCGTCGGGGTCTGCGTGCTCGGCTCCGGCATCGCCGGCAACGGTGGGACGGCGGTCTGGGTCTTGATCGCGTCGTTCGCCAGCACCAGCGCAATCACCAGGGCGACGACCAACAGCACCGCCGCGCCGGCGCCGATCCAGAGCCAGCGCGACGATTTCGGGCCGGAGGGCGGCGGAGGAGCCATGCCCGTCGGTATGTCGCCCGATGGAGGAAGCTCTTGCCGCCAGTACGCCGGCAGCGGCTTGGTCGCGTTCGTCTCGTTCGGGGGCGGTGCCCAGGGCGACGTCGTCCCGCCATAGCTCTGCGCGTAGGGCGTCTGGTCGGCGTACGCGGGATCCGCGGAGGGCGAATACCTCGGCTGCTGTGGCCCCGGCTGCGATGTGGGAAACCGCTCGGTGGGACGTGAATCGTTCATGTCCACCTCATGGCTTGCAGGGTACCTGGACCCGGTGTTAAAGGCCTGAGTCAGCTTACGACGCTCGGCTCAGCAGCACTGATTTCCCGCCGCGAGCGCTGCCACCGTCATCGCCCGCATGACGGTGCGCGACCTCGCGGCCCGACCGGACTTGCCGCGCAAAATATCGGAGGGCTTGACGCTGTGCGGTGTCGAATTCAGCAGGCCGAACACGGCGTGCGCGGTCAGCCGGGCATCGGCCTCGGCCAGCTGGGGATTCAGCTCCCGCAGTACCCCCACCCAGACCTCGACATATTGACGCTGGGATTTGCGCACCTGCTTTTCGGCGGCCTCGGGCAAGTACGCGAGGTCGCGATCCTGGATGCGAATCAGGTCGGGTTCGTTAAACACGAAGTCCAGGTGGAAGTCGATCAGCCCGTCCAGTGCGGCGGCCGCATCGGTGCTGTCGGATTGCACCTGCCGGGCACCGGCGAGCAACCGGGTGCTGATGCCCACCAGCAACTCGACCAGCAGGGACTCCTTGTTCGGAAAATGGCGATAGATGGCGGGACCGCTCACCCCGGCCGCCGCACCGATGTCTTCCAGCCGCACCGCGAGGAAACCGCGCTCGGCGAACAGCCGTTCGGCGGCGGACAGCAGTTGCAGGCGGCGGTCGGACTTCAACTGGCTCCGGCGATTTGGAGCCTCAACTGGACCGGCCTGGCCCTCGGAGGCGGACGCTGTCATGACGGACCCCCGTTGTGGTCAATTGGCCCTAACCTAGCACGAGTTATTCGCGATTAACTCGCCTTTTTGGATTGCTGTGGTGCTGCCTGGACCGGCAACGGCGGCAATGGTATTCTCACCCCTTGAGTTAATCAGCATTAACTCAAAACCAGACCGCACGACGGCAAGGAGGCTGCTGCGGCGATGGACAATGTGGTGGCCCCGCCCGCCAAGGCCGAGGCGTCGTACTCCGATGAGCACCGCCGGCTGGTGGGTGAGTTGAACACCAAGCTGGCGGCGGCGGCATTGGGCGGAAACGAGCGCGCACGGGAACGTCACGTCAGCCGCGGCAAGTTGCTGCCCCGCGAAAGGGTCGACCGGCTGCTCGACCCGGGCAGCCCGTTTTTGGAGCTCTCACCGCTGGCCGCGGACGGCATGTACGGCGACGAGTCCCCTGGGGCCGGGATCATCACCGGCATCGGCCGCGTGTCGGACCGCGAGTGCGTGATCGTCGCCAACGACGCGACGGTCAAGGGCGGCACCTACTACCCGATGACGGTCAAAAAGCATCTGCGCGCCCAAGAGGTGGCGCTGCAGAATCGGCTGCCGTGCATCTACCTGGTGGACTCGGGGGGTGCGTTCTTGCCGCGGCAGGACGAGGTCTTCCCGGACCGCGAGCATTTCGGCCGCATCTTCTACAACCAGGCGACCATGAGCGCCAAGGAAATTCCGCAAGTGGCGGCGGTGCTCGGTTCGTGCACCGCCGGCGGCGCGTACGTCCCGGCGATGAGCGATGAGGCCGTCATCGTCCGCGAGCAGGGCACGATCTTCTTGGGTGGTCCACCCTTGGTCAAGGCGGCGACCGGGGAGATCGTGTCGGCCGAGGACCTCGGCGGCGGCGACCTGCATTCCCGGGTTTCCGGCGTCACCGACCACCTCGCGGAAGACGACGAGCACGCCCTGCGGATCGTCCGCGCGATCGCGGCCACCTTCGGCCCGCGCGGGCCCAGTCCGTGGGAGGTGCGATCCCCGCTGCCGCCCACGTGCGCACAGACAGAGCTCTACGACGTGGTGCCGCCCGACCCGCGGGTGCCCTACGACGTGCACGAGGTCATCGTGCGGCTGGTCGACGGCGGCGAATTCAGCGAATTCAAGACCAGTTACGGCAAAACGCTGGTGACCGCGTTCGCCCACATTCACGGCCACCCGGTGGGCATCGTTGCCAACAACGGCGTGCTCTTCAGCGAATCCGCCTTGAAAGGTGCGCATTTCATCGAGTTGTGCGACAAGCGCAAGATTCCGTTGCTGTTCTTACAGAACATCGCCGGCTTCATGGTCGGCCGCGACTACGAGGCCGGCGGCATCGCCAAGCATGGCGCCAAGATGGTCACCGCTGTCGCCTGCGCGCGGGTGCCCAAACTGACCGTCGTGATCGGCGGATCCTATGGGGCGGGCAACTATTCGATGTGCGGCCGGGCGTATTCGCCACGCTTCCTGTGGATGTGGCCGAACGCCCGGATCTCGGTGATGGGCGGCGAACAGGCAGCCTCGGTGCTGGCCACCGTGCGCGGCGAGCAACTCGCCGGGGCGGGCAAGCCGTGGTCGGCCGACGAGGAAGAGGCGTTCAAGGCGCCCATCCGCGAACAGTACGAGAGTCAGGGTAACCCCTATTACTCCACGGCTCGACTGTGGGACGACGGGATCATCGACCCCGCCGACACCAGAACCTTTGTCGGACTGGCTCTTTCGGTGTGCGCGCAAGCACCGCTGGAACCCGTCTCCTACGGCGTCTTTCGGATGTGAGTGCAGTGTTCGAGACCGTTCTAGTGGCCAACCGCGGCGAGATCGCGGTGCGGGTGATCCGAACGCTGCGTCGGCTGGGTATCCGCTCGGTCGCCGTGTACAGCGATCCCGACGCCGGCGCGAGGCACGTCCTCGAAGCCGACGAAGCGGTGCGCCTGGGACCCGCCGCGGCCCGCGACAGTTATCTGAACATCGACAAGGTCGTCGAGGCGGCCGTGCGCACCGGATCTCAAGCGATCCATCCAGGATACGGATTCCTCTCCGAGAATGCCGATTTCGCCGCCGCCTGCGAGCGAGCCGGAGTCGTATTCCTGGGGCCGCCTGCCCGGGCGATCCAGGTGATGGGCGACAAGATCACCGCCAAGAACGCGGTGGCCGCGTTCGACGTCCCGGTGGTACCCGGCGTCGCCAAGCCCGGGCTGAGCGACGACGAGCTGGCCGCGGCCGCGGACGAGATCGGGTACCCGGTGCTGATCAAACCGTCGGCGGGCGGTGGCGGCAAGGGCATGCGGTTGGTGGAAGAACCGGGCAGGCTGCGCGAGGCGCTGGTGGGAGCGCGGCGCGAGGCCGCTTCGTCGTTCGGCGACGACACACTATTTCTGGAACGATTCGTGTTGCGGCCCAGGCACATCGAGGTCCAGGTGCTCGCCGACACGCACGGCAACATCGTGCACCTCGGCGAACGTGAGTGCAGCCTGCAGCGCCGCCATCAGAAGGTGATCGAAGAGGCGCCTTCGCCGTTGCTCGATGAGGCGACTCGGGCGCGCATCGGGGCGGCCGCATGCGATACCGCGCGCAGCGTTGACTACGTCGGCGCGGGCACGGTCGAATTCATCGTCTCCGCGGACCGGCCCGACGAGTTCTTCTTCATGGAGATGAATACCCGCCTGCAGGTTGAGCATCCGGTCACCGAAGCGGTCACGGGGCTGGACCTGGTCGCGTGGCAGCTGCGAGTGGCCGCCGGCGAGAAGCTGGCGTTCGCCCAGGACGACATCGAACTGCGTGGGCACGCCGTCGAGGCCCGGGTGTACGCCGAGGATCCGGCGCGGGGCTTTTTGCCCACCGGCGGGCGGGTGCTGCAGGTTTCCGAGCCGTCCGGTGACGGCGTGCGGGTCGACTCCTCGCTGCTGACGGGCACGCTCGTCGGCAGCGACTACGACCCGATGCTGAGCAAAGTGATCGCCTACGGAACCGACCGCGGCGAGGCGCTGGCGAAACTCGACCGCGCGCTGAGCCGAACCGTCGTCCTGGGCGTTCAGACCAACATCGAATTCCTCCGCTTCCTGCTCGCCGACGAGCGGGTGCAGGCCGGCGACCTGGACACCGCGCTGCTGGACGAGCGCCTGGCGGACTTCGCTCCGCTGCCGGCTCCCGATGACGTGCTCGCCGCGGCCGGCCTCTATCGGCAATCGGCCCTGGCCTTCCGCGCTCGCCGCTTCGGCGACAATCCCTGGGCGGCGCCGACCGGATGGCGGGTCGGCGGGAGCCCGGCGCCGGTCCGCACCGACATGCGCACCCCGCTGCGCAGTGAGACGGTGTCGGTGCGGGGGCTGCCCGAGGCGGCCACGGTACAGGTCGGCGAGGGTCAAACCCATTCCGCCGCCGTGCATGTCGAGCCGACACGGATGAGTATGACGCTCGACGGTATTCGCCGGGACTACAGCTGGGCCGAAGCCGACCGCCACCTGTGGATCGCCGACGAGCGAGGAACCTGGCATCTGCGTGAAGCCGAGGAAAACAAGATCCACCGCGCCGCGGGCGCGCAGCGGGCCGAGATCGTCAGCCCGATGCCCGGCAGCGTGATCGCGGTGCAGGCATCCTCGGGCACCAACGTTTCCGAGGGCGACGTGGTGGTCGTCGTCGAGGCGATGAAAATGGAACATTCGCTTGCCGCGCCGGTCTCCGGACAGGTGGAAGTACTGGTCTCCGTTGGTGATCAGTTGACGGTGGACCAGGTACTGGCCCGACTGGTTCCCGAAGAGTCCAGCGCGGCAGCCGATTCGAGTAAGGACGCGTCATGACCACATCCATCACCGCGGGGACATTGCCCAAGGAATACGAGGATCTTCGCGACACGGTCGCCGAGTTCGCGCGCACCGTGGTCGCGCCGGTGTCGGCCAAACACGACGAGGAGCACAGCTTTCCGTACGAGGTCGTCGCCAAGATGGGCGAGATGGGCCTGTTCGGCTTGCCGTTCCCCGAGGAATACGGCGGCATGGGCGGTGACTACTTCGCCCTATCCCTGGCGCTCGAGGAACTCGGCAAGTTCGACCAGTCGGTGGCGATCACCCTGGAGGCCGGCGCCAGTCTTGGCGCCATGCCCATCTACCGGTTCGGCACCGAAGAGCAAAAGCAGAGGTGGCTGCCGGACTTGACCGCCGGCCGCGCCCTCGCCGGCTTCGGGCTGACTGAAGCCGGGGCGGGCTCGGACGCCGGAGGAACCCGCACCACGGCCCGGCTCGACAACGGCGACTGGGTGATCAACGGCAGCAAGCAGTTCATCACCAACTCCGGCACCGAGATCACCTCGTTGGTCACCGTCACCGCTGTCACCGGGACCGCCCCGAACGGCAAGAAAGAGATCTCGTCGATCATCGTGCCCAACGGCACACCGGGATTCACCGTCGAACCGGTGTACAGCAAGGTCGGCTGGAACGCGTCGGATACGCACCCGTTGAGCTTCGACGACGTCAGGGTCCCGGAGGAGAACCTGTTGGGTGGCCGGGGCACCGGCTACTCGAACTTCTTGTCCATCCTGGACGAGGGTCGCATCGCCATCGCCGCGCTGGCGACCGGGGCGGCGCAGGGCTGCGTCGACGAAAGCGTCAAGTACGCCAAGGAACGCCAGGCCTTCGGCCAGCCGATCGGCGCCTACCAGGCGATCAGCTTCAAGATCGCGCGGATGGAGGCGCGCGCCCATGCGGCGCGCACCGCCTACTACGATGCTGCCGCAAAGATGTTGGCCGGCAAGCCCTTCAAGAAGGAGGCGGCAATTGCGAAGATGATCGCCTCGGAAGCGGCAATGGACAACGCCCGCGACGCAACTCAGATCCACGGCGGCTACGGCTTCATGAACGAATATCCGGTGGCACGTCACTACCGCGACAGCAAGATCCTCGAGATCGGTGAAGGGACTACCGAAGTGCAGCTGATGCTCATCGCGCGATCGCTGGGACTGTCATGACGGATGCCAAGTCGGTTGTCCAGCGCGGTTTGTGGTTTGAGGAATTCGAGATCGGCACAACATATCTGCACCGGCCCGGCCGAACGGTCACCGAGGCTGACAACGTCTTGTTCACCACGCTCACCATGAACACCCAGTCGCTGCACCTCGACGCGGCCTGGGCCGCCGAACAGCCAGGCTTTCGGGGCGAGCGACTGGTGAACTCCATGTTCACCCTCTCCACGCTGGTCGGCCTGTCGGTGTCGCAGTTGACGCTCGGCACCATCGTGGCCAACCTCGGCTTCTCCGAAGTGTCCTTCCCCAAGCCCGTCTTCCACGGCGACACCCTGTACGCGGAGACCGTGTGCACGGGCAAGCGCGAATCGAAAAGCCGTCCCGGCGAAGGCATCGTCACTCTCGAGCACACGGGACGCAACCAGCACGGCGACGTCGTCGCGCGTGCCGTGCGCACCACGCTGGTGCAGAAGCGGCCAAGCAACCAGGAGACCACGTGAACCTGCAAGCCGCGGGCCCCGCCTGGCTGTTCTGCCCGGCCGACCGCCCCGAGCGTTTCACCAAGGCCGCCGCTGCAGCCGACGTGGTGATCCTCGACCTCGAGGACGGCGTGGCCGAGGCCGACAAGCCCGCGGCGCGCAAGGCGCTGCAGGAGACACCGCTGGACCCGGAGCGCACGGTGGTGCGGGTCAACGCGGCCGACACGGCGGAATACCCACTCGATCTCGAAGCCCTGGCCGGGACCGCGTACACGACGGTGATGCTGTCCAAGACCGAATCGGCCGCACAGGTGACGGCGCTCGCGCCACGCGAGGTGATCGCGCTGCTGGAGACGCCGCGCGGTGCGGTATTCGCGACCGAAATCGCGGCGGCGCAGGGCACTGTGGCGCTGATGTGGGGCGCCGAGGATCTGGTCGCCACGCTCGGCGGGAGCTCCAGCCGCAAGCCCGACGGCACCTACCGCGACGTTGCCCATCACGTGCGGTCGACCGCCCTGCTCACGGCGTCGAGCTTCGGTCGGGTTGCGCTCGACGCGGTGCACCTGGACATCCGGGATCTCGATGGATTGCGGGAGGAGGCCGAGGACGCCGTCGCGCTGGGCTTCGGCGGGACTGTGTGCATCCACCCGAGCCAGATCCCGG
>NZ_LZMB01000299.1 GCF_001673555.1 Mycobacterium sp. 1165178.9 | reverse complement strand
AATAGGTGATGCGCGCCCAGGCGAGGTCGGTGTCACCCGCGGTGTATCCGGGCAGCCGGCTCTTGATGGCCGCCAACGGGTCGACGCCGTTGGTCGCATCGGTGATGCGCCGAATGGCCAACCGGCCCAACGGATCTTGCGCCGGCACCGCCGGCGCGACGTCGGGCCACCAGACCACCACCGGGATGTCGGGCAGCAGGAAGGGGGTGACCACGCTGGCGGCGTGGCCGGACAGCGGCCCGGACAGCCGAAGCACCACGACTTCGCTGGCGCCGGTGTCACCCCCGGCGCGCAGCTGCGCATCCAAACGCGGTTTGTCCGCATACGGGTTGCCCCTCATCGTCACGATGATCCGGCTGGGGTGCTCGTGGCTGGCGTTGTTGGCGGCTTTCAACGACTCTTCCAAGATCTCGTCGCTGTCCGGCGCGATGATCAGGGTCAGCACCCTGCCCATCGCGACGGCGCCGACCTTCTCCCGCAGTTCGTCGAGCTTCTTGTTGACCGCCGTGGTGGTGGTGTCTTCCATATCGATGATCATCAGGGCCGCCGCCACTCGCGGCCGGTGCGGCGCAGCATCTCGAAGGCGGAGTCCGGACCCCAGGTGCCCGACTCGTACGGTTCGGGTTTGCCACCGGCCGCCCAGTTATTGAGTACGGGATCGAGTATGTCCCAAGCCAATTCGACCTCTTCGTTGACCGGGAACAGGGACGGCTCGCCCAACAGTACGTCAAGGATCAGCTGTTCGTAGGCTTCCGGCGATTCCTCGGCGAACGCCGAGCCGTACGAGAAGTCCATGTTGACGTCGCGGACTTCCATCGCGGTGCCCGGCACCTTGGACCCGAAGCGCAGCGTGACGCCTTCGTCGGGCTGCACTCGGATCACCATGGCGTTGGTGCCCAGCTCGTCTGTCATGGTCGCGTCGAACGGCAGATGCGGAGCACGCTTGAAGATCAGCGCGATTTCGGTCACCCTGCGGCCCAGGCGTTTTCCGGTACGCAGGTAAAAGGGGACACCGGCCCAGCGGCGGGTGTCCACCTCGAGCGTGATGGCGGCGAACGTCTCGGTGGTCGAGTCTTTGGCGAATCCCTCCTCATCGAGCAGCCCGACGACCTTCTCGCCGCCCTGCCAGCCCGCGGCGTACTGGCCGCGGCTGGTGGTCTCGTCGAGGGGCTCGGCGAGGTGGGTGGCCGAGAGTACCTTGATCTTCTCGGCTTGCAGCGCCGACGGGCTGAAGCTGACCGGCTCCTCCATCGCGGTGAGCGCCAGCAGCTGCATCAGGTGGTTCTGGATCACGTCGCGCGCCGCGCCGATGCCGTCGTAGTAGCCGGCGCGGCCGCCCAGACCGATGTCCTCGGCCATGGTGATCTGCACGTGGTCGACGTAGTGCGCATTCCAGATCGGGTCGAACAACTGGTTGGCGAACCGCAGCGCCAGGATGTTGCGGACGGTCTCCTTGCCCAGGTAGTGGTCGATCCGGAACACCGACTCCTCGGGAAAGACCGCGTTGACCGACTTGTTCAGTGCCTGCGCACTTTCCAGGTCGTGACCGAACGGCTTCTCGATGACCACCCGGCTCCACCGGTCACCCTGCGGGCGCGCCAAACCCGACTTGTGCAACTGCTCGCACACCACCGGGAAGGACTTCGGTGGGATGGCCAGATAGAAGGCGTGATTGCCGCCGGTGCCGCGCTCGGCGTCCAGCTTGTCCAAGGTCTCGGCGAGCCGACCGAACGCCTTGTCGTCGTCGAAAGCGCCCGGCACGAAACGGAATCCCTCGGCCAGCCGATCCCAGTTCTCCTGCCGGAAGGGCGTGCGGCAGTGTTCCTTGACTGCCTCGTGCACCACCTTGCCGAAATCCTGGGTGCTCCAATCCCGGCGAGCGAAACCCACCAAAGAGAAGCTGGGCGGCAGCAGACCGCGGTTGGCCAGATCGTAAATCGCCGGCATGACCTTCTTGCGGGCCAGGTCGCCGGTGACGCCGAAGATCACCATCCCGCACGGTCCCGCGATGCGCGGGAGCCGCTTATCTCGCCTGTCCCGTAACGGGTTATGCCATTGTTGCGCGGTGCGGGCTGGGCTCATTTGGAGGTGGAATCCAGCTGCTTCTGCGTTTCCTCCAGCAGCTCGGTCCAGGAATCCACGAACTTCTCCACGCCCTCGTTCTCCAGCACCTTGAAAACGTCGGTGAGGTCGATGCCGACCTCCGAAAGCTTGTCGAACACTTCCTGCGCGGCGTCGGCGGTACCCGTGACCGTGTCACCCTTGATCTCGCCGTGGTCGGCGACCGCGTCAATCGTCTTCTCCGGCATGGTGTTCACCGTGTTCGGCGCCACCAGCTCGGTGACGTAGAGGGTGTCGGAGTAGTCCGGGTTCTTGACGCCCGTCGACGCCCACAGCGGACGCTGAACCCGGGCCCCGTCGGCCTTGAGCGCCTCGAAGCGGTCACCGCCCTCGAACACCTCCTGGTAGGCCGCGTACGCCAGGCGGGCGTTGGCCACACCGGCCTGTCCAGCCAGCGCCTTCGCGTCATCCGAGCCGATCTTCTCGAGCCGCTTGTCCACCTCGGAATCCACGCGAGATACGAAGAACGAGGCCACCGAATGGATCTTGGACAGGTCGTGGCCGGCCTCGCGGGCCTTCTCCAGGCCTTCCAAGTAGGCGTCCATCACCTGGCGGTGGCGTTCGACGGAGAAGATGAGCGTGACGTTGACCGAAATCCCCTCCGCCAGAACGGCGGTGATGGCCGGGATGCCGGCCTTGGTGGCCGGGATCTTGATGAACAGGTTCGGGCGGTCGACGATCTTCCACAGCTCGACGGCCTGCGCGGTGGTCTTGTCGGTCTCGGCCGCCAGCCGCGGGTCGACCTCGATGGACACCCGGCCGTCCACCCCGTCCGACGCCTCCCACTCACGCTTGAGGACGTCGCACCCATTGCGCACGTCGTCGGTGGTGACCGTGCGGATGGTCGCCTCGACGTCAGCGCCACGCTCGGCCAGCTCGGCGATCTGGTCCTTATAGGAATCGCCCTCCGCCAACGCTTTCTGGAAGATCGACGGGTTCGTGGTCACGCCGACGACGCTCTTGGTGTCGATCAGCTCTTGCAGGTTGCCCGACTGCAGCCGCTGACGCGACAGGTCGTCAAGCCAGACGGATACGCCGGCGGCGGACAGCGCCGCCAGATTCGAGTTCTGAGCGGTCATGTGAATTACCCTTTCCTCAGTTATCCACTACTTCTTCCGCGGCGGCCGCGACGGCTTCGGCCGTGAAGCCGAATTCACGGAATAAGGTTTCGTAGTCGGCAGATTCGCCGTAGTGCTCGATCGAGACGATCTTGCCGGTGTCGCCGACCAGCTTGTGCCAGCTCTGCGCGACGCCGGCCTCAATCGCCACCCTGGCCGACACGGTCGGTGGCAGCACGCTGTCGCGGTAGTCGGAGGGCTGGGACTCGAACCATTCGACGCACGGCATGGAAACCACCCGCGCCACGATATCCTTGTCCGCCAACAACTTCTGCGCCTCGACCGCGAGCTGGACCTCCGAACCCGTGCCAATCAGCACCACGTCGGGGTCTTGGCCGGCTTCCTCGCCGTCCGAGCCCAGGATGTAGCCGCCCCGCGCGACGCCATCGGCGCTGGTGCCCTCGAGGATCGGCACATTCTGGCGGGTCAGCATCAGGCCGACGGGGCCGCTGCCGTTGCCGCGGGCCAGGATCGTGCGCCAGGCGTAGGCCGTCTCGTTCGCGTCGGCCGGGCGCACCACCGACAGGTTCGGGATGGCCCGCAGCGCCGCGAGGTGCTCGATCGGCTGGTGTGTCGGACCGTCCTCACCCAGGCCGATGGAGTCGTGGGTCCAGACGTAGATGGTGTCGATGTCCATCAGCGAGGCCAACCGCACCGCCGGCCGCATGTAGTCGGAGAACTGCAGGAACGTGCCCCCGTAGGCCCGGGTCGGGCCGTGCAGCACGATGCCGGACAAGATGGCGCCCATCGCGTGTTCGCGCACACCGAAATGCAAGGTGCGGCCGTACCAGTGCGCCGTGTAGTCCTTGGTCGAAATAGACGGCGGCCCAAAGGAATCGGCACCCTTGATGGTG
>NZ_LZMB01000298.1 GCF_001673555.1 Mycobacterium sp. 1165178.9 | reverse complement strand
GGGCGCTGCCCCGCTGGGGCAGCCACCGGCTGATCCCGGTCATGGTGGCGGGTTATGTCGCGGCCGGCGCGACGGTGGGCCTGGCCGGATCGGCGGCCGCGCTGTTCGGCGCGCTGGCGCTGTGGGGACTGTTCCAGGGGGCGCTGGACGTCGCGATGAACACCCAGGCCGGCACCGTCGAGCGGCTCGCCAAGACTCCGATCATGGCGCGGTTCCACGGCATGTGGAGCGTCGGGGCGTTGGCCGGAGCCTTGATCGGCGCGGCGTGCGTCAGCGTGGGCGTCGGCCTGACGGCCCAGCTCACGGCTCTCGGGCTGGTCGTCCTGATCGTGGTGGAACCACTGACCCATCGCCTGATCCCCGACGGGGCCGACCCCGCCGCGTCGTCGGCGCCGGGTAGGCGCGCCTGGCTGACGCCGGCGGTGGCGATCCTCGCCGCGGTGTCGTTCGCGTCGTTTCTGTGCGAAGGCGCCGCCACCGACTGGTCGGCCAACTACCTGCGCAACGTCGTCGGCGCGGGCCCGAGCGTCGCCGCGCTGAGCTACGCCGCCTACACGTGTGCGATGGTCATCACCCGGTTCGGCGCACCCGGACTGCAGGCGCGGGTGTCCACCCGCCGGCTGCTTCCTGCGCTGGCGCTGGTGGCCGTCGTGGGCATGAGCGTCACGCTGGTGGCCGCCACCGCCTGGGTCAGCGTGCTCGGTTTCGCCGCGCTGGGACTCGGTGTGGCGCTGCTGGTGCCCACCGCCTTCAGCGCGGCCTACAGCGCGAACGGCGCCGGATCGGCGATCGCAATCGTCGCCGCGACCGGCTGGCTGGGCTACCTGCTCGGGCCGCCTTTAATCGGCCACCTGTCCGGCCGGGTCGGGCTGGCGGCGGCGCTGGTCACCATTCCGGTGATGATGGCGATCGTCGGCATCGCCATCCGTTGCACCCCGGCTTTCGACAAGGCCGACGAGTTCCATCGGGACGTGGTCACCCCCGCGGCCTGACCTCGCTAACGCAGATCCCACACCTGCAGTCGGGTCCCCTCGGGCACCTCGACGACGTCCTCTGGGATGTCCAGCAGTCCGTTCGCCGACGCGAGCCAGCGCAGGTGGTGCGACGCTGGCGGTCCGTAACTGGTGACCGTGCTGGCGTCGTCGTCGAGCACCGCTCGGCGGAATTGCCGCTTGCCGCGCGGCGACGTCAACGACTCGGCGAGGATGGCCGTGCGGTGCGGGCGTTCCGGGTACGGCAGGCCCATGGCCTTTCGCAGCGCGGGCCGGATGAACACCTCGAAGGACACCAGCGCGCTCACCGGGTTGCCCGGCAACGTGACGATCGTCGCGCCGCCCACCCGGCCTACGCCCTGCGGCATGCCCGGCTGCATGGCGACCTTGACGAATTCCACGCCCTGGTCGCCCTCGCGCCCGAACGCGTCCTTGACCACCTCGTACGCGCCGGCGCTGACACCGCCGCTGGTGATGATCAGGTCGACTTGGTTTTCGGAGCCCGCGTATCGATCGATAATCGAACTGAATTGGGCCACTTCGTCTTCCGCGGTCGCGACGGCGACCAGATCGGCGCCCGCATCCCGGACGGCCCCGGCCAGCATGATCGAGTTGGACTCGTAGATCTGCCCGGGCAGCAGCGCGGTGCCCGGTGTCACCAGCTCCGATCCGGTCGAGATCACCAGCACGCGCTGGCGCGGGATCACCGGCAACTCGGCGATGCCCAGCGCCGCCACCAAGCCGAGCACGGCTGGCGTCACGACCTGACCCTGCCGCAAGACCGTGGTGCCGGGGGAGACGTCCTCACCCGCGCGGCGGATGTGCTTGCCGGCCGTGCGCGGCGCGCGGATCGACACCACGTCCACGCCGCCGTCGGTGTCCTCCACCGGCACGACGGCCGTCGCCCCGGCCGGCAGCGGAGCGCCCGTCATGATCCGGTGCGCCGTGCCGGGCTGCAGCGTCAGTTCGTCGGTGCGCCCGGCCGGAATGTCCTCGGCGACGCGCAACACCACCGGGTTCTCGGGCGTCGCGCCCGCCGTGTCTTCGGCGAGCACCGCATAACCATCCATCGCGGAGTTGTCGAAGACCGGCAACGCCAGCTGCGCCACCACGTCCTCGGCCAGAACCAGGCCCTGGGCATCGGCCAGCGGGACCGCGACCGGCGGGCGCGCACGAATCAACTCGGTGACGACCCGCTGATGTTCGGCGACTGAGCGCATCGAAGCCATTATCTCCCGGGTCAGACGGGAAGGCTGACGCCGGTGAGTCCTTCGGCCACGGCCCAGAGCCGGCGCTGCAGTTCCTCGTCGTGGGACTGGGCGCTGGATTCGACGAGCTTCGGGCGGCCGCTCTGATCCGGGACGTCACCCTTCGACCACGAGCGAGTCCCTGCGTCGTTGGAAGGCATCCCCCAAAACATACTCATTCGGTTCTGCCGCTGCCGGATGGGCGGGTGGGCCCGTCGACGTAAGGTGAGAACGTGATTACCGGTTTGGCTCACACCGGCGTGTGCGTTCCGGATTGCGACGCCGCGGTGGCTTTCTACCGCGATGTGTTGGGCCTGCGCGTCCTGTCGCCCCCATATGTCATGTCCGGCAACGCCATTCGCGACGACATGGGCGAATTGGTGGCCGATCCCAGCATGAAAGCGGCCATCCTCGGATTCGAAGACGACGGTGACAGGGTGCTCGAGGTGATCGAATACCTCGGAGCCGAAAGCGGGCCTCCCGATGACGGCCGCACGCTGACCGACCCCGGGCTCTCGCACGTCGGACTGATCTGTGCGGACATCGACGCCACCCGCGCGGAACTGGAGTCCAAGGGGGTGCGCTTCCTGGTCAGTGGAATCGCGGACGTGGCGCGGGTTCGTACCACCTGGTTCGTCGATCCATGGGGCGTGGTGTTCATCCTGGTCGAAAAGAGCCGGCCCGGGCGACCGTACTTTGCGCAATGGGCATAGCGGCCGCCAAGCCCTCGGTCGGGATCATCGGCGCAGGCGCAGGCGGAATCGCGATGGGGATCCAGCTCGCCGACGCGGGCTACGACTTCACGATCTTCGACCGTGCCGGGGGATTCGGCGGGACTTGGCGCCACAACACTTTTCCGGGCGCGGCCTGCGACGTCCCGTCGCACCTCTACTCGTATTCCTTTGCACCCAACCCTCGTTGGAGCAAGACCTATGCCAACCAGCCCGAGATCCTCGCCTATCTCGAGAGGGTGGCGGCCGAGCACAAGCTCGCCTGGCGCCTGCGGGCCAACACCGCCATCACCACCGCGCGTTGGTCGGACTCGCGGCGCCGCTGGACGCTGACCACTGACGACGGCCGACAGCACGACTTCGATGTGGTGGTCAGCGCTGTCGGGATGCTCGATGTGCCGCACATCCCGGATATCGTGGGGGCGAAGCGCTTTCGCGGGCGCCGGTTTCATTCCTCGCGCTGGGACCACAGCAGGTCGACCGACGGAGAGCGCGTCGCTTCGATCGGCACCGGCGCCAGCGCGATCCAGTACGTGCCGGCGATAGCGCGAAAGACCGCCCACCTGACCGTGTTTCAGCGGACCCCGATATGGATCGCACCGCGATTCGACTTCCCGTTCACCCGCGAGCAGCACGAGTTGTTCGAACGTGAACCGGCCACCGCGCAGAAGCTGCGCGACGAGGCCTTCGATGCCTACGAGTCGTCCAGCTTCGACATCGACCACCCACAGACCCTCGAAGCGACCGAGCTTGCCCGCAGTTACCTGGCACGCAAGGTGGCCGACCCCGAGTTGCGGGCGAAGCTGACACCGAACTATCCCGCCGGATGCAAGCGGCCGCTGATGTCGCGCGACTGGTACCCCACGTTCGCACTGCCCAACGTCAGCCTGGAAACGGCTCCGATCGCCGAACTGACCGAACGCGGCGTGCGTACCGTTGACGGCGTCGAACACCGCGTCGACACCATCATCTACGGCACCGGGTTCACCGCCGCCGACTATCTGGCCAGCATCGACGTGTACGGTGCCGGCGGCCGCCACCTTCGCGAAGACTGGAGTGACGGTGCGGAGGCATACCTGGGCACGCTTGTCACCGGGTATCCGAATTTCTTTGTGCTGTATGGCCCCAACACCAACGGCGTCAACTCGATCATCTATATCCACGAGGCGCAGACGACCTTCATCCGGCACATCCTCGACGTGATGGGCGGGCGCGGGGCGCGCACCGTCGAGGTGACGGCCGAGGCGCAACGCCGCTACAACGACGAGATCCAGGCCGCGATGGCGGGCAAAGTCTGGCTTGCCTGTACCAACTACTTTCGGCATCCCAGCGGGAAGGTCGTCACCCAATTGCCCTATAGCGGCCGGACATTCTTCGAGCGCACTCGCAGCATGGTCGCCGAAGATTATCTGCTGCGCCCGTAACCCGCGTCCTTGGCCGCAACGGCGGCCGTGCGCCGACGGTGACCCGACGCGCGCGGCCGCCGCGTCATCGCCGCGGGCGCGAGGGTCAAGCGTGCCCGGGCCCGATCACGTAGTCCACGCCCGCCGCGCTGATAGCCGATCACCCGAATGCCGCGTGCCCGAACGGCGACCGGCGCCGGTGGATGCGGCCGAAAGTCCGGTGCGCTCCGGGGTTTCCGGCGTTTGATTCGCAGATCGATCATCACCGGGGCACTCATCGACCAATCGATCCGTTGCCGCATCCAGGCCGCAGCCCGCTTCGACGGCTTTCTCGTTCGCACGGCCACACCTTACGCCCATCGCTTTTCGCGGTGGGCAACGATCAGAAACGTTACGGCAGAGGAAATTTCGCATTAATGCAAGGGTTTACTGCACCCAGAAATTATCGTGCCGGATGAACCATTCCCGGCGCTCGTCGTCGGTCATGTCGGCCAGCGCCGCGAAGCCCTCGAAGTAGGCCTCGCGGGGCGCGCCAGGTGCGAACAACATCAGAATCGACGCCGGTTCGTCCGCCTCGTTGCGAAAACCGTGCACGCCGCCGGGCGGGACGTAGAGGAAGTCGCCCTGGTGGCCGTCGGCCCACTGGGTGCCGTCGTAGAGCTTCATCGTTCCGGACAAGACGAAGAACGCCTCGGACATGGCGCGGTGAAAGTGCGCCGGGGGACCGCCGCCGGCCGGGGCGATGTCGACGCGGTAGAGGCCGTAGTCGCCGGCGGTGTCCTGTTGGTTGGCCAGGTAGTGGTACCTGACCCCGGACGTCTCGTAGTCGGGCGGCTGATCGGCCCGCTTGAGCCAGGCGCTGATCTCCGGTTCGTCTTTGGTGTATCGGGCGGGCGGGTAGGGCGGCACGACGAGGGACATGGTTCCAGTGTGCGCATAGCATCGCCGGTGTGGACCGATCGACCGCCGAAGATGTTCGGGTGCAACGGCTGCTCGACGCCGAACGCAAAGCCGCACAGCTGTTCGACGAGATCGAGCGCCGGGCCATGATCCGGCCTGGGCTGGCCGAGAAGGAACTCTCCGACGAGATCCACGACCTCGCCGGCGAGATGTTCGGGGTGACCCGGCACTGGCACCGGCGGATCGTGCGGGCCGGGGAGAACACGCTCCAGCCGTTCCAGGAACGCCCGCCTGATCGCGTGATCGTCGACGACGACATCGTCTTCCTCGACCTGGGCCCGATCTTCGAGGAGTGGGAGGCCGATTTCGGGCGGACGTTCGTGCTCGGCAACGACCCGCACAAGACGGCCCTTCGTGATGCCCTACCGCGCGTGTGGGAGGCCGGCCGAGACCACTACGCCGGCCATCCCGAGATCACCGGCGCCGAGCTGTTCGACTACGTCGTCGGGGTGGCCCGTGCCGAGGGCTTCGAGTGGGGCAGCCGGATCGCGGGCCATCTGATCGGCGAGTTCCCGCACAAGAAGATCGCCGGCCCCGGCGTCGAGTGGATCATCATGCCCGGATCGAACAAGCCGATGCGCCGCACCGACCCGCGCGGGCGAATCTGCCACTGGATCCTCGAGATCCACCTCGTCGATCGCCCGCGCGGCTTCGGCGGCTTCTACGAGCAGCTGCTCGACCTGGGTTAGACGGGGTACGTCACGCCGGTCAGTTGCTCCGACACCGCCCAAAGGCGACGCTGCAGCTCGGCGTCGTGCGACTTCTTGCTGGAGCCGACGATCTTCGGGGAGCCCTGCGACTGGGCGAAGCCGGACGGGCCGTAGTACTGGCCGCCCTGCACTGTCGGATCAGTGGCGGCCCGCAGGCTGGGTAGCGCACCGCCGGCCGCGTCCTGAGTCACGAGGGGGGCTGCGATCCGGAAGACCGAATCGAGGGCACCGGGCAGGTGGCGCATCAGCTCGGTGTCCGAGAAGCCGGGGTGCGCGGCCGCGGCGATCGTCGTGCCGTGCGGGGCGAGCCGTCGTTGCAGTTCATAGGTGAACAGCAGGTTGGCGAGCTTGGCCTGCCCATAGGCGGCGACCCTGTTGTAGCGGCGCTCCCACTGCAGATCATCGAAGTGGATGTCGGCGAGGATGCGGTGGCCGACGCTGCTGACCGTGACGATCCGCGAGCCGGCGACCGGCAGCAGCCGGTCCAGCAGCAGGCCGGTGAAGGCGAAGTGGCCGAGGTGGTTGGTGCCGAACTGCAGCTCGAAGCCGTCCTTGGTGTTCGACTTCGGCGTGTACATCACCCCGGCGTTGTTGATCAGAAAGTAGATGCGCTCGTGCGCGGATCGCAGCTGCTCGGCCGCCGCCCGGACCGAGGCGAGCGACGTGAGGTCGAGTTCTGCCAGCGCGACGTCGGCATGCGGGCTCTGGGCGGTGATCCGGGCCGCCGCGTCCTTGCCCTTGTCCAGGTTGCGGACCGCCAGCACCACGTGGGCACCGTGGTCGGCCAGCGCCAGGGCCGTCTCGTAGCCCAGGCCCGTGTTGGCTCCGGTGATGACGGCGACCCGTCCGGTTTGGTCGGGAATGTCCGAGGTGGTCCACTTCGCCATGATCGGCTCCTTGAACTTGTAGAGTAAACGGGGCGATCGCTCCGGTTGATTGCTACTATATGGAACGCACGCCCCGTTTTGTCAACCTCTGAGGAGTGAACAGGTGGCGCAACCCGCACGGCCGCTGCGCGCCGACGCAGCGCGCAACCGGGCGCGCGTGCTGGAAGTCGCCTACGAAACCTTTGCGGCCGAGGGCCTCTCGGTGCCCATCGACGAGATCGCGCGGCGGGCCGGAGTGGGGGCCGGCACCGTCTATCGGCACTTTCCGACGAAGGAGGCGCTGTTCCAGGCGGTCATCGAGGACCGGATGCGGCGGCTCGTCGACGACGGCCGCGCCCTGCTGGAATCCGAAGGGCCCGGCGAAGCGCTCTTCACCTTCCTGCGCTCGATGGTGCTGCAGTGGGGCGCGACGGACCGCGGTCTGGCCGACGCGCTGGCCGGGCTCGGGATCGACATTGCCACCGCCGCCCCCGACGCCGAGGACGCGTTCATGTCCATGCTCGACCAGCTGCTGCGGGCCGCGCAGCGCGCGGGCTCCGCGCGCCGCGACGTCGGCGTGCGCGAAGTGAAGGCGATCATGGTCGGGTGCCAGGCGATGGAGGCCTACAACTCGGATTTGGCCGAGCGGGTGACCGACGTCGTCGTCGACGGTTTACGCGCTGGGCGATAGGGGTGACCACTTCTTGCACTCGACATAGGCGAGTGCTAAGAATGACGTTGGCACTCGCGACCAGCGAGTGCTAGGTCGGGACGGTGAGGCCAGGGCCGCGACAAGCGGAAGACACCTAGCCGTCCGTCGCGGGCACTGCACCCGGCCAGAACGTGTCATCCCCAATCCGGAGGAATCACTTCGCAATGGCCAAGACAATTGCGTATGACGAAGAGGCCCGTCGCGGCCTCGAGCGGGGGCTCAACGCCCTCGCCGACGCGGTAAAGGTGACGTTGGGTCCGAAGGGCCGCAACGTCGTCCTGGAGAAGAAGTGGGGTGCCCCCACGATCACCAACGATGGTGTGTCCATCGCCAAGGAGATCGAGCTGGAGGACCCCTACGAGAAGATCGGCGCCGAGCTGGTCAAGGAAGTCGCCAAGAAGACCGACGACGTTGCCGGTGATGGCACGACGACGGCCACGGTTCTGGCCCAGGCGTTGGTCCGCGAGGGCCTGCGCAACGTCGCGGCCGGCGCCAACCCGCTTGGTCTGAAGCGCGGCATCGAGAAGGCCGTCGACAAGGTCACCGAGACCCTGCTCAAGTCGGCCAAAGAGGTCGAGACCAAGGACCAGATCGCTGCCACCGCGGCCATCTCCGCGGGCGACCAGTCGATCGGCGACCTGATCGCCGAGGCGATGGACAAGGTCGGCAACGAAGGCGTCATCACCGTCGAGGAGTCCAACACCTTCGGCCTGCAGCTCGAGCTCACCGAGGGCATGCGGTTCGACAAGGGCTACATCTCGGGCTACTTCGTCACCGACGCCGAGCGTCAGGAAGCCGTCCTCGAGGACCCCTTCATCCTGCTGGTCAGCTCCAAGGTCTCGACCGTCAAGGACCTGCTGCCCCTGCTGGAGAAGGTCATCCAGGCCGGCAAGCCGCTGCTGATCATCGCCGAGGACGTCGAGGGCGAGGCGCTGTCCACCCTGGTCGTCAACAAGATCCGCGGCACCTTCAAGTCGGTGGCCGTCAAGGCCCCCGGCTTCGGTGACCGCCGCAAGGCGATGCTGCAGGACATGGCCATCCTTACCGGTGGCCAGGTCATCAGCGAAGAGGTCGGCCTGTCGCTCGAGAGCGCCGACGTCGCCCTGCTGGGTAAGGCCCGCAAGGTCGTCGTCACCAAGGACGAGACCACCATCGTCGAGGGCGCCGGTGACTCCGACGCCATCGCCGGCCGGGTGGCCCAGATCCGCAGCGAGATCGAGAACAGCGACTCCGACTACGACCGCGAGAAGCTGCAGGAGCGTCTGGCCAAGCTGGCCGGCGGTGTTGCGGTGATCAAGGCCGGGGCCGCGACCGAGGTCGAGCTCAAGGAGCGCAAGCACCGCATCGAGGACGCGGTGCGCAACGCCAAGGCCGCCGTCGAGGAGGGCATCGTCGCCGGTGGTGGCGTCGCCCTGCTGCACGCGACCCCGTCGCTGGACGAGCTGAAGCTCACCGGTGACGAGGCGACCGGCGCCAACATCGTCCGCGTGGCGCTGGAGGCTCCGCTGAAGCAGATAGCCTTCAACGGTGGTCTGGAGCCCGGCGTCGTGGCCGAGAAGGTCCGCAACTCGCCCGCCGGTACCGGCCTGAACGCCGCGACCGGTGAGTACGAGGACCTGCTCAAGGCCGGCGTCGCCGACCCGGTGAAGGTGACCCGTTCGGCGCTGCAGAACGCGGCGTCCATCGCGGGGCTGTTCCTCACCACCGAGGCCGTCGTCGCCGACAAGCCGGAGAAGGCGGCCGCACCCGCGGGCGACCCGACCGGTGGCATGGGCGGCATGGACTTCTAAGTCCACGACTCAAGTACGGGAAAGCCCGGCCCCACGAGGGGCCGGGCTTTTTCGTGTCCGCGTTGCTTCTGCGTTCGCGGCGAACGCGAAGCTAGCCGCACAGTCGATGCCGAGCGTGCGGCCAGCTCCACGTTCGGCGGCGGTGTACGAGCGCCCGGCTTCGCCGCGCTTGCGATCGCCGCTAGCCCGATGGCGGCGACCCGCAGCGCCCGGCTTCGCCGCTAGGCCGGCAGCGAGAACACCACGCAGTCGTGCAGGCAGCCCTTCGCCGCGTCGGGGGAGTCGGCGTCGCGATGCAGCAGCGCGCGGGTGGGAACCACCGTCAGGCGGGCGGTCTCGGCCCCGGCCTCGCTCACTTCGGCGCTGCCGTCGACGATCAGCGAGTAGCCGCCGGGTGCGGTGGGCGGCCACAACAGGGTCACGTCGGCGCGCCGGGCGAGGTTGCTGCGGGTGCGCCCGCCGATGAGTCCGATGTCGAGGGTGGTCTCGCGCAGTTGCGGCTCGACCGTCACGGTGTGCGCCCGGTATTCGTCGTCGACCGTGATCAAGTACGCGTACGGGTAGTCGGCCAGCGCGTTGGCCAGCGCCTGGAGATCGACTTTCTTCTTGGTGCGCATGACCTTCCAGGATAGGCGCGGGATTTACTGCGGCGCCGGGCGCGTGACGGCGGCGCCGGTGTTGGAGAAGCCGAGGTTCTGCAGCACCTGATTCCAGGGCGGCAACTTGGCGACGGCCGCCGACGCGTCGGCGTGGTAGCCGAACATCGCGGCCACGTCCGAGGCCCACATCTGCTCGTAGGCGGCCTCGATGTCGGCGATGGCGGGGGTGTTTTGACCCAGGTGATTATTTGCCGCCAAGGCCGACACCAAGGCTCGATTGGCCGCCACCACAGCGGGCTGCACCGTGGCCGAAAGCGCCACCTCGAACGCGGTCGCGATGGCCGAGGCCTGGTGCGACACCTCTTCGGCCTGCGCGGCCGCCGCGCTGAGCCAGCTGATGTAGCGGCTGGCCACAGACATCATGGCCGTCGACGAGGCGCCCTGCCACGATCCGCTCGCGAGATCCGCTGTCACCGAAGAAAATGACGATGCCGACGATGCCAGCTCCCCGGCCAGCCCGTCCCACGCCGCCGCGGCAGCAAGCAGCGGCCCGGGGCCAGGGCCGGAAAAAATTAATGCCGAGTTGACTTCTGGCGGCAACCACGCAAAATGCGGGCTCGTCACGGACCCAACTTAGCTGGTATATGCCGCTTTTGGTGGTGTTATCGCGAGGCTGCGGGGATGGGCCGGCGGCCTCGCACCAACCTGCCCGGACGGGCGTCGGTGGGGACGCCGTTCTCGGCAATCACTTCACCGGCCACAATCGTGGCGACGTATCCGTCGGCGGTCTGGTCCAGGCGCCGTCCCCCGGCTGGCAGGTCGTAGCTGATCATCGGCTTGTGCAGCCGCAGTGCGGCATGGTCGATGACGTTGAGGTCGGCCTTGTAGCCGACCGCGATCCGGCCGCGATCACCCAGCCCGGCGATGCGGGCCGGCACCGAGGTGAGCTCGCGAACCGCCTCGGACACGCTGAACCGTCCGGCCTTGCGGTCCCGCGCCCAATGCGTCAGGAAATAGGTCGAGTAGCTGGCATCGCAGATCATTCCGTAGTGCGCGCCCCCGTCGCCGAGACCGAGCACCACGTCGTCGCGGTGCAGCAGCTCTCCGACGGTGTCCAGCGAGTTGTTCTGCAGGTTGCTGGTCGCAACCAGCAACATGGCTTGGCCCTCGTCGTCGAGTAGCCGGTCGTAGGCCTCCTCCATCGGCTCCACGCCGCGGGCGCGGGCGCGGGCCGCGATGCTGGTCGACGGGTCGGGCTCGTAATCGGGGGTGTCGCCCAACGGAAAGATCCAGTCCCACATCTGCGTCACGAACAGAATCGGGTGACCCTGTCCGGGCTTGTCGGCCAGGATGCGGGCCCGGACCTCCGGCTTGCGCATCTCGGCCACCCGCTCGGCCAGCGGCAGGTGCGCGATCTCGCGGTAGCTGGGGTAGAGCACGAAGGGGTTGGCGGACAGCTGCAACCCGATGATCAAACCGATCGGCCGCGGCAGCAGCTGCGCGGTGACGTCGCCGCCGGCCGCATTGGCCTTCTCGATCATCGTGATGGCGTCCGGCCAGGTCGGGTCGCCGGCGTTGGCGACGACGAGGGTGAAGGTGACCGGCAACCCGACGTCCTCGGCGACGTCGAACACCGTCTGCAGCACGGGCTGGTAGCCGCCCGACGGGATGTCGGGAACGAACTGCAGCAGCCCGCCGCCGCCGTCCACGACGCCTCGGGCGATCTCCTCGATCTCCTCGCGGGCGGCCTCGTAACTCGGTATGGGCGAACCGCTTTCGGTCTTGTGAATGGTCAGCCGCGACGACGCGAAGCCCAGCGCGCCGACCTCGATCGCCTCCTTGGCCAGCTCCCGCATCTTGGCCAGGTCTTTCTCGGTGGCCGGCTCGCGGTCGGCGCCGCGCTGGCCCATCACGTACACCCGCAGCGGTGAGTGCGGCAGATACGCGGCCACGTCGATGTCGCGCCTGCCCGACTCGAGCGCGTCCATGTACTCAGGGAACGTTTCCCACGTCCACGGCAGCCCGTCGGTCATGACGACACCGGGGATGTCCTCCACGCCCGCCATCACGTCGACGAGCACGTCGTGGTCGGACTGGCGGCACGGCGCGAAGCCGACCCCGCAGTTGCCCATCACCACCGTCGTCACCCCGTGCGCCGACGACGGGGTCAGGCGCTCCGACCAGATGGACTGGCCGTCGTAGTGGGTGTGCAGGTCGACGAAGCCCGGGGTGACCAGCAGCCCGGTTGCGTCGATCTCCCGCGTGGCGGTCGCCCCATTTATCGCGCCGACCGCCTCGATGACGTCGCCTTTCACCGCCACGTCACCGACGTACGGCTCACCCCCCAGCCCGTCGACGATGGTGCCGTTGCGGATGACGAGGTCGTGAGTCATTCAAACAATCTACGACCGTTGCGGTGGGTCGTGCCAGGATCTTCTCCGTGATCGACCATGTGGGAATCAACTGCGCCGACTACGGCGAATCTCAGCGGTTTTACGACGCTGTGCTGGGAACGCTGGGTTTCTCCCGGCAGCTGGACGTGGGTCGCGCGATCGGATACGGGCGGGCGGGCCAGCCGACATTCTGGATCTCGGGCGCGTCGGCGGGGCCCAATCGGGAAGTGCACCTGGCCTTCGAGGCGCCCGACGAGGACGCGGTGCGCGCCTTCTATGAGGCCGCCGTCGAGTTGGGCGCCGAACCACTGCATGCGCCGCGGCTCTGGCCGGAATACCACCCCGGCTACTTCGGGGCGTTCGTGCGCGACCCCGACGGCAACAACGTCGAAGCGGTCTGCCACGGCACCCTCCCGTAGTGTCGCGAGTATGGCCAGCACCGACGACGCCGCCGTCTTGCAAGAGCTCCTGCGCGACGCTTTCACGCGGTTGATCGAGCACGTCGACCAGATCACCGAGGGGTTGACCGACGGGGAGTCCGGCTACCAGCCGACCCCGAACGCCAACAGCATCGCGTGGCTGCTCTGGCACAGTGCCCGGGTGCAGGACGTTCAGCTGGCCGACGTCGCCGGCGTCGAGCAAGTGTGGTTCCGCGACGGCTGGGTGGACCGGTTCGCTCTGGACCTGCCGCGCGATGACACCGGGTACGGACACGGGCCCGACGAGGTGGCCAGGGTGACCGCGCCCGTCGATCTGCTATCGGGCTACTACCACGCGGTGCACAAGCTCACCCTCGAATACGTCGCCGGAGTCACCGCCGACGAACTGGCCCGCGTCGTGGACACCAACTGGGATCCGCCGGTGACGGCCAGCGCCCGATTGGTGAGCATCATCGATGATTGCGCCCAGCACCTCGGGCAGGCCGCGTACGTGCGGGGCATTCAGTAGATTCGCAGGCGTGCGTTTCGCGGCGACCGTGCTGTTGTGGGTCATCACCACGCTCGCGCTGGCGGTGGCGATCCCCGCGGCGTGGACGCAGCTGAATGTCGTTGACGCCGACGGCTACGTGGCCCTGGCGCAGCGCGCGGCGACGGATCCCGCCCTGCAGTCCGCCATGGCGTCCGAATTAAGCAGCCGGGCAATGACTCTCATCGCCGAGCATGGCGGGGGCCGATCTGACGTCGACGGTTCCGAGGTGCACGACGCCGCCCGTGCTTTTACCGCCGGCCCGGCGTTTCCGCCGCTGTTCGCCCAGGCGAATCGGGCGGCGCACCGCTGGTTGTTCGGCGACCCAGGGACCGACGAGAACGGCAATCAGTGGGCGGTCGACGTGGCGCCGATGCTCAACGACGCCTCGATCAAGCCGCTGCTCGCCCGCCACAACGTGGTGGTCCCCGCGAAACTCAGTGTCCCGCTGACTGTTTCGATACCGCATTCGATGCGGCAGGGGCGGCTGAGCCGGGCGTCCAGCTGGGGTCCATGGATGAGTATGGGTGCGGCGGCGCTGTGCGGCGTCTGCGCGCTGCTCACGGTGGCGGCCGCGCGCCGCCGCGGCAAGGCGCTGAGCAGCCTGGGCGTCTCGGCGCTGCTCGTCGGTGCGGGCGGCTGGGCGGGCATCGAGGTCGCCGGCCGCTATGTCAACGATGCGCTCAATCGCACCACCGGCAACGTCCGCCAAGTCGCCGAGGCGATGATCGAACACGCCGAAGCAGATCTGCACCAGTGGCTCAACGCCACGCTGCTCGCCGGCGCCGCCGCGGTCGCATTCGGCGTGATCGTCGCGGTGCTGGGCAGTCTCGTCAAGAAGTCGTGAGTCCACCGGCTAGCCGAAGGTGAACGAGAACACCTGCAGGCCCTTGCTGACTCGCATGTCCAGCTGATCTCGGTGCGCGGAGTTGTCGGCGACGATCCGGTGCAACGTGGGCGCTCCGCCGATCGCGGTGGTGGTGGTCTTGCCGTCCCGGGTCACGGCGATGAAGCCGCTGCCGCCGACGACGGCGTAGACATCCTTCGCGGTGTAGTTCAGCCGGACGACGGAGTCGTCGCCGTCCGCCGTGGCCCCCTGGTCGTCGAGGTTCCAGCGGCCACCCAGGGCGAACTTGTCGTCGCCCAGGTGCGGCGGGAAGCCCAGCGTGGTGGCGCCGGCTTTGTAATCGCCGGCGCCGCCGTAGTTTTGAGACTTGCCGACACCTAGATACGTCTCCGGCGTGAGCCTGGTCTGCGGAGTCATGTCGACCGAGTTCGTCGGCGCGGGCAGCGCGACGCCGGGATGGGCATCGAGAAGCAACTTGCGGATCAGCCTCTCGGTGTCGTCGTAGTCGCCCTCGCCGAACTTGCTGTGCCGCACTTGCCCATTCGTGTCGATCAGGTACTCGGCCGGCCAATACAGGTTCTGAAAGTTGTTCCACGTCGCGTAGTCGTTGTCCAGTGCGATGGGATAGGTGATGTGCAGATCGGCGGCGCCGCTCGCCACATTGGCGGGCACCCGTTCGAAGGCGTACTCCGGCGTGTGCACCCCGATCACGAGAAACCCGCTGTCGCGATACCGGTTGTACCAATCGATTACGTGCGGGATGGCGCGCTGGCAGTTGATGCACGAGTAGGCCCAGAAGTCGATCAGGATCACCTTGCCGTGCACCGCCGCGGGATCCAGCGGCTTGCCGTCCGCGGTGTTGAGCCACCCGGTGATGCCGGTGAGGGCGGGAGCCGGTCCGCACTGTTGCAGACCAGCGGAGACCCCGGCGCAATCGCTCAGTGCGCCGTTGCTGGTGCTGCCGGGCCGGCTCAGCTGTAGCCCGCCGCCGTGGTTCGGTTGTTGCACGGCGGCCGGGGCCAGGCTGCGTTCGATGTCGTTGGCCCCCAGCTTGTTCTGCATCGCAGTCGTGTAGTCGGGGACGGAGCGCTGCAGCGTCGCGGGCAAATTGAACACCAGCGCGACGGCCAGCACGATCATCGCGATCCCGCCTGCGATCTGAATCACGCGCTGCCGGCGGCGGAACGCGGCCACGCGTTCGGCGACGCGCCGCCCGGCCAGTGCGAAGGCCAGTAACGGCAACGCGTTGCCGACGGCGAACGTCGCCGTCAACACGAGCGTGCCGAGCCCGATCGACGACGTCCCGCCGGCCACCACGATCGCGGCCAGCACCGGGCCCGCGCACGGCACATAGAGAGCGCCCAACGTCAATCCCAGGCCGAAACCGTTTGTCCCCGAGCCGATTTGACGCTGCGGCAGGTAGGCGAAGGGCCGCTCGATCAGGTGCTGCACCGGCGGGAAGATCAGGCCCAGGCCGATCAAGACCAACACCACCAGTGCGGCCCAGCGGATCGCGTCCTGCGGCAGGTGCAGCGCCGTCAGCAGCGCGGAGCCGATCAGCGTGGCGAGGCTGAAGCTGCACACCAGGCCGGCGATCACCAGGTATGGCCGCGCCGCGGATCGCACAGCGGGCGTGCCGGCCCGGGTGCTGTCCATGCCGGAGAACAGAATCACCGGGAGCACCGGCAGGATGCACGGCGAGATGCCGGTGATCAGCCCGCCGAGAAATCCGATCAGGGCGATGGTCTGCACGGGGCTACTCCCAGGGGCTCGATGGGTGCCGGGTGATGAGCATGGTTACACCTTTACCTACTCCGACGAACACATGTGGTCCCGACAAATCACGTGACGTGCGTTATGCAACTCACACAATGTGCGTTACGCTCGGCCGGTGGCGCAACTAACATTCCAGCGCGCCCGCACTGAGGAAAAGAAGCGCCAACGTGCGGAGGCCCTCGTGGAAGCCGCGCGCTCGCTGGCGATGGAAACGGGCGTCGCGTCGGTCACCCTGACCGCGGTGGCCAGCCGCGCCGGAATTCACTACTCGGCGGTGCGCCGCTACTTCACTTCGCACAAGGAAGTTCTGCTGCATCTGTCTGCTGAGGGCTGGGTGCGGTGGTCGACTACGGTATCGGAGAAGCTTGCCGAGCCCGGCGCGAAGTCGCCCTCACGCATCGCCGAGACCCTGGCCGAAGCCTTGGCCGAAGACCCGTTGTTCTGCGACCTGCTGGCCAACCTGCACCTGCACCTGGAACACGAGGTGGACGCGGAGCGGGTCATCGAGGTCAGGCGGATCAGCACCGCGGCCACGTTGTCGCTGGCCGATGCGATCGGCAGCGCGCTGCCCGAACTCGGGCGATCGGGCTCGCTGGACATCTTGCTGGCCGCGTACTCGCTGGCCGCGACGCTCTGGCAAGTCGCGAACCCGCCGGAGCACCTCACCGACATCTACGCCGAGGAGCCCGAAGTGGTTCCGCCCGAATGGAATCTGGACTTCGCGTCCGCCCTTACCCGCCTGCTGACGGCCACGTGCGTCGGGCTGATCGCGGAATCCTCATGAACTCAGGAAGGAGGCCGGAGAGCGCTGTGGCTTGGCAAACTGCAACCGGTGAAGACACACGTCGTGAAGGACGTGAAGCGTCCATGAGTACGGCTGAGCCAACGACCGAGCCGCTAAAGATGCAGGGCTCCGCCGGCAGCGAGGGCGACAAGGTCGCCCCGCAGCGCGCCAAGAAAAAGGGGTTTCTGGGGCGTTTCTGGCTGGTGCTCACGATCGCGGCTGTCGTCGCCCTCTCGGGATTCGTGGTGTACCGATTGCACGGCGTCTTCGGCGTTCACAAGGGTTCGTTCGGTGGGGGCACCTCGGGCGAGGTCCTCGACGAGTTCAACGCCAAGACGATCACGCTCCAGGTTTGGGGCCCACCGGGCAGCACGGCGACCATCAACTACCTCGACGAAAACTCCCACCCACAGCAGGCCCTCAACGTGCCCTTGCCCTGGAGCAAAGTATTGAGTTCAACGAAGCCCGGCATCCCGGCGAACCTGGTGGCGCAAGGAGACGGCAGCTGGATCGCGTGCCAATTCGTGGTCAACAAGCACGACGGGAGCGGTGACGTCATCAAGACTCCGAACCGCTCAGATCCCAACCAAACCGTGAACGCCTTCGTCTATTGCCTGGACAAGTCGGCATGAGCGGGCCGGGCGAGGCTCCGCCGCGCGTCGACCAGCCGCTGATCCCGCCGTTCCTGCCGCGGATGATCCATCGGCTGGCCCTGCCGATCGTCCTGGTGTGGTTGGGCATCGTGTTCCTCACCAACACAGTGGCCCCGCAGCTGGAGGTCGTCGCCAAAACCCACTCGGTGTCGATGAGTCCGACTGACGCGGCATCTTTCCAGTCGATGATGCGGGTGGGATCGACATTCAAAGAGTTCAACTCCGACAACTCGGCCATGATCTTGCTGGAGGGCGATAAGCCACTCGGGGCCGAAGCGCACCGCTATTACGACGAGATCGTCAGGCGCGTCGAGCAAGACAAGCAGCACGTCCAGCACGTCCAGGATTTCTGGAGTGATCCGCTGACGGCGGCGGGTTCTCAGAGCCACGATCAAAAGGCCGCCTACGTCCAGGTTTACCTCGCCGGCAACATGGGCAGCGGGCTGGCGAACGAGTCTGCCGAGGCCGTCCGCAAGATCGTGGACTCGGTGCCCGCGCCGCCGGGAATCAAGGCATACGTCACCGGCGCGGGTCCGCTGTTCGCCGACCAGTCACACTCGGGGCAGAAGGGCGTCGCGGTCGTCACTCTTGTCACCTTCCTGGTGATCGTGGTGATGCTGCTGTTCGTCTACCGGTCGGTGGTGACCATGCTGATCATGCTGGCGATGGTGTTCATCGAGCTGGCCGCCGCCCGTGGCGTCGTCGCGACGCTGGGCAATTACGGGATCATGGGGCTTTCCACCTTCGCCAATAACATGCTGGTGCTGATGGCGATCGCCGCCGGAACGGACTACGCGATCTTTGTGGTCGGCCGCTATCAAGAGGCCCGCGGTCTGGGCGAGACCCGCGAAGAAGCGTTCTACACCATGTTTCACAGCACCGCGCATGTCGTGCTGGGATCGGGCCTGACCATCGCCGGCGCGATGTACTGCCTGAGCTTCTGCCGGCTGCCGTACTTCCAGTCGCTGGGGGTGCCGTGTGCGGTCGGCATGCTGGTCGCGGTGTTGGCGGCTTTGACGCTGGGTCCGGCGATTCTCACGGTGGCTTCGTTCTTCAAGCTCATGGATCCGAAGCGCATGCTGCAAACCCGGGGTTGGCGTCGCATCGGCACCGCGGTCGTCCGCTGGCCCGCACCGGTTCTCGCGGTGACCGTCGCGGTCGCGTTGGTTGGTCTGCTCGCCCTACCCGGTTACAAGACGGACTACGACAATCGCCACTTCCTGCCGGCGGACACCCCGGCCAATGTCGGCTATGCCGCCGCCGACCGGCACTTCGACCAGGCTCGGCTCAATCCCGAGCTGTTGATGATCGAGACGGATCACGACCTGCGTAATCCGGCCGACTTCATCGTCCTGGACAAGGTCGCCAAGGCGGTCTTCCACATCCCCGGAATCGGCCGGGTGCAGACCATCACCCGGCCGTTGGGCACGCCGCTCGACCACAGCACCCTCGGGTTTCAGATGGGCGCGCAAGCCGCGGGCCGGATCCAGACCCAGCACTATCAGGACGAGCAGGCGGCAAACCTGCTCAAGCAGGCGGACGAGCTGCACAAGACGATGGCAACGCTGCATGAGCAGATGCAGGTCACCCAGGATCTCAGCAACACGACACACGAAACCACCAGGCTCACCAAGGAAACCGTGCAGATCACCGAGAAGTTGCGCGATGACATCGCGGACTTCGACGACTTCCTCCGGCCGATCCGCAGCTACTTCTACTGGGAGAAGCACTGTTACGACATCCCGGTCTGCTGGGCACTCCGGTCGGTCTTCAACGCGCTCGACGGCATCGACCAGGTGGCCGAGAACATCGTGAACCTCAGCGCGAACCTGGACAAGCTGGATCGGATCCAGCCCAAACTGGTGGCGCTGATACCACCGCAGATCGAAAGCCAGCAGCGCAACCTCGACACCATCATGTCGAATTATGCGATCACACAGGGTCTCAACGAACAGGCGAGAGCACAGTCCGACAACGCCACCGCCCAAGGCGATGCCTTCGACAAAGCGAAGAACGATGACACGTTCTACCTACCGCCGGAGGCGTTCAAGAGCCCGGATTTCGCGCGGGGTCTCAAACAGTTCATCTCGCCTAACGGCCACGCCGTCCGGCTGATCATCTCCCATGAAGGCGACCCGGCGACTCCTGAAGGCATCAAACACATCGAACCGATCAAGCAGGCCGTGCATGAGGCGATCAAAGGCACCCCCTGGGAGGGCGCCAAGGTCTACCTGGGCGGCACGGCCGCGACGTACATGGACATGCACGACGGCTCCAACATCGACCTGATGATCGCCGGAATCGCTGCTGCCACTTTGATTTTCATCATCATGCTGGTGATCACCCGAAGCGTGGTGGCGGCTTTCGTGATCGTCGGCACTGTGTTGCTGTCGCTGGGCGCCTCATTCGGACTCTCCGTGCTCTTATGGCAGTACATCCTGGGCATGAAGTTGCACTGGATGGTGCTGGCGATGGCGGTCATCCTGCTGCTGGCGGTCGGCTCGGACTACAACCTGCTGCTGATATCGCGGTTCAAAGAGGAAATTCATGCCGGGCTCAAGACGGGGACCATCCGCGCGATGGCCGGTTCGGGATCGGTGGTTACCTCCGCCGGGCTGGTGTTCGCCGCCACCATGGCCACGTTCATGTTCAGCCCGCTGCTGGTGATGGCCCAGGTGGGTACGACGATCGCGCTGGGTTTGTTGTTCGACACCTTGATCGTGCGGTCGTTCATGACACCATCGCTGGCCACCCTGCTCGGGCGCTGGTTCTGGTGGCCGCAGCACGTGCGTCCACGGCCGGCCAGCACCATGCTGCGACCGTACGGACCGCGTCCCGCCGTGCGCGAGCTGATCCTTAACGACGTCGACGAGCACCCGGTGGGCGGAGTGGTACAACCGCGCTGATATCGCGGGGCCGTGAGTGTCGGGATCCGCGCTGGCTTAACGGGATGCGACTCGGCCCCGGGGGTGATTGGAACACGTCGCACTCAGAAGTGTCGATGCGGCAGTCGCCTTGGATGTCGGTGATCGCGTTGGCCGCCGTGGACCGGGCAAACAGCAGCCGCTCCGGCGGTACCAACCTAGGCCGGCGCTTCGTGCGCTGATGCGGCCCCAAGGCGACGACGCGCCGGACAACGATCTGTACCGGGCGTCGTCACCGAATTACTGAACCTACCCTTGGGGGTCGACCCGACCTTTGGGGGGCCCTGGCCACCCAGGTGGACCAGTTGGCTCGGCCCAGTCCCAGACCGACATGTCGCCGGGTGGGTACTGGTTGCAGATGTCGGTGGCCTTGGCCACCACGCCCTTGTTGTTCCAGAAGATCTTCATGTGGTTGGGCCAAGCCACCCACAGCGGATCTGACACTGGCGCATAGAAGTTCTCGGAGTAGTTCCGGCGGTCCTGCGGCGACAGCGAGTAGAACCAGTGCGCCTTGTCGATCGTCGCCTGCTGGACGTTGGGGTGGTTGTCGAAGTCGATCATGTAGCGCTGGTAGTACACCGGGCTGGTGTCCCGGGAAGCCGCCAGAATCTGCTCGGCGTCGCACGTGGTGTTGATCATTCGGCGGGGGATTGGGAAGTCCTCCGTCGAGTCGGCTACCGCGGTCGACGGGAAGATCGCAGCGGTAATACCCAGAGCAAGGAACGCAGCGCCTGCACGCAGGCCAGTACTCAGCCGAGACATAGCTATTACGGTAACACCTCTTGGCCCGGGCGGAATAGTTTCCAGCTCACTCTCAGGATTTCGCTAGTGCATCTCAGTATCAGTCGCCATCAGGGACGATGACGTGGCTGGGATCGGGCCGTAGCTCCGGCGGGGCCTGACTGTAATCGCCGAACGGGCCGTCGCGGCGCTCGATCGCGGCCCGCACGCCCTCGGACTGGGCGGTGTTGATGAAGGCCAACGCGTCGGGGGTATTGCGCATCAGGCCGTCGAGAATGCCGCCCAGCGTCTGGGTGGAGGCCAGCCCCATGTTCTCGTAGGCCTGGTTGACGATCAGCTTCTGCGCCTGCAGCTGCGATAAGGGGATCTGCGCCAGCTCGGCCGCGACTTCGGCGACGCGGGCCTCCAGCCGCTCGAACGGGACCGCCTCGTTGATCAGCTCGATCTCGGCGGCCTGCGCCCCGGTCAGCGGCCGGCCGGTCAGCGAGTGCCACTTCGCCTTGGCCAGGCTCAGCCGGTACAGCCACATCCCGGTCAGATACGCCCCCCACATCCTGCTGTAGGGCGTGCCGATCACGGCGTCCTCGCTGGCGATCACGAGGTCCGCGCACAGCGCGTAGTCGCTGGCCCCGCCCACGCACCACCCGTGCACCTGGGCGATCACCGGCTTGGACGCGCGCCAGATGGCCATGAACTTACTTGTGGGCCCGGTCTCGCGTGCGCTGACCATCGCGAAGTCCTTACCGGGATCCCATTTCCCGTCGGTCATCATGGCCTCGCCCCAGTGCTGGAACCCCCCGCCGAAGTCGTAGCCGCCGGAGAAGGCCCGGCCCGCACCGCGCAGCACGATGACCTTGATCGCCGGGTCGCGTTCGGCCAGGCCGATGGCGGCCTCGATCTCGTCAGGCATCGGCGGCACGATCGTGTTGAGCTGCTCGGGGCGGTTCAGCGTGATGGTGGCGACCGCGCCGGCCGTCCGGTAGAGCAGGGTCTGGAAGTCGCTGGTCGGCATGGCGTCCTTAGGGGTCGGGCTCGCGGTTCTCCGGCGAGGACGCATAGATTCGCCCGCCGATCTTCAAATACGGCGTGGTGAGGTACGCGGAGAAGGCGACGATGGCCGAAAAAACAGCCGCCACCAAAATGGCATTCGGCCACAGCTGGCCGGTTCCGGCCGCAAAGCAGACGATGCCGATGATCGCGGTCGCCCAGTAGAACCGCCGACCGGCGCGCCGGTCCTTGATGAAGCGGTAGCGGGCCTGTGCCGCCGAGGCCAGGATGCCGATCAATCCCGTCGCCAGCAGGGTGAGCTCGATGCGTTCAATCGCGGCCACGGTGACGATCCTAAGGGCGGGCGGATGCTCAGACCCCGGCCGTCAGCACCTGCCATAGGAACGAGTACGTCAGCGCCGACTTGAATGCGACCTGCTCGTTGTCCGCCGCGCCCGCGTGCCCGCCCTCGATGTTCTCGTAGTAGAAGACCGGCTGACCGGCGGCCTCGAGCGCCGCGGTCATCTTGCGGGCGTGGCCCGGATGCACGCGGTCATCGCGGGTGGACGTGGTCATCAGCACCGGCGGATATTTGCGCGTGGCCGAAATGTTTTGGTAGGGCGAATATTCGGAGATGAACTCCCAATCGTCGGGGTTGTCGGGGTCGCCGTATTCGGCGACCCACGAGGCGCCGGCCAGCAGTAGGTGGTAGCGCTTCATGTCCAGCAGAGGCACGCTGCACACCAGTGCGCCGAACCTCTCCGGGTACTTGGTCAACATGATGCCCATCAGCAGGCCCCCATTGCTGCCGCCCTGCGCCCCGAGCTGCTCGACAGTGGTGATGCCGCGCTCCACCAAATCGGTTGCCACGGCCGCGAAGTCCTCGGCCACCTTGTGGCGGCCCTCGCGCATCGCCTGGGTGTGCCAGCCCGGGCCATACTCGCCGCCGCCGCGGATGTTGGCCAGGACATACGTGCCGCCGCGGGCGAGCCACAGTCGGCCCAAGATGCCGCTGTAGCCCGGCGTGTTCGACGATTCAAAGCCGCCATAGCCGTAGAGCAGGGTGGGCGCCGGTCCATCGGAAACCTGTGGGCCGCGCACCACGAAATAGGGGATCGAAGTGCCGTCCTGAGATGCCACGAAGTTCTGTGTCACCGAGATGTTTTCGGCATCGAAGAAGCCCGGGGCAGATTTGATCTCTTCGAGTTGCCCGTCGTCGGTACCCCGCATCAGCCGCGAAGGCGAGTCGAATCCGCTGGAATCCAGGAAGAACTCGTCGCCGGTGTCGTCGGAGGAGACGACCACGGTGTTTGTCGCGGCCGGAAGGCCGACCACCGCCTCGCGCCGCCAGTCGCCCCGTGACGATCGCAAGCGCGGCGGAGCCGGGCGTTGCGGGTCGTCACGCGATGGCGGCGTGACGATCTCCACGCGGCTGGCCACGTCGGCCAGTGAGACGATCAGCAGCCGGTCCTTGGTCCACGCGTAGTGGTCGAGGGCGGTGTGCTCATCGGGTTCGAACACGATCTGCAATTGCGCTGTGCCAGCCAGGAATTCCTCGTAATTCGCGGCCAGCAGCGACCCGGCGGTGTAGGTGGCTTCGCCCAATGACCAGTCGCTGCGCAACTCGATCAACAGCCACTCGCGGTGCAGGCCGACGCTGGCGTCGGTGGGCGTGTCGATGCGAATGAGCTCCGAGCCGCGCAGCTCGTACACCTCTTCGTTCCAGAAGTCGAGCGACCGGCCGATCAGGGTGCGCTCGAAGCCGGGGATCCGGCTGGTGCTTGCGCCCACGTTGACATCGGAACGCGCGCCCTCGAAGACGGTCTCGGCCTCGGCGAGGGGTGTGCCGCGGCGCCACCGTTTGACCACCCGCGGATAGCCGGAATCGGTGAGCGAGTCGGCGCCGAAGTCGGTGCCGACCAGCACGGTGTCCGGGTCGGCCCAGCTGACCTGCGACTTGGCTTCCGGCAGCTCGAACCCGCCGTCGACGAATTCCCTTGTGAGCATGTCGAATTCACGAACGATGGACGCATCCGAGCCGCCGCGGGACAGGCTGACCAACGCACGCGTGTATTCGGGGTAGATGACACCGGCGCCGGCCCACACCCATTTCTCGCCGTCGGCCCGGCCCAACTCGTCGACGTCGATCAGCACGTCCCACTCGGGAGCGTCGGTCCGGTAACTGTCCAGCGTTGTGCGCCGCCACAGCCCGCGCGGGTTGGCCGCATCGCGCCAGAAGTTGTAGAGATGGTCGCCCCGGCGGACCACGTAGGGGATGCGGGCATCGGTGTCGAGCACCTCGAGCGCCTCGGTGCGCATCCGTTCGAAATTCTCGTCGCGAAAGCGCGCCAGCGTCGGCCCGTTGCGCGCCCGCACCCAGTCCAGCGCCTCGTCACCGGTGACGTCCTCCAGCCACAGGTACGGATCCTGGTCGTCTTCGGGCGCGGCGTGAGCTGGCGGCGTCATGGAAACCATTGTGGCCGCGGCGGTAGTGTGAGGTGAATTACACAGCCGCACGAGGAGTGAGAGCAGATGACTGTTTTCGCACGTCCGGGTTCTTCCGGGGCATTGATGTCGTATGAGTCCCGCTACGACAACTTCATCGGCGGACAGTGGGTCGCGCCCGCAAAGGGGCGTTACTTCGAGAACCCGACTCCGGTCACCGGCCAGACGTTCTGCGAGGTCGCCCGCTCCGATGAGGCCGACATCGACAAGGCGCTCGACGCCGCGCACGCGGCGGCGCCGGCGTGGGGCAAGACGGCCCCGGCCGAGCGGGCGGCGATCCTGAACAAGATCGCGGACCGCATCGACGAGCACACCGCCGCGCTGGCGGTCGCCGAAGTGTGGGACAACGGCAAGCCGATCCGCGAGGCGCTGGCCGCCGACATTCCGTTGGCCGCCGACCACTTCCGCTACTTCGCCGCGGCGTTGCGCGCGCAGGAGGGCTCGCTGTCGCAGATCGACGACGACACCGTCGCCTACCACTTCCACGAGCCGCTCGGCGTGGTCGGGCAGATCATCCCGTGGAACTTCCCCATCCTGATGGGCGTCTGGAAACTGGCGCCCGCGCTGGCGGCCGGCAACGCGGTGGTACTCAAACCCGCGGAGCAGACACCGGTTTCGGTGCTCTACCTGATGTCGTTGATCGGCGACCTGTTGCCGCCCGGGGTGGTCAACGTCGTCAACGGATTCGGCGCCGAGGCCGGCAAGCCCCTGGCCTCGAGCAACCGAATCGCCAAGGTCGCTTTCACCGGCGAGACCACCACCGGGCGGCTGATCATGCAGTACGCCTCGCACAACCTGATTCCGGTCACCCTGGAACTCGGCGGCAAGAGTCCCAACATCTTCTTTTCCGACGTGATGGCCAAAGCCGACGATTATCAGGACAAGGCGCTGGAGGGTTTCACGATGTTCGCCCTCAACCAGGGCGAGGTGTGCACCTGCCCGTCCCGCAGCCTGGTCCAGGCCGACATCTACGACGAGTTCCTCGAGCTGGCCGCGATCCGCACCAAGGCGGTGCGCCAGGGCGATCCGCTGGACAGCGAGACCATGCTGGGCTCCCAGGCGTCCAACGACCAACTGGAAAAAGTGTTGTCCTACATCGAGATCGGCAAGGACGAGGGCGCCAAGGTGATCACCGGCGGTGAACGCGCCGAGCTCGGCGGCGACCTGTCCGGCGGCTTCTATATGCAGCCCACCATCTTCGGCGGCAACAACAAGATGCGGGTCTTCCAGGAGGAGATCTTCGGGCCGGTGGTGACGGTGACGTCGTTCGACGATTACGACGACGCCATCTCGATCGCCAACGACACCCTCTACGGCCTGGGGGCGGGGGTGTGGAGCCGCGACGGCAACACCGCCTACCGCGCCGGGCGCGACATCCAGGCCGGCCGGGTGTGGGTCAACTGCTACCACGTCTACCCGCCGCATGCGGCGTTCGGCGGCTACAAGCTGTCCGGCTTCGGGCGCGAGTGCCACAAGATGGCCCTCGAGCACTATCAGCAGACCAAGAACATGCTGGTGTCCTACTCCGACAAGGCGCTCGGGTTCTTCTGATGGCCACCCCAGCTGGCGTGGCCATCACCGCCCCGGCCGCCGAGGTGCTGGCGCGGGTGCAGGCAACCCACGGTCCGGTGATGTTCCACCAGTCCGGCGGCTGCTGCGATGGCTCGTCGCCCATGTGCTACCCGCTCGGGGACTTCCTCGTCGGTGACCGCGACGTCTTGCTCGGCGTGCTCGACGTCGGGGCGGACGGCGTGCCGGTGTGGATCTCGGGTCCGCAGTACGCGGCCCACTATCGCGACAAGCACACCCAACTGGTCATCGACGTGGTCCCAGGCCGCGGCGGCGGGTTCAGCCTGGAGGCCCCCGACGGGGTGCGGTTTTTGTCCCGCGGCCGCGTCTTCACCGAGGAAGAGCGGGCGTCGCTGGCCGCCGCGACGGTGATCACCGGTGCCGATTACGAACGCGGCGAACGGCCCGCAACGCGGGGTCCGGTGGTGGCCGACGCGGCCTCGGCGACCTGCCCCGTGTCCGCAGTACAGTCGAGAAAGTGATCCCGCTTCCGCGTCCCTGGTTGTTGGCCAGCGCAATGCTGATCGGCAGTGCGGTCGGGCTTTTGGCGGGTGTGGCGTGCACCGTGGCGATCCATGCCAGCGTCCGCCCGGGCGTCGCGATCGCGTCGGTGGTCGGCATCCTCAGCGTGGTCGGGCTGACCATGATCCTGTTTTCCGGACGCCGGTGGGTCACCATGCTGGGCGCTTTCCTGCTGTCGGTGGCGCCGGGCTGGTTCGGCGTCCTGGTCGCGTTGCGGGTGACCGCCGGTGGCTGACGACAAGGACGCCGCGAGCCCCGGCACGGAGGCGTTCGTGCCGGACTTCTCGGATGACGACGCCGAGCACACCGGCACCCAGTCGTGGGTTCCCGATTTCGATGACGACACCGGTGCACACCCCGTTGCAACCGAACCGGAGCCCGCCGGCGAAACCGCGGCAGACGACGGGGCGACACCCGCGGCGGACGCCGGCGAGCCGCAGTCGGCCGAGCCCGTTGGCGCGGTGCAACCGGTCAACGTGCCCGGCCGGTATCTCTACCTCAAGTGGTGGAAGCTGGCGCTGGTGCTGCTCGGCGCGTGGGCCGCGGCGGCCGTGATCGGGCTGGGGCTGTTCTACTGGTGGTACCACTCGGCCGACAAGACCCCCGCGCTGTTCGTGGTCCTGGTGTACGTGGTGGTGTGCATCGTTGGCGCTGTGATGCTGGCGATGACCGAGGGCAGGCCGCTGATCTCGGCGCTCGCGGTGGCCATGATGTCCGGGCCGTTCGCGGCGCTGGTGGCCTCGGCGCCCCTGTACGGCTATTACCACTGCGAGCGGGTGGGGCACTGCCTCGTCGGGCTCATTCCTTATTGAGGCCTCGCCCGGGCGGCCCCCAGGGGTTGTGGCCAACTAGGGTGGGCTCGTGCCTTCTCACTATGACGTCGTCGTCCTCGGGGCCGGTCCCGGCGGATATGTCGCAGCCATTCGCGCCGCACAGCTGGGCCTGTCCACCGCGGTCGTCGAACCGAAATACTGGGGTGGAGTCTGCTTGAACGTCGGGTGCATCCCGTCCAAGGCGCTGCTGCGCAACGCCGAACTGGCCCACATCTTCACCAAAGAGGCCAAGACGTTCGGCATCAGTGGCGAGGCGACATTCGACTACGGTGTCGCGTTTGACCGCAGCCGCAAGGTGGCCGAGGGCCGCGTCGCCGGCGTGCACTTCCTGATGAAGAAGAACAAGATCACCGAAATCCATGGCTACGGCCGCTTTTCCGACGCCAATACGATCTCGGTCGAGCTCAACGAGGGCGGCACCGAAACCGTCACCTTCGACAACGCCATCATCGCCACCGGTAGCAGCACCCGCCTGGTCCCCGGCACGTCGCTGTCGGCCAACGTGGTCACCTACGAGGAACTGATCCTGTCCCGGGAGTTGCCGGAGTCGATCATCATCGCGGGTTGCGGAGCGATCGGCATGGAGTTCGGCTATGTGCTGAAGAACTACGGCGTCGACGTGACCGTCGTCGAGTTCTTGCCGCGCGCCCTGCCCAACGAGGACGCCGAGGTGTCCAAGGAGGTCGAGAGGCAGTTCAAGAAGCTGGGCGTCAAGATCCTCACCTCAACGAAAGTCGAGTCCATCTCCGACAACGGCTCGGAGGTGACGGTCGCCGTCAGCAAGGACGGTAACTCACAGGAACTCAAGGCCGCGAAGGTGTTGCAGGCCATCGGTTTTGCGCCCAACGTCGAGGGCTTCGGCCTGGAGGCCGCCGGGGTCGCGCTGACCGACGGCAAGGCCATCGGGATCACCGACTACATGCGCACCAACATCGAACACATCTATGCCATCGGTGATGTGACCGGGAAGCTGCAGCTGGCCCACGTCGCCGAGGCTCAGGGCGTGGTGGCCGCCGAAACCATCGCCGGCGCAGAGACTTTGGCGCTGGGCGATTACCGGATGATGCCGCGCGCGACGTTCTGCCAGCCCAACGTCGCCAGCTTCGGGCTGACCGAGGAGCAGGCCCGCGACGAAGGCCACGACGTTGTGGTGGCGAAGTTCCCGTTCACCGCGAACGGCAAGGCGCACGGTGTGGGCGACCCCAGCGGCTTCGTCAAGCTGATCGCCGATGCCAAATACGGTGAGTTACTCGGCGGACACCTTGTCGGGCACGACGTCTCCGAACTCCTTCCGGAGCTGACGCTGGCCCAGAAGTGGGACCTGACCGCGACCGAACTGGCCCGCAACGTGCACACCCACCCGACCATGTCCGAGGCGCTGCAGGAATGCTTCCACGGCCTGACCGGACACATGATCAACTTCTGAGATGATTCGCACCGTCACCCCTCAGGCCATCGCCGGGGCCATCGGTGGCCTGCTGACCGGTTATGTCCTGTGGTTACTGGCCATTTCGAACGGCGACAACGCGACGGCCGGCCAGTGGGGACCGCTGGTGCTGCTTGCCTCGGTGGTGCTGGCGATCTGCGCCGCGCTGTGGGGCCTGCGGCAGCGCCGGCGCGACAAGCAGGCATGGGCGGCGTTCGCCTTCGCGCTGCCGCTACTTCCCGTGATACTGACGCTGGCCATCCTCGCCGATGTCTACCTGTAGCTGGCTCGGATGGTCCAGCGGAATGCCGAGCGCTGAAATGGTCGCGGCTAGCCCGTCGTAATGACTTGCGAGCAAACAGAATTCGATCAACCGCCGCCGATCCAGGTGAGTCGCCAGCTGCCGCCACGTGGCATCGGTAATGGTCCGGTCTTTGACGAATTCGTCCGTCGCCGCCAGCAGCGCCTGCTGGCGCACTGTCAGGCGCGCTTCGACCGGGTCCAGCCTCGCGGGCCAGGCAAATATCGCGGCCTGCAGATCCGCGTCCAAACCCGCTTTGCGCGCGATCCGACGGTGATGCTGCAGTTCGTACTCACACGAGCGTAGATGCCCGACGCGCAGGATCACCAACTCGGTGTCGATTGTCGGCAGCCGTCCCCGCAGCAGGCGGGCGCCATAGAACAGCCAGGTCCAATAGAGCAACTGGCGCTGGCCGAGCGTGGTGAACAGATGCATCTCCGGTGCCCTGACCACGCGCGCGGACAACTTCGCGAACAGCCAGTTGATCGGGCCCAACTCGCGAAACCGGCCCGACGGGATACGGTCGACCGCGTTGTTCTGGCTGCCACTCACGGTTGGGTCACCAGGTAGGGCGACACCGTGCTGCGGTGCTCGTCGAGATCGAGTGCGCGCCCGAGCGCTGGGAAGGCGCGCTGCGGGCAATTGTCGCGTTCGCAGACCCGGCAGCCCGCGCCGATCGGTGTGGCCACTGTTCCTGGTTCCCCCGAGACGTCGAGTCCCTCCGAGTAGACGAGTCGGTGAGCGTGCCGAAGCTCGCAGCCCAACCCGATCGCGAAGGTCTTACCCGGCTGACCATACCGGGCCGCGCGGCGTTCCACGGTGCGGGCCACCCACATGTAGTTGCGGCCGTCGGGCATCTGCGCGATCTGCACCAGGATCTTGCCCGGGTTGGCGAACGTCTCGTAGACGTTCCACAGGGGGCAGGTGCCCCCGCTGGAGGAGAAGTGAAAGCCTGTGGCGGACTGCCGCTTTGACATGTTCCCGGCCCGATCGACCCGGACGAAGGAGAACGGCACGCCGCGCATGGACGGGCGCTGCAGTGTCGAAAGCCGGTGCGCGATGGTCTCGTAGCTGATCGAGTAGAACGACGACAACCGTTCGACGTCGTAGCGGAAATTCTCTGCGACGTCGTGAAATTGGCGGTAGGGGAGCACGGTGGCCGCGGCGAAGTAGTTGGCCAACCCCAGCCGCGCCAGCGTGTGTGACTCGTCGCTGGTGAACTTGCCCTCCTCGACCAAAGTGTCGATGAGATCACCGAACTCGAGATAGGCCAATTCGGCAGCCATCTTGAAAACCTGCTGGCCCAACGACAAATGGTTGCTGAATTCCAGCGTTTTGGTCTTGGGGTCGAAGCGGTGCAGCACGGTGTCGCCCAGGTCGATCCGGCGGTTGATGTGCACCCCGTGCACCTCGGTGAGCCGGCGGGTCAGCTCACGCGCCAGATCGCCGTGATGCAACCGCATTTTGATGGTCAGGTCCTCGGCGGCGGTGTCCAGCTCGTGCAGGTAGTTCTGGCGCTGGTAGAAGTAGTCGCGCACTTCCTCGTGCGGCATGGTGATCGAGCCGCTGCCGCTGCCGTCGGAGAACCGCTCCTCGGTGGCCGCCGCGAGCTGCGCCGTGGTGATCCGGTAGCGCCGGTGCAGATTGACCACGGCGCGGGCCAACCCGGGGTGCGCGCTGACCATCTCGGCGACCTCGGTCGGGTCGACGTCGATGTCCAGATCACGGTCCATGGTGACCTCGCGCAGCTCGGCCACCAGCCGGGTGTCGTCCTGCGAGGCGAAGAAGGTCGCGTCCACCCCGAAGACCTCGGTGATGCGCAGCAGCACGGCCACCGTCAGCGGGCGGACGTCGTGCTCGATCTGGTTGAGGTAGCTCGGCGAGATTTCCAGCGTCTGAGCCAGCGCGGCTTGGGAAAACCCGCGTTCGTTGCGAAGCTGGCGAACGCGGGAGCCGACGAACGTCTTGGACACTTCTCCGAGGTTACCGGCCCGTGCGAAGATTCGATTCGCAGACTTGGCACCGGGTACCGTCTGGTCGGGATTAGTATTCGGGGCACCTCGTTGGCATGATTCGACCAGGCCTTCTGTCTTAGCCTGGGGCAACCACGAGGAGGAACGGGGAGCGGCGGCGTGAGCCTGGACAAACAAATGATGCCGGTGCCCGACGGACACCCTGACGTTTTCGATCGCCAGTGGCCGTTGCGGGTGGGCGATATCGACCGCACGGGCCGGTTGCGGCTGGACGCCGCCGCCCGCCACATCCAGGACATCGGCCAGGACCAGCTGCGTGAGATGGGCTTCGAGGAGACCCATCCCCTGTGGATCGTGCGGCGAACCATGGTGGACCTGGTCCGCCCGATCGAGTTCCAGGACATGCTGCGCCTGCGTAGATGGTGCTCGGGAACCTCCAACCGCTGGTGTGAGATGCGGGTCCGCATCGATGGCCGCAAGGGTGGCCTGATCGAGTCCGAGGCGTTCTGGATCAACATCAACCGGGAAACCCAGATGCCCTCGCGCATCGCCGACGACTTCCTGGCGGGCCTGCACAAGACGACCACGGTCGACCGGTTGCGGTGGAAGGCCTACCTCAAGCCGGCCAGCCGCGATGACGCGGTCGAGATCCACGAGTTTCCCGTCCGGGTCACCGACATCGATTTGTTCGACCATATGAACAACTCCGTGTACTGGAGCGTGATCGAGGACTACCTGGCGTCGCACCCGGAGCTGCTGCGGGCGCCGCTGCGCATCACCATCGAACACGAGGCGCCGGTGGCGTTGGGCGACAAGCTCGAGATCATCTCGCACGTCCACCCCGCCGGATCTACCGAACAATTCGGTCCCGAGCTGGCCGATCGCGCTGTTACAACGCTCACATATGCCGTCGGCGACGAGACGAAAGCGGTCGCTTCGATCTTTGCTCGGTAACAGGACAAGCGTCCCGGTTAAATTGCGCTCTGACCTGCAACGATAGTGTTACTGGCGGGTAGCTTCTGAAACGGTTAAGTTTGTTAGCAAGTTCGCAAACTTCGCAAATCTCGGCGTTCCCGTTGCTTAAATTGGCAATTGAAACGGGTAGACCGGCCCCTATGAGCTGTGCCATCTTCGAGTTAGCACACCAGCGAAGTTGAGCCGCTAGCTACCGCCGGTGAGGCGTCCAGCACTCAGTAGTGAAGATCGTGAAGGAGCATGCCCGATGTCTGTCGTTGGCACCCCCAAGAGCGCCGAACAGATCCAGAAGGACTGGGACACCAACCCGCGTTGGAAGGATGTCACCCGGACCTACACCGCCAAGGACGTCGTCGCCCTGCAGGGCACCGTGGTCGAGGAGGCCACCCTGGCCCGCCGCGGCGCGGAGGTGCTGTGGGAGCAGCTCCACGACCTGGAGTACATCAACGCGCTGGGTGCCCTGACCGGCAACATGGCCGTGCAGCAGGTGCGCGCCGGGCTGAAGGCCATCTACCTGTCCGGTTGGCAGGTCGCCGGCGACGCCAACCTTTCCGGCCACACCTACCCCGACCAGAGCCTCTACCCGGCCAACTCGGTGCCGCAGGTCGTTCGCCGGATCAACAACGCGCTGCTGCGCGCCGACGAGATCGCCAAGGTCGAGGGTGACACCTCGGTGGAGAACTGGCTGGCGCCGATCGTCGCCGACGGTGAGGCCGGCTTCGGCGGCGCCCTCAACGTCTACGAGCTGCAGAAGGCCATGATCGCCGCCGGTGTGGCGGGATCGCACTGGGAGGACCAGCTGGCATCGGAGAAGAAGTGCGGCCACCTGGGCGGCAAGGTGCTGATCCCGACCCAGCAGCACATCCGGACCCTGACCTCGGCGCGCCTGGCTGCCGACGTGTGCGACGTTCCGACCGTCGTCATCGCCCGGACCGACGCCGAGGCCGCCACCCTGATCACCTCCGACGTCGACGAGCGCGACCAGCCGTTCATCACCGGCGAGCGCACCAAGGAAGGCTTCTACCGGGTCCGCAATGGGCTGGAGCCCTGCATCGCCCGGGCCAAGGCCTACGCACCGTTCTCCGACCTGATCTGGATGGAGACCGGAACTCCGGACCTCGAGCTCGCCGCCAAGTTCGCCGAGGGCGTCAAGTCCGAGTTCCCCGACCAGATGCTGGCGTACAACTGCTCGCCGTCGTTCAACTGGCGCAAGCACCTTGACGACTCCACCATCGCGAAGTTCCAAAAGGAGCTCGCGGCAATGGGATTCAAGTTCCAGTTCATCACGCTGGCCGGTTTCCACGCCCTGAACTACTCGATGTTCGATCTGGCCTACGGCTACGCCCGCAACCAGATGAGCGCTTACGTCGAGCTGCAGGAGCGCGAGTTCGCCGCCGAGGAGCGTGGCTACACCGCCACCAAGCACCAGCGTGAGGTGGGCGCCGGCTACTTCGACCGGATTGCCACCACGGTGGACCCGACCTCGTCGACAACCGCGTTGACCGGCTCCACCGAAGAGGGCCAGTTTCACTGAGGACGAGCGGGCTTTGGCCGTGAGGACGAAGTGAAACCGAGGGCTTGAGTCACTGAGGACGAGCGGGCTTTGGCCGTGAGGACGAAGTGAAACCGAGGGCTTGAGTCACTGAGGACGAGCGGGCTTTGGCCCGCCAGTGCGCCGAGCGTGCACCTGCGGCGAGAATTCGGCCGGATTTTCGCGGCGGTTACACGCTCGTGGCGTCGAGTATGAGATGAAGTAGCGTAGGCCCCGCCCAGCTGAACCTGGGCGGGGCCTATTGCGGTGCAGGACGATACGACACCGGAGAGAAATCAGTGAGTGACTCAACGATTCAGCGCGTAGGAGTTGTCGGCGCCGGCCAGATGGGGTCCGGCATCGCCGAGGTCTCGATTCGTGCCGGTGTCGATGTGACCGTGTTCGAAACCACCGAAGCCCTTATCACGGCGGGACGCAACCGCATCGTGAAGTCGCTG
>NZ_LZMB01000297.1 GCF_001673555.1 Mycobacterium sp. 1165178.9 | reverse complement strand
GGGCTCCAACGCGATGGGGCTGCTGCAGACGCTGATGACCGACGGGACCGGCCCCGAGGGCAGCGATGTGCCGCGCTGGAAGCAGCTGTGGGACCAGGCTCGTGACGATCCGCGTCGCATGATGCGGCTGCTCAACGTCAGTCAGTGGAGCGAACGCACGCTGATCGCCCTGGTCATGCAGCACCTGGACAACTCCATCACTACCTACACCAAGCGCGGCAAGCTGGGCATCCGCTGGTACACCAGCAAGCAGGGACACGGCGAGCCGAATCCGAGCTGGATTCCGGTCGGGAACCAGGTCACCCGGCGCATCGCCGACAAAATCGACGCCGTCGCCGGTGGCACCTGGGGAGAGCTGTTCAACATCCCGCTGACCGCGCACTTCCTCGGCGGCGCCGTGATCGGCGACAACGCCGAGCATGGGGTGATCGACCCGTATCACCGGGTGTACGGCTACCCGACGCTGTTCGTGGTGGACGGCGCGGCCATCTCGGCGAACCTGGGCGTCAACCCCTCGTTGTCAATTACCGCCCAGGCCGAGCGGGCCGCGTCGTTGTGGCCGAACAGCGGCGAGAAGGACGAGCGCCCGGTGCAGGGCGAGCCGTATCGCCGGCTGGAGCCGATTCCGCCCAAGGCGCCCGTCGTCCCAGCCGAGGCGCCCGGCGCGCTGCGTTGGTTGCCGAGCAATCACATAAGCTCCACCGCCGACGCCAGTTAGCTCGCCAGCACCTCCAGCGGTGCGCCGCTGACCACGCGGCTGCGCTCCCCGTGCACGTTGACGGGCACGTCGCCCATCAGGGTGACGCGGTGCATCAGCCGGGGCTGGTCGTCGTAGTCGTCGATCGCCCGGTGCTGGGTCGCACGGTTGTCCCAGATAGCGACATCGCCGTGCGCCCAGTTCCAGCGAATTGTGTTTTCCGGCAACGTGATTCGCCGCTGCAGCAGTTCCAGCAGGACGCTGGACTCGTGACCGTCCAGGCCGACGAAGCCGCGCACGAAATCACCGGCCAGCAGCGTGCGTTCACCGGTCTCCGGGTGCACCCGCACCACGGGATGCTCGGTGCGAAAGTCCGGCTTTTCGAACGCCTGCCGGAACGACCGCTGGGCGTCGCTCATCGATAAGGCCGCTGCGCCTGCCACATAGTCGTAGCGGTTGGTGTGTAGCGCCCAGAGGTTTTCCACCAGACTTTTCAGCGGCTCGGGCAGGTGCTGATAGGCCGCCGCGGTCGATGCCCACAGCGTCGAACCGCCATAGGTCGGCAGCTTGACCGCGCGCAGGATCGACGCCGCCGGATAGTTGGCGGCGAACGTCACGTCGGTGTGCCAGCGGTTCGCCTTGCCGTACTCGGAGTCGATCGGGGTGATCACCGGGACGTTCCGGGCGGCCAGGGCGCCGGCGGCCGGGTGGCCGATGGGCGTGCCCAGCAGCTCGGCGAACGCGAGCTGCTGGGAGTCGTCGAGGTGGTGCTGGTGACGGAAGAAGATCACCTTATGGGCCAACAGCGCCCGGCGGATC
>NZ_LZMB01000296.1 GCF_001673555.1 Mycobacterium sp. 1165178.9 | reverse complement strand
CGCGGGTTCCGACCTAGCGTCCCTGCGAACGCGCGCCGTCCGAGACGGCGACGAATTCGTAGTCAACGGTCAGAAAGTATGGACGTCTGGCGCGCACGATGCCGATTTCCTGCTGACTTTCGTTCGCACCGACCCGGATGTGCCAAAGCATAAGGGGATTTCGGCTCTGATCATTCCGACGAGTACCGAAGGCGTGGTGTGTCGTCCCTTCGCAGATATCGCCAGTCAGGACAACCTCGACTTCAATGAGGTGTTCTTCACCGATGTTCGAGTTCCAGCGGAGAACCTGGTCGGAGGGTTGAACCAGGGATGGACAGTTGCCAATGGGTCACTCGGACATGAGCGCACGATGATGTGGGTGATGCTTGCCGACCGGATAGACAACCTCATGGCCGACTGTCGTCCCCGCACAGAAGTCGAGCGTGATCGGTTCGCGTCCACAATTATCGACTACCACGCGCTTCGGGCGATTGGATCGGCGGCATTGGCTCGTGCCGCCCGCGGAGAGGTCGACACCGCCTCCGTTTCTGTGCTGAAACTTCTTGGCTCTGAAGCCGAAATGCGGGCTGCTGAACTGACATTGAAGACGGCCGGCATCGACGGCCTGCGACACCCAGTAACTGAGCGATACCAACATATGAATCCCGACGAGTATTTCGCCAGCAGATTCGAGCGCTACACCCGCGGGATCGCGGCCACTATCGCCGGAGGTACCTCGGAGATTCAGCGAAACATCATCGCGCAAAAAGTACTCGGCCTTCCACGTGGTTGAGTTCGACAGGTCATCAATTGCATGGCCACAGACCGATAGGAGAACACGTATTGCCTGAAGCGCACTGGGCCGCGATGACCTGCGTCAAGGTGGAACGGCGCGCGCGCATCGTGACGATTCGGCTGAATCGGCCCGAGAAGATGAACGCGATCAACAGCACCATGGAGAACGAGTTCTACTCAGTTCTCGCGGACTGTGATCGCATCGCCGACGTCAGATGTGTCGTGCTCACTGCTGAGGGCGCAAACTTCTCATCGGGTCACGATGTTCAACAAGTGGCTGCCGAGACCATAGGCGGTCAGGAGCCGGCGACCATTGAAGACAAGTACTGGGTCCACACGGGAGACCTTCTTCCGCCCTGGCGTTTCTCCAAGGGGTTAGTCGTCGCAACGAAAGGTTACGTAGGGCCGCACGCTAATACTTTTCTGCTAGCCGCTGACGTCGTCATCGCAGCCGACAACTCGCGGTTCAGCTGGGAGGAATCTCGAGTCGGGGTCGGAGCGCCCTACGGTCCTTATGCGTTGATGCCCTTTCATTTTCCCATCCGAGTTATGAAGCAGCTGTGGATGACAGGCGGCTGGATGGATGCGGAAACGGCCCGACAACTCTTCTACGTCAATCGCGTCGTCGCGTTGGGCCAGGAAGAACAGACCGCCCTGCGCTTCGCCGAGCAGATCGCACGCATGGAAGCTGGTGATCTGGCGGCGAATAAACGCGGAACGCATCGTCTCTACGAAGCGGCGGGACTTTCAGCGATGGTTGACGTCGGCCGAGACCCATATGTTCCCAGCGCTGAGGCCGCAGTGGCCAAGGAGCATCACCTACGTCTGATCCACGAAAAGGGTGTAAGCGCCGCCGTGCGCGAGCGCGACACCGGTTGGGATGACGAGGTCAGCAAAGTGTGAGCTCCGCGCGGAGAACATGTTCCGATTTTGAAGTGCCAAAAGAAGGACGGAAACGAGGAAGAGATGCCAGACGCCGAAGCGATAAACGCGGCGATCAACGCGCACTGCCAAACCCTTAGCGATCAGGATAAAGATGGCTGGCTCGCCCTGTGGGCTGACAACGCCGTCCTGGAAGATCCTGTGGGGGTGGATACGTTTCGCGGCATTGAGAGCATACGAACGACCTTCTGGAAGATGGTCGAGGATCTCAGCCCGATGAAGCTGTGGCTTGAGCGCGAGGTAATCGTGTGCGGCAATGAGGCCATTGCCATTCTGCACGGCGTAGTGACTCGCGAAGGTGCGCTGCAGCATGTCGGTCCCCTCGTGGATCACTTCACGTTCGACCAAGAAGGAAAGATCGCGATGATGCGGGCCTTCTGGAAATACGCGTGAAGCGATCGAACAAGTACGCGACATTCATGGCAGGAGCGCGCAATGCCTTGGACTTCTGACTTGTGTTCTCAAGAGACGCTGCCCGCCATTGTGAATCGCATGTCCGACGCAGAGCCCCACAAGCAGTTCCTGCGGACGGTGGACGGCGTATCGGCAACCTGGGAGCAGTTGCAAGAGGAGATGATCCTCTGGGCGGCCCGGTTCCGCGCGCTGGACGTACAGGTGGGTGACGTTGTCGCCACCATCCTCGACGCGGGCGTCGAATCGTTGGGCGTATGGCTGGGCGTCTCCAGCGTCGGCGCTATAGATGCCGCGACTAATCCCGAGTTTCGGGGCCGCATGCTCGCGTATGCGATCAACAACTGTCGGCCCGATTTACTCGTCGTTGCTGCGCAGTACCTGCCGTTCGTCGAGGTCGTTGCCGCTGAACTGACAACGGTCAACCGAGTGCTCGTTCTCGACACTGGTGGATACCACCACGAGCCTGGAGCGAAGCTGCCAGTCGTCACGGTGGAAGCGCTCGATTCCGATGTCAACGCTGCGCGAGAACAGATGAGAGTGCCCGAGCCGCACGACATTGCCTGTATCACCTACACATCAGGTACAACGGGCCCCTCCAAGGCAGTCAAATTGCCATGGGCGCAGTTGCACTCGATCAACCTGGGAACGTTCCCCTTCGAGGATCTCGATACTTCAGACATCTTCTACTGCACGACGTCCCATGCTCACTTTGGATCGAAATCGATCCCGTACCACGCAGCCATGGTCGGCGCGCGTGTTGTCGTAAGGCCGCGATTTGCGCTCACCAGGTTCTGGCAGGACGTTGCTGAGTTCGAAATAACGACTGGCATGCTCGTCGGTTCGATGGCGGATCTGTTGTTGAGGGTCCCCGAAAGCCCGACGGGCAGTACGTCACTCAAGAATCTCTTCATGGCTCCGCTCGGCGCTTGCTATAGGCAATTCAGCGAGAGATTCAATACCCGCATCTGCACCGTCTACAACAGCACGGAGGGCGGTGTCGCGATTTGTTCCGGGTGGAACCCGACGAACGAACGCACGGTCGGTCGCCTGCGTGAAGGGTATCCCGGTTTCGAGGTTCGCCTGGTGGATGAGCATGACTACGAGGTTCCAGACGGCACACCTGGCGAATGCATCGTGCGTGCCGGCATGCCGTGGGTGATGAACGCGGGCTACCTGAACAACGATGGCGCCACGGCAATCGCGTGGCGCAACGGCTGGTTCCATACGGGAGATGCGCTCGTCCGCGCCGCAAACGGTGATTACATGTTCGTCGACCGGCTCAAGGACGTGATCCGGCGTCGGGGTGAGAATGTCTCCTCCTTCGAGGTCGAGGCTGACGTGCTGCGCAATTCGGAGATCGTCGAATGTGCCGCAGTGGCAGTGCCGGCCGACACCGCCGAAGACGAGATCCTACTGTTCGCGGTGAAGCGCTCCGAATCGTCCATCGATCCCGAGGAGTTGTGCGCGGACCTTGAGTCCCGCATGGCGCGTTTCATGGTTCCGCGCTACATCGAGTTCGTCGACGACCTACCCAAGACTCAGGCGACTTTACGCATCATCAAAGCCGACTTGCGGAAGCGGGGCTTAGGACCCCGCACGTGGGACAGGCTGACCCAGGGATACCGCAGTCAAGCGACCGCGCTGTCCAACTAGTGATGTCGAAGGACAGGAATGTGACGATACGAGGCACCAATTCGACCGCCGGATGCCCGGCTGGCCAAGAGCGACTGGAATCCCTAGCGGGCGTGTCCTTTATCGACCCGGCTATCCAGGAAAAGCCTTTCGCCTACTACCGGGCCCTTCGTGACGGGGACCCGGTGCACTATGAAACTGACCTGGGGATGTATTTGGTCTCGCGACACGAGGACCT
>NZ_LZMB01000295.1 GCF_001673555.1 Mycobacterium sp. 1165178.9 | reverse complement strand
TCGCCCGGCCCTCGAAGACGGCGGACAGCAGTTCGCGTTCGGAGACGCTGCCGGCCACCTCCCCCGCCATCACCGGGGGCTCGGCGCCGACCACCGGCATCTGGGACACGCCGTACTCGCGCAGGATGCCGATCGCGTCGCGCACCGTCTCCGACGGGTGGGTGTGCACCAGGTCGGGCAGCTCACCGGACTTGCGGCGCAGCACATCCCCGACCCTGGACTGGTCGGTCGAGCCGTCGAGGCGGCTGCGCAAAAACCCGTACGACGACATCCAGGCGTCGTTGAAGATCTTCGACATGTAGCCCCGCCCGCCGTCGGGCAGCAACACCACCACGATCGAGTCGGGCCCGGCCTGCTCGGCGACCTTGAGCGCGGCGACCACCGCCATCCCGCACGACCCGCCGACCAGCATCGCCTCCTCGCGGGCCAGCCGCCGGGTCATGTCGAAGGAGTCGGAGTCGGAAACGGCGATGATCTCGTCGGGCACTCCTGCGTCGTATGCCTGCGGCCAGAAGTCCTCGCCGACGCCCTCCACCAGGTAGGGCCGGCCCGTGCCGCCGGAATACACCGAGCCCTCGGGGTCTGCGCCGATGATGCGCACGGCGCCGCCGGACACCTCTTTGAGGTAGCGGCCCGCGCCGGTGATCGTTCCTCCGGTGCCGATGCCGGCGACGAAGTGGGTGACTTTGCCGTCGGTGTCGGCCCAGATCTCCGGGCCGGTGGTGGCGTAGTGGCTGGCGGGGCCTTCCGGGTTGGCGTACTGGTCGGGCTTCCACGCGCCGTCGATCTCGGTGACGAGCCGATCGGAGACGCTGTAGTAGCTGTCCGGATGCTCGGGCGGCACGGCGGTCGGGCAGACGACGACCTCGGCGCCGTAGGCAATCAGCACGTTGCGCTTGTCCTCGCTGACCTTGTCGGGGCAGACGAACACGCACTTGTAGCCGCGGTGCTGGGCGACGAGGGCCAGCCCGACGCCGGTGTTGCCCGAGGTGGGTTCGACGATGGTGCCGCCGGGCCGCAGTTGCCCGCTGGCTTCGGCGGCGTCGATCATCTTGACCGCGATCCGGTCCTTGGAGCTGCCACCGGGATTGAGATATTCGACCTTGGCCGCCACGATGCCGGCGCCGTCGGGGACGACGGAGTTCAGACGCACCAGCGGCGTGCCGCCGATGAGGTCACTGATGTGCTGCGCGATACGCATGCGTTCATCGTCTCAGGCGGTTTCGCGCGGCGCACAACCACTCTCCGCGGAGTCTTGCGCCCGCCTACTCGGTTGCCTCGCGGATATAGTCGCCGATCTGCCGCAGCGAGCGCATGGCCTCGGGCACCATCGGCGCGGCCAGCTGGAAGTCGTGGACCTGTCCGGGCCATACCCGTACCTCGGCCGGCACGCCCACCTCGGCCAGTCTGCTCGCCGCCAGCCGCGCATCGTGCAACAACACTTCGGAGCCCGACACATGGATAAGCGTGCGCGGCAACCCCGGTTTGATGTGGTCCAGCGGCTCGTAGATCTCTTCGGGCTTGCCGTTGACGATGTTCTTCTCGGCCGCGCGGGCCACCAGCTCGGCGAGCGCGTCGAACGCCCCGGCCGTGAACATCGCATCCGTCTCGATGTTGGGGTGGGCCTGCTTGGGTTCCTTGGCCAGCTGCAGCAGCGGCGAGATCGCCACCAGCGCCGCGGGATCCTCGCCCTCCTCCAGCAGGCGTTGGGCCAGCGTGAGCGCGAGGTAGCCGCCCGCGGAGTCGCCGGCCAGCACGATCTGGTCCGGTTCGTATCCCTGGCGCCGCAGCCATTGGTACGCGTCATGGCAGTCGTCGACGGCCATCCCGACCGAATTCTTGGGCAGCAGACGGTAATTGACCACCAGGATGGGCGAGTCGGCGAACTTGGAGAGAGCTTCGACGAGCCGGCCGTGGGAGTTCGCCCCACAGGTCAGGAAGGCACCGCCGTGTAGGTAGACGATGACGCGGCGGCTGCCGTCGGCGGGCAGCACCCCGGGGGCGCGCACCAGCTGTGCCGACGCGTGGGGCAGCTTCACCGTCTCGCGGACGGTGGCCGATGCCGGGATCAGCACCCGGGCGGTGAGATCGATGAGGCCCCAGGGCCACGGCAGGTTGGGGACATGACTGCCGACGGACAGAATCGGCCGGATCGTCAGCTTCGAGGTGAGGTTCGCCAGTCGCGCGGCGACGCTGGGCCCCGACTCCAGGACCTCGACGGGCGCGCCGTCGCTGATCGCGAATTTGCGCGCGTGGGCTCGACGCGCTCGCAGGACGTCATGGGGCCGAACGGTATTTGCCGATAACCCCGATTCCTTACTAGGTGCGGTCATGCTCAACACTTCCTACGCCGTTGTAGTGCGGTACAGCATGTGACGAGGAGCCCAAGCGTCTGGTTCAGCCGTTTGCCAGAGCGCTCAGCCAACCCCTTGTCTTCAGCTTGACAGGCGATGATTAGTACAACGTATGAAATAGCTGATTTGATACCAGTTTTGCTTCGCACCGTGATCAGTTCGTATTCCAGCCGCCCGCGCAAACTGCGAAGTCGCACTAAACTTGTTCGCGTGACCATGCGTGTGCCACGTCGTTCGGCAATCGCTCTGGCCACAGCAGGCGCGCTGGCCTCAACAGGAACCGCCTACCTGGGGGCACGGAGTCTGTTGGTCGGCCAGGCCACCCACGCGCGCACGATCATTCCGAAATCATGGGACATCCCGCCCCGCGCCGACGGCGTGTACGTGCGCGGCGGCGGCCCGGTGGAACGGTGGCACCGCGGCATGGCGGTCGACCAGCACCTGATGATTTTCGGCGACTCGACGGCCTCCGGGTACGGGTGCATGAGCGCCGAAGAAGTGCCCGGGGTGAGGATCGCCCGAGGTTTGGCCGAGCAGACCGGGAAGCGAATCCGGTTGAGCACCAAGGCGATCGTGGGCGCCACCTCCAAGGGCGTGTGCGGTCAGGTCGACGCGATGTTCGTGGCCGGCCCGCCGCCGGACGTCGCGGTGATCATGGTCGGGGCCAACGACGTGACCGCCCTCAACGGCATCAGCCAGTCGGCGCAGCGACTGGGGTTGATCGTCCGTAAGTTGCGCGCCCGCGGCGCCCTGGTGATCGTCGGCACCTGCCCGGACCTCGGATTCATCAGCGCCATCCCGCAGCCGCTGCGGTCGATCGCGCACGAGCGCTGCCTGCAGCTTGCCCGTGCCCAGACCGCGGCGGTCCGGTCGGCCGGCGGTGTGCCGGTGCCGCTGGCGCAGCTGATGGCGCCGCAATTCCGCGCCACCCCCGACGTCATGTTCTCCGCTGACGGCTTCCACCCCTCGGCACCCGCCTACGCGCTCGCGGCCGACGCTCTGCTGCTCGCCCTCTGCGATGCGCTGGGCGAGCAGGTCCAGCGGCCGCCACTGAGTCCGGCGGTGCCCGCGGCGACACCGGTGCTCGGGCAGCGGCACACCCGCACCAGCGTGATGTCGCAGCTGTGGCGGCGTCCGACGCCCGGACCTGCCCCGTCCTCGTGCCCCGAGGTCGGCAGCGACTAGATTTGTTCTCGCCCGTCGGGGTGGACCTACCGCCCGAAGGTGAAGCGAGCCAGCCCCATCTGTGGGATCTGCAGGGATCTGAAGGGAACCACCATGCCTGAAGCCGTCATCGTCTCAACTGCTCGCTCGCCGATCGGCCGCGCGATGAAGGGGTCGCTGGTCAACATGCGCCCCGACGACCTGACCGTCCAGATTGTGCGCGCCGCCCTCGACAAGGTGCCCGCGCTGAACCCGCACCAGATCGACGACCTGATCCTGGGCTGCGGACAGCCCGGCGGGGAATCCGGTTTCAACCTGGCGCGCGTCGTCGCCGTCGAGCTCGGCTTCGACTTCCTGCCGGGCACCACCGTCAACCGGTATTGCTCGTCGTCGCTGCAGACCTCACGGATGGCCTTCCACGCGATCAAGGCCGGTGAGGGCGACGCCTTCATTTCCGCGGGCGTCGAAACCGTGTCCCGCTTCGCCAAGGGCAGCGCCGACTCATGGCCGGACACCAAGAACTCGCTGTTCGATGAGGCCCAGGAGCGGTCGGCCGCCGCGGCCCAAGGCGCCGAGGAGTGGCACGATCCCCGCGCCGACGACAACATCCCCGACGTCTACATCGCGATGGGGCAGACGGCCGAAAACGTTGCGTTGTTGACCGGCATCAGCCGTGAAGACCAGGACCACTGGGGAGTGCGCAGCCAAAACCGCGCCGAGGAAGCGATCAAGAGCGGGTTCTTCGAGCGCGAGATCACTCCGGTGACCCTGCCCGACGGCACCACGGTGAGCACCGACGACGGTCCGCGTCCCGGCACCACGTACGAGAAGATCAGCCAGCTCAAGCCGGTGTTCCGTCCCAACGGCACGGTGACCGCGGGCAACGCGTGCCCGCTCAACGACGGCGCCGCCGCGGTGGTGATCACCAGCGACACGAAGGCCAAGGAACTGGGCTTGACTCCCCTGGCGCGCATCGTGTCCACCGGGGTCAGCGGCCTATCCCCGGAGATCATGGGGCTCGGCCCGATCGAGGCGACCAAGAAGGCGCTGGCGCGCGCCAAGCTGTCGGTCGGCGATATCGACCTGTTCGAGATCAACGAGGCGTTCGCCGTCCAGGTGCTGGGTTCGGCGCGCGAACTGGGGATCGACGAGGAGAAGCTGAACGTCTCCGGTGGAGCGATCGCGCTGGGCCACCCGTTCGGCATGACCGGTGCGCGCATCGCCACCACGCTGCTCAACAACCTGCAGACCCACGACAAGACGTTCGGTCTGGAGACCATGTGTGTCGGCGGCGGCCAGGGCATGGCGATGGTGATCGAGCGGCTGAGCTGACGTTTTGTTGCCTCGAGTGTGAAGCTATGGCGGCTACACGCCGCGTGTGCCCGCCATAGCTTCACACTCGACGCAGGCGCACGCGCGACACGAAAAAACCGGCACGCCAACGGGCGTGCCGGTTTTCTCTGTGGCAGAGCTAGTCGTTCTGCAGATAACTCAACAGACGCAGGATCTCGATGTACAGCCAGACCAGCGTCACGGTCAGGCCCAGTGCGATGCCCCAGGCCGCCTTCTCCGGCGCGCCGGCGCGGACCATCTGGTCGGCCGCATCGAAGTCGATCAGGAAGCTGAAGGCCGCGATACCGATGCACACCAGCGAGAAGATGATGGCGATCGGACCGCCGCTGCGCAGCCCCAGGCCGGCGCCACCGTTGACGTGGAACATTGCCAGCACGAAGTTGCCCAGCATCAGGGCCAGCACGCCGAACATCGCGGCGACCAGCATGCGGGTGAACTTGGGCGTCACGCGGATGGCCCCGGTCTTGTAGACGACGAGCATGCCGAAGAACACCCCGAAGGTGCCCAGCACCGCCTCACCGATCAGCGCCCCGGCGTTGGCGTTCGACACCGAGAAGTGCGCGAAGACGAACGAGATGGCGCCTAGGACCAGGCCCTCGAGCACCGCGTAGCTCAGCACGATACCCGGGTTGTCCTGCTTGCGACCGAAGGTGGCCACCAGCACCAGGACCAGGCCGCCCAGTCCGCCAACCAGGGCCAGCGGCATGGCCAGCGCCACGTCGCGGGCGACGATGAAGTAAGAGACCACGGCGGAGATCGCCAGCACGGCCAGCGTGATGCCGGTCTTGGTGACGACGTCGTCGATGGTCAGCGGCCGCGAAGCTTTGGCCTCCTGATACGGAGCCGCATACGGAGCCGCGTAGGGGTCGGCCCCATAGCCGTAGCCCTGCATCGGGGGCGCGCCAGTGCCGAATTGCGCGTATCCGCCCCTCTGCTTAGGCAGCGAACGAAATACCGGGTTGCTTGTCTCCCGCACCGTCGGATCCTCTCTAATTGGCTTCGAGCTGTGCGAACACAATCTCAACGATCGGCGTTGCACCCTGGTTCCCAGCGGACCTGGGCGTTTTAGGGATGTATAGAGCCTCCGCCGTTGTCGTCGCGTTAAAGATAACCCTTACCCGCGGGTACCGCGCCGGTCGTGACGATCTAGATTTCTTCCTCGGGGCTGGACCGGCAATGGGAGGCGAGGACGTGACCGACGAATCCGATCAGGTTCTGACCGAAGTCGAGGGAACCGTCGGCTTGATCACGCTCAACCGGCCCAAGGCCATCAATTCGCTGAATCAGCAGATGGTTGACGCGCTGGCCGCCATCCTCACCAACTGGGCAGACGACGACGCGGTGCGCGCGGTCGTGCTCTCCGGCGCCGGGGAACGCGGACTGTGCGCCGGCGGCGACGTGGTCTCGATCTACCACAGCGCACGCAAGGACGGGGTCGAGGCGCGACGCTTCTGGCGCGACGAATATCTGCTGAACGCGCAGATCGCCGAGTTCCCCAAGCCGTACGTGGCGCTGATGGACGGCATCGTGATGGGCGGCGGGGTCGGCGTCAGCGCGCACGCGAACACCCGGGTGGTCACCGATACGTCGAAGATCGCCATGCCCGAGGTCGGCATCGGCTTCATCCCCGACGTCGGCGGCGTCTATCTGCTGTCCCGGGCCCCCGGCGGGCTGGGCCTGCACGCCGCGCTGACCGGGGCGCCGTTCTCCGGAGCCGACGCCATCGCCATGGGTTTTGCCGACCACTACGTACCGCACGGCGAGGTCGAGTCGTTCCGCCGCGCGGTGGTCACCGACGGCGTCGACAAGGCGCTCGAGAAGTACTCCGTCGAACCGCCGTCCAGTGAGCTTGCCGCGCAACGCGAGTGGATAGACGAATGCTTTGCCGGCGACACCGTCGAAGACATCGTCGCCAGTCTGCGGGGCCACCAAAAAGAAGGGGCCGGGCCGGCCAACGACGCCGCCGATCTGATCGCCACCCGCTCCCCGATCGCGCTATCGGTGACCCTGGAGGCGGTGCGCCGTGCCGCCAACCTCGAAACACTGAAAGACGTTCTGACGCAGGACTACCGGGTGTCCTCGGCATCGCTGCGCTCGCACGATCTGGTGGAGGGCATCCGCGCCCAGCTGATCGACAAAGATCGCAGTCCGAAGTGGTCACCGGCGCAGCTGCCCGCGGTCACCGCGGCCGACGTCGAGGCGTATTTCACCCCGGTCGACGACGACTTGAGTTTCTAGAGAGGCGGTTGTAGATGACAGGCGCAGATTACGAGACCATCCTCGTCGAGCGCGAAGAACGTGTCGGCATCATCACCCTGAACCGGCCGAAGGCCCTCAACGCGCTCAACACCCAGGTGATGAACGAAGTCACCCGCGCGGCAGCGGATTTCGATGACAACCCCGGCATCGGGGCTATCATCATCACCGGCTCGGCTAAGGCGTTCGCCGCCGGCGCGGACATCAAGGAGATGGCGGAGCTGACGTTCGCCGACGCCTTCGGCGCCGACTTCTTCGCCCCGTGGGGCAAGCTCGCCGCAATCCGCACCCCGACGATCGCCGCGGTGGCCGGGCACGCGCTGGGCGGCGGCTGCGAGCTCGCCATGATGTGCGACGTGCTGATCGCCGCCGACACCGCGAAATTCGGGCAGCCCGAGATCAAGCTCGGCGTGCTGCCCGGCATGGGCGGCTCACAGCGGCTGACCCGCGCCATCGGCAAGGCCAAGGCCATGGACCTCATCCTGACCGGCCGGACCATCGGCGCCGAGGAAGCCGAACGAAGCGGTCTGGTCTCGCGAGTGGTGCCGGCCGACGACCTGCTGACCGAGGCCAAGGCCGTCGCGGCCACCATTTCGCAGATGTCGCGCTCGGCGTCCAGGATGGCCAAAGAGGCCGTCAACCGCGCGTTCGAGTCCACCCTGGCCGAGGGACTTCTGTACGAGCGCAGGCTGTTTCACTCGACTTTCGCAACCGAGGATCAGTCCGAAGGGATGGCGGCCTTCGTCGAGAAGCGGCCGCCGAACTTCACCCACCGCTAGGACGCTTGGATGAGCGAGCCGATTTCCGCGACACCCACCGAGGCAGATCAACCCCCGACGCCCGGCGTCCAGGAGGAAGAGCCGGGCGTCGCACGGCACCCCGCGCCCGCACCGCGAGCCGGGCGTGCGGCGCCCACCCTGCCCTGGACTGAAAGGCCTTGGTGGGTACGGCATTACACGTTCACCGGCACCGCGGTCGGCCTGATCTTCATCTGGCTCTCGCTGACACCATCGCTGCTACCGCGCGGCCCGCTGTTCCAGGGGCTGGTCAGCGGGCTCTCCGGCGCCATCGGCTACGGGCTGGGGGTCTTTTCGGTCTGGCTGGTGCGCTTCATGCGCGAAAAGGATCACAGTCCACCGCCGCCATCCTGGGCATGGAAGGTGTTGATCCCGATTGGCGTGGTGGGCCAGGTGCTCATGGCGATCTGGTTTCACGTCTGGCAGGACGACGTGCGCGACCTGATGGGCGTGCCGCATCTGGAGTGGTATGACTACCCGCTGGCGGGAGTCTTATCGCTGGTGGTGCTGTTCACCGTGGTCGAACTGGGCCAGTTCATCCGCTGGCTGGTCCGCTTTCTGGTCGGTCAGGTGGACCGGTTCGTTCCGTTCCGGCTTTCGGCGACCATCGTGGTCGTCACGCTCGTGGTCATGACCGTCGCCGTGCTCAACGGTGTCGTGCTCAAGTTCGCCATGCGCACCATGAACGACACCTTCGCCTCGGCCAACGACGAGATGAGCCCCGATAGCGCTGCGCCGAAGACCCCGCTGCGCTCCGGTGGCCCCCAGTCGCTGGTGTCGTGGGAATCCCTTGGCCACCAAGGGCGCATCTTCATCGAGGGTGGTCCAAAGGTCGCCGATCTGACCGCGTTCAACGGGTCCCCGGCCGTCGAGCCGATCCGCGCCTACGCCGGATTGGACTCGTCAAAGGGCATCACGGCGGCCGCGGAGCTGGCTGCCCGGGAACTGCAGCGCGAAGGCGGCCTGCAGCGCGCCGTCGTCGCGGTGGGCACCACCACCGGCACCGGCTGGATCAACGAGGCGGAAGCCTCGGCGCTGGAGTACATGTACAACGGCAACACGGCGATCGTGAGCATGCAGTATTCGTTCCTGCCGAGCTGGCTGTCGTTCCTGGTGGACAAGGAGAACGCCCGGCACGCCGGTCAGGCGCTTTTCGAGGCCGTCGACAAGCTGATCCGCCAGATGCCCGAGGCCCAGCGGCCCAAACTCGTCGTGTTCGGCGAGAGCCTGGGGTCGTTCGGGGGCGAAGCGCCGTTTTTGAGCCTGAACAACGTGCTGGCGCGCACCGACGGGGCGTTGTTCAGCGGACCGACCTTCAAAAACACCATCTGGACCGATCTGACGTCGACGCGCGACAGCGGATCGCCCGAGTGGTTACCGATCTACCAGGACGGTCGGTTTGTCCGATTCGTCGCTCGCGCAAAGGATTTGACGCGTCCCAACGCGCCGTGGGAGCACCCGCGGGTGGTGTATCTGCAACACGCCTCGGATCCGATCGCCTGGTGGACGCCGGACCTGTTGTTCAGCAAGCCCGACTGGCTGAGCGAACCGCGCGGCTACGACGTGCTACCCCAGACGCGCTGGATCCCGGTCGTGACCTTCCTCCAGGTTTCGGCCGACATGGCCGTCGCGGTGGACGTACCCGACGGGCATGGCCACCGCTACGTCGCCGACGTCGCCGACGGATGGGCGGCGGTGCTGCCGCCGCCCGGCTGGACGCCGGACAAGACGGCGAAACTGCGTCCGCTACTGCACTCCGGCGACACGAGTTAAAGCCAGCGGCGGGCGGCGCCGCCGGTGTCCGCGAACACCGGATCGACCGCGCCCCCGGCCAGCTCGCTCAGCACGCCGGCGCCGGCCAGCGCGTGATAACCGCCGATGACGTCGGTGGCGCGGTGCAGGCCTATGTCCAGCAACGCGGCCGCCGCGAGGCTGGACGTGTAGCCCTCCGAACACAGGATCACCCATTCGACGTCGTCGCCCACGGCCTGGGGCAGCTTGGCCTCGCTCGTGGGATCGCAGCGCCACTCCAGCACGTTGCGTTCGATCACCAGCGCCCCGGGCACCTCGCCCTCGCGAAAGCGCTGGGCCTGCGGCCGGATGTCGACCAGCACCGCGCCGCGCCGCAGCGCGTCGGGCACCTCGACGGCGGGCAGGCGGCGAAACCGGCGCCGGGCAGATCTCAAGACGACGTCGACGCGGCTCATAGCGATCCTTCCGGCTGGTCGGTCAATTCGGTGCGTTCGCGCCGCAACGTCTTGCGATCGGTGACCTCGTAGTACGACATGGCGGTCAGTGGCGGCGAGTAGGCATGCACGCTCAGGGTCGGCTGCACCGGCGCGACGCCGACGCTGGCCACCCCGGCGACGGGCAGGGAAACGGGCGTCGTGACCGGCCGCGGCGCCCAGACCACGTCGTGCACCCAGCCCAACGGAAATCCGGCCTGATCGCCTGCGTCGAGCCACCGGCGTCGCAAAGCTCTACCGTCCCAACGGTATTCATTTAGCGAGCCGGAAATGACGGTCAACGCGCCCAGCGAACCACCGTGGTCGTGCAGCTCGGTGGGCTGACCCGGCACCCAGCTGATCAGCCAGACGTCGAGTTCCTCGTCACCGTGGATGCGGGTGAACCAGCGCCGCGACGCGGGTATGCCGCCCTCGGGTAGCAGGTGATCGCAGCGCCCACTGAGCACGTCGTCGGCGGCCTGGTCGGTGGCGTAGAGCAGATCGGGCACTCGCAGCCGGGTCGGACCTGAGGACGGGGCGCAGAGGGTTCGCGGGCGCGGGGCTGCCGCGGTGACGACGGGCGCAGGCCCGGCAAGGGGCAAGGTCACGGTGGGAAACTTTCACGCGAAAAACGGATGGGACAAGCGGCGGCGTGTTACGGCCGACAACACTCGCAAAATCCGAAGCGCTCCATCACGGCCGCCAGTGTTGCATAGATTGAGACCGTGCGCCTCAGCAGTGATCGGTCCCGGCGATGGTCCGCGGCTGTCGCCGCGGCCGCGGTGCTGACGGTCACCGCGTGCTCGCACGGTGCCCACAGCGGCGCCCCCTCGGGCCCGTCGGCTCGGCAATCCGGCATTCCCCACGGCCCGAATTCGGCGCCACCGGGCTCCGTCGGGTTGTCCCCCGCCGGCGTGACGACCAGGGTCGACGTCCCCGCGGACTCGACCGAAGAGGAGTACTACCAGGCCTGTCACGCCGCGCACGAGTGGATGGACGCGCAGCCCAAGACCGGCGCGTCGCTGTTCGAGCCGTATCTGTCGATGGTCCAGGCGTCCCCGTCGGGCACCGCGGGCAGCTGGAACGCCCCCTGGTCGACGTTGACGCCGGCCCGGCAGGCAGCCGTGATCGTCGCCGCTCGCGCGGCCGCCGACAACGAATGCGGGTAGCGCCGCGCCCCGGGGATTTTTCGTCACCGCGTAATTGCGATCACGGCTGAAAAAAGTGCCCGCACCGCCCGCCGAGGAGCCTGCTCCGCGCAAAATGGAGGCGTGCCCGACGAAATTCCGCGTCGATCAGAACCGACCCGGGTGGCACTCGCGCTCGGCAGCGGCGGCGCCCGGGGCTACGCCCACATCGGGGTGATCGAGGCCTTGACGGCGCGCGGCTACGACATCGTCGGCGTCTCCGGCTCGTCGATGGGTGCGCTGGTCGGCGGCCTGCAAGCGGCCGGGCGGCTCGACGAGTTCGCGGATTGGGCGAAGTCGCTGACTCAGCGCACCATCCTGCGGCTGCTGGACCCGTCCATCAGCGCGGCCGGTGTGATGCGCGCGGGCAAGATTTTGGACGCGGTGCGCGACATCCTGGGCCCGGTCGCCATCGAAGAACTGCCGATCCCCTACACCGCGGTGGCGACCGACCTGCTGGCGGGCAAATCGGTGTGGTTTCAGCGCGGCCCCCTCGACGAGGCGATCCGGGCGTCCATCGCGATCCCTGGCGTGATCGCGCCGCACGCGGTCGACGGGCGGCTACTCGCCGACGGGGGCATCCTGGACCCGCTGCCGATGGCCCCGCTCGCAGCGGTCAACGCCGACCTGACCATCGCGGTGAGTCTGTCCGGCAGCGAGGCGATCACCAACCGCCAACGGGAGCCCGCGGCCACCGTCGAGTGGTTGACCCGCATGATGCGCAGCACCTCCGCGCTCCTTGACACTGCCGCCGCCCGCTCGCTGCTCGATCGGCCGACCGCACGGGCGGTGCTCAGCAGACTGGGCGGGCCGGCCGGCGAATCGGACAGCTGGTCGGACACCCCAGACGACGAGCAGCCCGAGGCCGGTGATGACGCCGTCGAACTACCCGTCGGGGGAGCCGACGTGCCGAAACTGGGCAGCTTCGAAGTGATGAACCGGACCATCGACATCGCCCAGGCGGCGCTGGCGCGCCACACGCTGGCCGTCTACCCGCCCGACCTGCACATCGAGGTGCCGCGGTCGACCTGCCGGGCCCTGGAATTCCACCGGGCGGTGGAGGTGATTTCCGTCGGCCGCGCGCTGGCGGACGAGGCACTGGACGCCCTGGAGGTCGAGGGCGACCAGGATGATCCGTCCGCGATCGAGCGCTGAGCCACCTTCAAACCGTTTGTGCGCCAAGCGCTGTCACAGCCCCAGGAAGTGTGCGATAGACGCGGCTTCCCGCCGGCCTTGCTCGCGTCCGGCCAGGGCGGACGGTATGCGACAGCCGGGATCCAGCGGGTTGGGCCCGAAGGCGGCAAGCGATTCGGTGTCGGCGAAGACGGCCAATGCCGCGCCCGGAAACGCGGAGACCTCGGCGGCCGGCCCGGCACTGAATGGCGACGGAGCATCGACACCCGAGGGCACCAACACCACCGCGGTCGCGCAGTCGGCGGCCACCGCGAGGTTGACCGAGCTGGCGATCCCGCCGTCCATGTAGTGGCGGCCCGCGATCGTCACCGGCGGCCAGGCCCCGGGCACAGCGCAGCTGGCCGCCACCGCATCGACCAGGTCAACCCCGCAGTCGCGGTCGAACACGGTCAGCTCGCCGGTTTCGATGTCGATCGCGGTGAGCCGCAAGTCGCGTTCCGGCCAGTGGTGCGACGGCAGGCGCCGCGCGATCACGTCCCGGCGCACCGGCGCGGCAACGGTTTTCGCCGCCAGCGCCACGGCACCGATGCGCTGCATCTGTTGGCGTGTTCTGTCCAGCGTCTCCTCGTACGGCTCACTCAGTGCCGTCAGGAACAGTTCGGTGATGGTCTCGAGATCCACCCCGGAATCGATCTCGGCCGAGGACTCGGCCACTTGGCGGTCGAACAGTTCGTCCAGGGTGTGGCCGCTGCTCAACTGCGCGACGACGGCCGAGCCCGCCGATGTCCCGACCAGCACGTCCGACTCGGCCAACAGCCGGGCCGCCGTCGGTGACTCGTCGGCGATGCCACGCAGAACACCTGTCTCCCAGGCGATTCCCGCTATCCCGCCACCGGCCAGCACCAAGGCGCGTTTGCTTGTCACGTCGTTCACCCTGCCAGCACGGATCAGGCCAGCTGCCGGGTGTTCGGCAGGGCGTGCTGGGACTCCTCCACCGGTGAACTCAGGTCCTCGCGACGCAGCAGGTGCTTGGGCGGGTCTGGCAGGATCATGCTGCGGTGGATCTGCAGGCCTGCATCGACATGGAAGAGCTCGCCCGCCGGCAGCAGCCGCCAACGCGGCTCGTCGTCCATCACCTCCGTGGCGAACACCACCGACGGCCGCTCACACAGATGCTCCGATCGGGCGTGAATCCGCTTGGTGCACAGGTCGAATTCGGGATCGTGCGAAGCCGCATCGTCGGATCGATCCAAAATGTAGAGCTGATGGGTTTCCGGGTATCGCAGCGCCCACATGTCGGTGGCGGTGCTCAGCAGCACGTTCACCGCATAGATCGGAGCGTGCTCGGCCAGCCATTGCATGGCGTCGACGAGGCCGGCCGTGACGTCACCGTCGCGCGCCCGGATCGAGGCGGTGATAAACGCGAAGACGCGCTCGGAGTCGGTGTCGCCCAACACCAGATCGTCGGTGCCGACCTCACGCAGCCGCTCGTCGATGACGTCCAATCCCTCGAGGACGCCGTTGTGCGCGAAGATCCGCCCGTCCTGCATGAACGGGTGGGTGTTGCGGATGTCGAGCGCTCCGGTGGTCGCGTAGCGGACGTGCGCGATGACGGTCGTGCCGGTCGTCCGGTGCGCTTCGGTCGCGAATTTGGCGTCCTGCCAGGCCGCTATCGGCTCCTTGTACAGGTGCGGTTGGCCGTGCTCGTCGAAGACACCCAGGCCGGTGCCGTCGGGGTTTCTTCTACTCTGTTCGGCCAGGCTGTCCGGCGCATCCAGTAGCCAGAACGTCGCGGTGCACGCGTGCGTCCCGGCGTGTAGGCCAAAGAGTCGACACATGGCGTCCCACGCTAGCGGTCGAGGATCAGCCCGTCAGCAAGGCCGACAGGTCGCGCAGCGCCCGGCGCGCGTAACCCTTCCACATCCTGCCCAGCACCGGCAGGGCCCGGGCCGTGAGCGCCGAGCGTGGGCGGATGTCCCAGCGCCAGGTGATTTCGGTGCCGCCCGCGGCCGGGGCGAACATCCATTCGCCGATGATGTGGTCGACCAGCAGCGCCATCGGCCCGCTGATCTCGGAGAGCCGGTAGCCGAACGACCGCGGCGGGTCGACGCTGGTCAGTTCCTCGCGCATGCTGGCACCGCCGGCAAGGTGCACGATGCGGGTTTGGCCCGCCGCGTCCCAGGCGCCGGTCTGCTCGCGCACTTCACTGATCGGCGGGAACGGCCCGTACCAGCGGTGAAAGAGCGTCGGGAGCGGGATCGGCAGCGTCCCGGCAAAAGCGTCCTGCACCGCGACCGGGGCCACCAGAGATTGATCGACGACGAGCGAATGTGCCACTGGTGTAAAGCCTTTCAGCTCAGCGCGCCTCGACCACCTGGTATTCGTCTTCGGCGTACCGCGACCGAATGGTTTTCTTGTCGAACTTGCCGACACTGGTGCGCGGAATCTCGTCGATGAAGGTCCACCGTTCGGGCAGCCACCAGCGAACAACCTTGTCGGCCAGGAAGGTTCGCAGATCATCGGCGGTGACCGACGCGCCGTCTTTGGCCACGATCACCGCGAGCGGGCGTTCCTCCCAGCGCTCGTCGGGAACACCGACGACGGCGGCCTCGATCACGTCCGGGTGGCCGATCAAGAGGTTCTCCAGTTCGACCGAGGAGATCCATTCCCCACCGGATTTGATGACGTCCTTGGCGCGGTCGGTCAGGGTGACGAATCCTCGCTCGTCGATGCGGCCCACGTCGCCGGTGCGCAGCCAGCCGGAGTCGAACTTCGACTCGTCGCGGCCGAGGTAGTACGAGCCGGCGATCCACGGTCCGCGGACCTCTACCTCACCGACGGCGTTGCCGTCGTTGGGCAGCACCTGTCCGTCGTCGTTGACGATGCGCATCTCCACACCGCAAACCGGCTGGCCCTGCGTCCCGCGGTAGGACCAGTGCTGGTCCTCACTGGTACCCGGTGGGGGCCACGCCATGGTGGCCAGCGGCGACGTCTCCGTCATGCCCCACAGCTGACGGATCTGTACGTTGTGTTTTTCCTCGAAGGTGCGCATCAGCGATATCGGGACGGCCGAGCCGCCGCAGACGACCAACCGCAGCGAGGACATGTCGTGGTCGGGGTCGTCCTCAAGGTGGTGCAGGACGCCGTTCCAGATGGTCGGCACCGCGCCGGTCACGGTGGGCTTCAAGTCCTCGACCATCCGGACCAGCGATGCAGGATCGAGGTGGCAGTCCGGCAACACCAAGTCGGCGCCGGCCATCAGCGCCGCGTACGGCAGCCCCCACGCGTTGGCGTGGAACATCGGCACGACCGGCAGCACGCTGTCGGTGGACCCGACGCCGATACCGTTGGTGGTACACGCGCCCATCGTGTGGAGATAGCTCGAACGGTGGCTGTAGACAACGCCTTTCGGGTTGCCGGTGGTGCCGCTGGTGTAGCACATTGCGGCAGCGGAGTTCTCGTCGATGTGCGGCCAGTCGAACTCGGTCGACTCGCCGTCGAGGACGTCGGCGTAGCGCAGCACCGTCTTGCCCGACCCCTGCAAGGCCTCGGTATCGTCGCCGACCACGATCACGGTGTGCACGGTCTTCATCTCGGCCAGCACGGGTGCGAGCACTTTGACCAGTGAGGCGTCGACCAGCACCACCTGGTCTTCGGCTTCATTGGCGACGAAGGCGATCTGTTCGGGGAACAGCCGGATGTTGAGCGTATGCAGGACCGCACCCATCGACGGCAATGTCAGGTATGCGGTGAGGTGCTCGACGTTGTTCCACATGAACGTGCCCACCCGCTGATCGCCCATGATGCCGAGCCGGCGCAGGCCATTCGCCAGTTGCGCGGCCTGTTGTCCCAGCTCGCGGTAGGTCGTGCTCCGGTAGCCATCCCCGGTGGCGGTCGTAACGGTCCGCTCCCCGTGCACCGTGCAGCCGTGACGCATGATCGAGGTGATGGTCAACGGAAAGTCCTGCATCGTGCCATCCACTGAACTACCGCCTTAGTCTCGGCGCGGCACCGCATGTGCCGCCGGCCGCCTCTACCCTAAGCCTGAAATCGGCGCGTGTGTCGGCATCCCACCAGGTCGGCACCCGATTGTGCGGACCCCTTTCGGCGGGCGTCGCTTTCGGAATCAACGCGCGCTAGTTGAGCGTGCATCCTGGGCTTCGAGTGTGAACACTGGGCGACGACACGCCGACATCTCCCGCCAAGGATGCACACTCGAGGCCCAGAACCCGGTGCCGCGGAGGCTAGGCCAGGACGGGCTCCCACTCGGGGAGCTCGGGGAGCTCGGGCAGCCAGCCGGCGACCGACAGCTCCCGGTGGTTCGCGTCCGAATGGGTCTGCGTCAGTGGCGCCGAGGCGATCCGCGCCGCGGTGACCACACCGGAGTAGTCCGCGACGTAGAGGTGGCCGCCGTCGGGGCTTTCCACCACGCACGACGGGTGCTGGGAAACCTCGACCTCGCCGACGACATCCTGCCGGTGGGTGCTCACCACCGTGATGCGATCGTCGCTGACCAAATAGGCCCGCGCGCCGTCGCGACTGAGCGTCATCCGCGTGAGGGGACCGGTGATCTCGGGGACCTTGTGAGTGCCGACAATTTTGTGGGCCCGGGTGTCGACAAAGTCGAGCACCGCGCCCGCGACCGGATCGCAGCTCGCCACGTATGCGGTGCCGCCGTCGTTGCTCAACGCCACGTCGCGGACGGGCAGACCCAGATCGACGACGCCCACGATGCGCGACCGGCCGCCCACCCGGCGGTTGTCGGACCGCGTCCGGGTCTCGATGATGGCCAGACTGCCGCCGGTCGGGGCGTTCATGCCGACATACAGCCGTCGTCCGTCGGCGCTGGTCTGCAAGCACGCGGTGGTGGTAGTGGGGGCGGTCGCCAGCTCGATCACCTCGAGCTCCCCGGTGGTGGTGTCCAGCACCGTCACATCGGCGCCGCGAACCGCGTTGCGGCTGGCGTAAAGGTACTTTCCGTCCGGGCTAACCGCCAGGTCGCTCACGCTGTTCGCCAGCTGGTGGGTGGCGATGCGCCAGTTCATGACGACGTCGATGACTTCGATGGCGTCATAGCCGGGGGTCGCGGTGCTGACGTAGGCATAGTTGGAATCCGCACTGCTCATGGCGATTGCGGACGGTTCGGCCAATTCGGTGACGGTGCTCGAGACACGACACGTGTGGGCGTCGATGACCGAGACCGTGTCGCGGCCGTAATTCGTGACGACCAGCCGGCGCCCGTCGGGGCTGATGTCGATATCGCTGATCGGACCGTTGTGCAACGGGACTCGCACTACCGAAGTGGTGTCGAGCTCGAAGACTGGCCCGTCTCTATCGCCGTGCGCGGCCGTAGGGCCGTTCACATCGTTCACGCTGGCACCGCCTTTGCTGTGTTTGTCGGCGCGGAGGCGAAGCCGTCGATACGTATGCGACGGACTGGCCTTCCGGAATCACCGGATTTCAGCACCGAAAGGCGCTGACGAGACTGGTTTTCGGTAGTCTACTGGCCAAAAATCGCCCCACCGCAGTTAAAAGCGCTCGACGTTAGCTACGTCACTCCGCGCACTCAGGTTCTGCTCAGACTTCCAATCAAGCTGTACCGCAGTCGCTTACCCGGAGCTAAAGGCAGGCAAACGCGCTTCCGGCGGATTTCGCCCGCGCCGCTAACAGCCCACGTGAGGGCGCTATCGGCCTAGAAGTAAGGAATTCTCAGGTTTCTCAGCCGACGAGGGATAGATCACACCGCTCGATCCCGCGCCGACGCTAGCTGAACTGCGTCCGCGGCCGCGCCAACCTCACCCCGTCGACGGCGATGTCGAGTTTCTCGTTGTAAAACGCGATGAGACCGGCGATCTGCCCTACCGCCGGGAGCGGATAGTGATAGGTCCACGCTAGGTCCTCGCGCAAATCTTGCTCATCTGGCGGCCCCACCCGCACCGACCAATACCCTGACGTCACTCCCTTATAGGGACACAACGTCTGCGTCGCGCTGGGTTCCAGGTGCTCGAAGTCGACATCGGTCGGATCGATGTAATACCTTGTCGGCAAACCTGTTTCGAATAGCAAAACAGGAGAATTGGTGTCGGCCAAGGTGATTCCGTCGAGTTCGACTCGAACATGCCGGTGCGAACGCAGGGCGTCGACGCGTGAATAGGGGTTGCGCGGGTGACCGTAAATCGGCTCGTCTTCTTCGAACCAGCGCAACGGATTCCACTCGAACCGCACGGTACCGGCCAGCGGGCCGTCGCCGTCGGCGTCGAACACCCGCGCCGCGGCTTCATGGGCCTGACCGGCGCCCACCAGGGAGTACAGTCGCGACGGGCCGAATTGCACCTTCTGGAAATGGTTTTCGTCGCGCAGGAACTCCGAACGGACGTCATCGAGCGGGATGTAGTACTGCGGGTAATACGGGACTTCCCACACGTACCGGGCGGCGGTGGTGTCGAAGACCAGGGCATCGCCGAGGTAACCGCGGACCCGGCGCGGGACGGGTTCGATCCTGCCCCGCGCGGCGGCCATCTGCGGGTAGTCGGTTTCGGCGGCCATCGCGTGGCCTACTGGTCCTTGGAGGCCAGGCCGGCCGGTGCGTGGCCGATGGCCTTGTGGATGGCGTCGGCCAGCGCGAGCGCGCTCTCCTCGGTCAATTCCAGGGCCACCCGCGCCGACGGGCCGAGCTGCGGATTGATTACGTCGATGTTGACGGTGTGGCCGTAGGGCGCATGGACCGGATGGTCGACGTACACCGTCGCGCGGTTGGCGCCGAACCATCCCGTCGCGCCCTTGCCGCTGCCCTCGATCTCGACATGTTCGGTGAGATACGTGCACATGACCAATGCCTAACCTTTCAGGTACGTGGCGAAGAACTCGTCGATGCGCTGCCAGCCGTCCACCGCGGCCTCCGGCCGGTACGCCGGCCGGTCGACGGAGAAGAACGAATGACCCGCGTCCTCGTAGGAGTGGAACTCGTGCGGCTTGTTCAGCTTGTTGAGCTCGGCGTCCAGCGTGGCCACCGCGGCGGGGGCAGGGAACCGGTCGTCGAGTCCGAACAGGCCGAGCAGCGGACAGCTGAGATTGGCGGCCAGGTCGAGGATCGGCTTCATGGCCTTGGGCATGCCCTCGGGCGGGTCCTCGACGATGAACGCGCCGTAGCAGTCCACCGCGGCGTCGAAGGGCAGCGAGCAGGCCGCCAGGTAGGCGTGGCGTCCGCCCGAGCAGTGCCCGATGACACCGAACTTGCCGTTGGCGCCGGCCAACGTGCGAAGGTGCTCGACCGCGCCCGCGACGTCGCCGACCAATCGTTCGTCGGGCACCCCACCCGCGGCCCGCGCCGCGGCAGCCGCGTCATCGGGCGCGGCACCCGGCGCTTCCCGCGAGTAGAGGTTCGGCGCCACGGCGTTGTAGCCGCTGACGGCCAGCCGGCGGACGAACTCCTTGGTCTCCCGGTCGTATCCGGGCATGTGGTGGATCCACACGACGCCGCCCCGTGAGCCCTGTGCGAGCGGCACGGCTTGGTACGCCTCGATCTCGTCGCCGCCGTGGCCGGTGATAGTGATGGTTTCTGCGCGGATGGCGTCTGCGCTGGGTGCGTTCATCACGACTCCTCGTCTCCGCTCCGACGGGCACTGACGCGCCACCCGGATGCGGAGCGCCGCGGCAGCTCCGGGGCCGCTCCGCCGAGAACCAACGTAGCCCAACCGCAGTGCGGGTTCAGCGCCGCTTGTCGCGCACCTTGTAGGTCGAGGGCCACGACTTTCGCGACTCGTCTCCAGTCAGCGGAGTTCCCATCCCGCCGACTTTGACCGCGTAGGCCTCCTTGCCGGGCCCGACCTCACGGTTGGCATGTTCGGTGGCCAGGAAGTAGAGCTCATCGATGGTGGCCTCGTCGTAGGCGACGAACGAGGTTTCCCGCGCGACGTCGTCGATCCCGACCAGCAACCGGTCGGGCAGTAGTCGCGATGCCACCGCCGCGAGTCCCAGCAGTCCAAAGGGAATGATCCAGTAGCAGAGAAACGACAGCGGGGTCTTCGTGTCCAGCATCAACGCGGCGGTGGTCCCGGAGGGCCCGGCGGGGCTTGCCACGACCGACGGGATCGCCGAGGAAACCGTCATGCCGGCGAAAGTCGCGACCCACAACCAACTGAGGATCTTGACGACCCGGCCGAACAGCTCGGTTTTGACGACGTCCGGAGCTTGTTCCGCCGCGGCGAACTCGGCTACCAAGGGCTTGCCGACCAGGACCCCGATCACCGTTACCAGGAAGATCCCGGCGTTGCTCAACGGCAGGATCCATCGCTGCAGGAACGAATCGCTCAGCGCGAACGCCAGCACGGCGAGAATCAAAAGCACTGCGACGGAAGCAAAATCGAAAAATTGCCACTTCCTGCCCACCGCGCCCCCCACGCCCAGGCTGGCGGCGGCGATCGCCAGCGCGACCAGCACGGCCGCGACGAACGGAACGTTACCGACGAGTACCCAATACACGATCCACGGCGCGAGGCCGAACAGCATGCCCATGCTGCGTCAGTGTATGAGTGGCCGGTTGCGGTGCCATCGGCGGCATGGCCCAAAGTATTGGTCCGCACGCCGGCGTAGCGTGGGCGATGCTCGCGGGTCCGCCAAAAATGTTGTGAGGCAACCTATATCGAGTCCTGTACGGGCGGCGCCGTGTTCAGCGCCATCGCGAGGAAGTCGAGCCGCCACAGCGAGCGGAACAACGTCAGCCCAAATTGCTGCACGCGCTCCCCGTCCTCTGGTCTGACGTCGCCCCGCCGCGCCACGCAGTCGATGATCTGTTTGATCGTGCGACGGCCGTCGACGTGCTGAACGAAGGGCAACTGGGCCGGATTGAGCTTCAGCGTCGCGCCGGGCAGGTGAATCGTGTCGCCGGACAGCAGGCAGGCGGTGCGCAGCAGCGGGACGTACTCGAGGCAGGCCGCCGCCGAGAAGTCGATCGCGTAACCGTCTTTCGGGCGTTCGGGGCGGCAGGCGAGGAAGAAGTGGGTGGCGTTCGACGGTTGCAGCCGCTCCATCACCGACCACAGTTTGGTGTCGGGCAGCTGGTTGACGACCGACTGGAACTGGCTCGCCGGCACCACGAAGTCGTGCGGGTAATACGGCGTGTTGCGCAGCCAGCCCTGGAACGCCAGGCCGGCCGAGTCGACCAAGTCCAGGCATTCGTCGACGGTGTAGCTGCGTTGGCGGGCGTGCAAGAAGGTGTCCACGAGCGCGCCCTCGGACATCAGGTCGCGCGCAGCCTGCAGGTAAGAGCGGACCGGATGGTCGGCCGGTAGCGCCGCGATCGCCTGGACGACCAGTTGCACCGACGCGGCGTCCTGCGACAGCCCGAGATCGCGAAACGCCGATTCGAGCATGTCGACGCCGATCCGACCGTACTTCGCGTAGAGCATGACGCCCAGCACCCCATCACGGCGCAGACATCGGCCGAGCGCCGTCAACCCGGCCAGCGGGTCGGCCATGTGATGCAGGACGCCGCTGGAGACGATGAGGTCGAAGTCGCGTGAGAGCCGCGACACCTCTTCGATCGGAAGCAGGCGCAGTTCCAGGTTGTCCAGGCCGTGCTTGTCTTTCAGCTGCCGATGGTGATCCAGCGCGGACTGGCTGACGTCGATCGCGACGACTTTGGCGCCGCGGTTCATGTACGCCAGCACGGCCGCCTGGAAGGTGCCGCATCCCGCAACGAGGATGTCCAAATCCGCTTTGTATGCCCTGTCGGGCCACAACATGCGGTGGGCCCAGTAGGGGTCGAACCAATCCCAGTGGTTCGACGTCCACACCGCGAGATCGGTTACCGGGGGCGGATATTCCCACCGGTCGTATTGACGAGAGACGCCGTCGCCCCGGGGATCTTCGGTCACTTCGGCGCTTGCTCCTTCGCGATGGCAGGTCGCGCAACGGTACGACGAACTTACTGCGCTTGCCATCCGGCGGCAGGAAAGCCGTCCGCGGATGCGGCGGACGACAGTTTTCTGCGCGCGCTGAGTGACCGGGCCGGCGACGGCGTCCTAATTCCCCGTATCCCGCCGAAAAGGTAGGGGCGAGCCCCGCCCCTATCGGGCGGTCGCCTGCTGGTTGCCAGCTTCTTCTTGGGCGTAGTGGATCATCCGCTCGCTCAGGCGGACCAACGGGTCTTCGTGCCCGCCTGGCATGCTGTAGGCCAGTTGACGCAACTCAATGGCGAATCCGTACAGATCTTGATTTAGAGACGCAGCATTCATAAGGCGACTTCCCACACATGTGGAGTGTTTATTGGATCTGTAAGCGCCCGAGGGTTCTTCCCGACCAGACCGCCACCGGCACACGCTTGCGCGCTACGCATACCCCGATCCCCCGTTACCGCAAACCGCATCGCTTGGTGCGGCGGTGGCGCCCCGCTCTTGCTCTGCGCAGGGTCGGGGGTGTGGGCGTTTTGAGCCGTCGTTGTTCGGGTAAACGACGGCACGATGTGACCGGCATGGAGTTAGCAGGGCGAATGGACACCCCCGTGTTGCTCGCCGGCCGTTATGAGGTGCGCGGCAGGCTGGGTCGTGGTGGCATGGCCGAGGTTTGCGACGGCTGGGACACCCGACTGCGCCGACCGGTTGCGATCAAGCTGCTGGATCAGGCCGTGAGCGCCCAGAGTGGCATGCGGAATCGATTTGAAGCCGAGGCCCACGCGGCCGCGGCACTCAATCATCCGAATATCGTCGCGATCTACGACAGCGGCGAGCATGACGGCAGGCCGTTCATCGTGATGGAGCGCCTGCCCGGCGCGACTTTGGCTGACGAGGTGCGCCATGGCCCACTGTCGGAGGAGCGGGTCCGCGCCATGCTGGACAACGTCCTGGCCGCCCTGACCGAGGCACACCGCGCCGCCATCCTGCATCGCGACATCAAGCCCGGAAACATCCTGCTTGCCGCGGGCGGCGAAACCATGAAGGTTGCAGACTTCGGAATTGCCAAGACTCCGGAAGCCACCAAGACGCTGACCGGCCACATCCTCGGCACCATTGCCTATCTGAGCCCCGAGCGGCTCGCCGGTGCACCTGCGTGTGTCGCCGATGATCTGTATGCGGTCGGCGTCGTGGGCTATGAAGCACTCGCCGGGCATCGCCCGTTCCCACAGGAGAATATGGCGGCGCTCGCCGGTGCCATTCTGCACGGACGGCCGCCGCGGCTGGCCGGGCTGCGACCCGACGTCGATCCCAGCCTGATCATGTTGATCGAACGCGCGATGGCGCACGACCCGCGCCAGCGGTTCGTCAGCGCAGAGGAGATGCGCGCCTGGCTGCACCACCGTCGTATCGCGCCCGCAGCCATGCCGGTCGCCGCGCCGCCGCAACCACGCACCAAGTTGCTGGAAGCGCCGATTGCCGGCCGGCCCACGAACACTTTCTTCCCTGCACTGGTCTCGTCGACGACGAGCCGCAGGAGAAAGGTGCTGAGCGTCCTGGCGGTCGTGGCGGTACTGATCCTTGTGCCGCTGGCTCTCGCGCTTGATGCGTCGTCCTCGCACGCACCCGTGCCACCCGCGAACACCAGCACGCCGGCGCCAGAGCCTGTCAATAGTGCCGCGCCACCGCCATCTCCGCCCCCGCAACAGCCGCCGGGCCCCGTGTTACACGGCCCCGGCAAAGGACACGGCAAGGGAAACGGCCGGGGAGATTAGAGCGGCCAACCGGAGCAGTGCGGCGCGAGCGGTTCCGGATCCGCCCGACCTGCCGTCTATGTTGCCTGAGTCCTGGCCGCTGGCATCCTCTGTGTTTCAACGAATTTGAGTACGGCAGCCTGATTGACCTCGACGATCCGCATCGGCCCGGGCGAAGACATCACTTACCAAACGTTGTCCATACTGGTCGACAGGCCGTTGTCGCACGTCACGGTGTCGTGAAAGGTCGAGCCTGTCGCGGGTCCGCGATATTTGATCTTTGTCTCCTGCGAGCCGGCGACGGTGAAACTAACGGAGTCGTTCCAATGGATTGCTCTGGCGGTACCCGCCACCGCAACGGATCTGTACACGCAACCCACCGCACGCTCGTCTCTGTTATTGGTGATCGACACATAGGCCGCCGCCGACGAGTGGTCCTGCCGTAGCTTCAACTCCTGAGGTGGAGGAGGCGGCGGCACCGCCGCGGGCGGTGCCGTCCTGTGGGGTGTCACGACTTGGGGCGCCGCCGGTGGAGGTGCCGGCGCGAGAGGTGCCACTGAGGGTTCGGCCACTGGGGGCGCCGTCGGCTCCGGTGTCCACCAGCCGGTCGCAATGAGCGAAAATCTGGCCGACCCTGCGGCGCTCGTCCCAGTTGTGCCAAGAGGCGCGGTTCCCGTCCCCACGGCCACCGATATTCCAATAGCAGCGATTAACCCAGCGGCCGAAATGAGAATGCCAAGAGTCCGGTATAGCTGCGGGGGTCCGGCTTCATCGTGGCGGGAGTAGCTGGTGAACACCCTCATCGCGCACGCCTTCCTCGGCCCGAAGCCCCGAGTTTCAAGTGATCGTGGTCGTCTGGTCGATCACGCCGGTTACATCATTCAACGCCTCGGCGTCGGCCGGCGGACCCTCGGCTTTGAGCCGCAGCACGTAGGCTCCACCATTGCTTTGGATGACCACCGTCTTCTGGGCAACCATTCGCGTGACGCCGTTCTTGGCGTACGAGCCGGCGATTTGGTATGCGCGATGTCCACTGAGCGTGCTCTTTTGACCGTCGCCGCCCCGATAGCCTGGCAAGTTCTTGACCTCGCCAGGTGCGACGGCCAGCAGCTTGTCCGTATCGACATTGCCCGTCAACTTCACGACGATCGCGATGATCTTGGGCGGGTCCTTGGGGTCGGTCGGAGTATTGAAGACGATCCCCCCGTACGGGGCGTCGACACCTTCGGGAATCCCTGTCCAGCCCACGGGTACTGGGATGTCGATCTTCGGCGCGCCCGGTGTGCCGTGCGTGATCGTCGTCTCCTGGATGTTGTTTTTCTTGATGTAGTCGCCGATCGTCTCGTTCGGGCCCGAGGCCGGAGCGAATGCCGGAGGTGCCTTTGTGGTTGCCTTGGGCGTTGATGTCGAGGTCGACGTCGATGTCGACGACTTCGAGCCTTGAACTACGGCCAAGACCATCAGGCCGCCAATGAGGGCCACGCCGAACACCATGGAAACAGCGGCAACCAACCGGCTGCTGGTTCGCCAGCGTCTTTGAACGGCCAGGAAATCCGGCGGTGTAGCAGTTCTCGGGTCCGCTGGGGTCGTCGTCTGGGGTATTGGCCGTGCTGGCGGGGTAGCTCGTTGCGCAACTTCTGCTGTCTCGACCAGCTTCTGCTGGGCAGTCTCGAACAGCGCGGCGGCGTCACCGTAGCCCGGCTCTTCTTGCTCGATCGCAGCTAGCAGGCGCGCGGCTCGCTGCCACTGTTCTTGGTCAAGGTGGCTGAGCGCCTGCGCATACCGGTGGGCGAGTTCGGCTTCGCGCATCTTGGCCCGCGCGTCGGACACGATGCCGCCCGGGTCGCAGTCATCCGCGTCGATTCGAGCGAGCTCCCGTGCGGCGGCCACGACGGCATTCCATTGCCCCGCCTGATGCAGCGCCGTCATCTCATCCACCAGAGCTTTGCGTTGTTGGGGGGCGGTCAAATTTCCCAATGCGGTCAGCACGATGTCCCAGTCACCCTCAGCGGCCGAAGCCTCCGCCCAGCCCGACCAGGCGTCGGTGTCTCGTTGTCGGCGTGCCTCTTTCAGCCGTGTCTCGACCAGCTCGTCACCCGGATATGAGGTCCGCAGCGCCTCGAACCGTTCTACGGCTTCGCCCCAGCGTTCGGCGAAAGGTGCCGCCGGCGGAGTCGAAGGCTGCTCCTCGTGAACGTCGGTAACCATCACCTTCGCATTACGCGGTTCTGTCTCGTAGTCGGCCGAGACCATCTGGGCGACCGCGGCGCCGCCGCTAATTTGCGCATCGCGGGCTTGGTCAGTAAGCGGCGCAACGCTGGAAAGGTCGGTCGCGTCGGGTGGCTCGGGCACGCCCACGGCAGGCGGCGCGACACCGACGCGCCTGGTGGCGTGGATCGGAACTCCGGGAGGACCAGGTGCGGACGGCACGCTCATCGGCCGGGTGGCAGCTGCCATAGGTGTGGCCACGGCCGATCGCGCACCCGAACCCGTCGGCGGAAGGTTGCGGGGCTCGACGTCGGGCTGGGTCCCACGCGGAGACGCGGGCGACGGCGGGCTCACCGGCCGGGCGGCTTCGGCGAGGCCGGCGCCCCCATACGTGTGCGGTCGGCGGCTGGCTCTGCTCAACGCCTCGGCGAAGTCGAGACAGTGCGGGTATCGCTGATTGGGGTCTTTCGCCAGCGCCGCCGACAGCACGCGATCCAGCTTCGCAAGATCAGGGCGGCGCTCGGAGAGCACCGGAGCGGGCGTGGTGAGTTGCTTGCTGATCACCACAGCCGGGTTGGAGTCTCGAAATGGCATTGTGCCGGTCAAAAGGCGAAAAGCCGTGGCCGCCAAGCCGTATTGATCGCTTCGCCCATCGATCGGTTCGCCCATCAGCTGTTCGGGCGCTGCGTAGCCGACCGAGCCGACCGTCATATTCGTGCCGGTGAAACCGCTGACCTCGTCAACTTGACGGGCAATACCGAAGTCGGCCAACAATATCCGTCGGTGGGTCCCCTGCGCCTTTGCCAGCATGATGTTGGCCGGTTTCACGTCGCGGTGCAGAAGGCCGCAGTAATGGGCGACGTCTAGTGCGTCGGCGACCGCGTCGATGATTTCGAGCGCCTCGAGCAACGGCATGCCCGTCGGATAACTCTCCTTGATCAGCCGGTCGGCGTCGGTGCCATCGACGTAGTCCATCGAGATCCACAGTTGGCCGTTGAATTCGCCGCGATCATGAATGCCGACGATGTTCGAGTGCCACAAGGTCGACGCCAACTCGGCTTCGCGGTTGAACCGGTGACGGTACTCCGCGTTGGCTGTCAGGGCGGCCGGTAAGACTTTCAACGCGTCGAGGCGGGGCAGACGGGGATGCTGAACTAGGTAAACCTCGCCCATCCCACCAGCGCCGAGAAATCGCTGGATAACAAAGCCGGCGAAAACCTCACCGTCTTTCAACGGCATGCGCGAAGCCTACTGCCGACCAGCGCTTGGTGTTCTTTTTTCGCGCGACCGAGCGCGGCATGGGCTGGGCTGGTTCGCCCAGGCAGAGGAAGTACCCGCGTTGGTCTGAACAGACTTGATGCCGTTCTCGGCGCTGCACGTCGCGCATTTGATCGAGCTAGGACCACACCGTGCACCGCTTTCCACTAACACGGAGTCCTGGCAAGGCCAGCGTATGGTTCGCCACCATGAGCATTGATGTCTTTCTCGCCGCGGCGGAAAGCGTCCGGCCTCTGATCGCCGCTCGGCAAGTGGCGGCCGCCTGGGAGGAGCCGTCGGCGCTTGCTGAAATGACCGTGGGCGGCTTGACGGCCCACCTCGTTTACGCGCTCGCTTCGATCAATGCGCACCCGAACAAACCCGTTCCCGAGACGGAGCCCATCGACACGGTTACGTACTACGTCTCGGGCTCGGATACAGACGTGATCTCGGACTCGGTGCGTGAAGCCGTGAGCGCTCGCAGCCGTGAACAGGCTCAGCCCGGTCCTGCCGCTGTCCTAACGGACTTCGATGACGCGTTGAACCGCCTACGAATCTGGTTGCCAGCGCAGACACCCGATCGGCTGATGCGCGTCCCGATCGGCAGGTGCATGCGCCTCGCCGATTTCCTGGTCGTGCGACTCGTCGAGGTGCTTGTTCACGCCGACGATCTCGCGGTCAGCGTCGACTTACCTGCCCCAGCGCTCACAGACGGCAGCAGTGATGCCCTAATCGCGCTCCTCCTTGGGATGTGCCGCCGCCGTCATGGTGACCGGGCGGTGATCCGGGCGTTCACCCGCAGGGAGCGGGACGCCGTCGACGCCCTACGGGCCTTCTGATCCGCAGGCCGGACATATCCGATATGTGCCGACACCCAGAAGTACTGGTGCGACAGTCCAATGGCAGGCCGTTCCTGAGCCGTGCCGCTGTCACGCTGCTGTCAGGACACCCGAAACGGCGGCCGCTCGCACAGTTGAGCGACGGGCGAAATGTGCTCTGAGATGGCAATTCGCCCAGTGCCCCCAGTCGGACTCGAACCGACACTGGGCGGATTTTAAGTCCGCTGCCTCTGCCAATTGGGCTATGGGGGCCCGGCGGCGAATGTAGCGCGCCGGACCTGAATCCAAGACATCGCGTCCCGCTGGAAAACGCCAAAAATCTCGTGATGCGTTCGGGGTAAGCGTCGGCTAAGATCCCCGCCCGCTCGCCTAAACGGCGGTTTTCCGGCAGATGACAGATGACACCGCCATGTCATCCGGCAGGGCCGTGTTAAAACTGCCGGCTCCTTCGTTAAAAAGCCGTAAACGGGCGTCAACCTGGCCCTTTCCGCCGGGAACGTGGACGCGTGGGTCGTTAGTGTTACGCCAACGCACAGGGGCCATTACGCAAACACACAGGTCGACCAGCACTTGGGGGTCGGCTCGTTCCAGCTTTAGGAGCAACCGTGGCTTTTCTGACAACACAAACCGAAGAGATGCTCGCTGCCGAGGGCCTGCTCTCGGGCATCACCACCAATCTGGCGGCGCAGAACGCGGGCGCCGCGGCGGCAACTACCGTTGTCGCTCCCGCCGCCGCCGACCCGGTGTCGGTCCAGCAGGCGGCAATCTTCTCGGCGTACGGCACCCAGTACCAAACGATCGCCGCGGAGGCGCAGACACTGCTGCAGAATTACGCGCAAACCCTCGGCATCAGCTCCGGCAGCTACGGGGACACCGAAGCCATCAACGCCGCCCAGGCCACGCTTTCGAATGCCTCGAACCTTGCTGCCGCTGCTCCGACACCCGGCTCCAACCCCCTCGATATCCTCCAGTGGCTGCTCGGCGGTACCGGCAACTACAGCTCCGGACTCGGTGGGCCGTTCGGCCTGTCAAGCAACCTCGGCAACATCCTCAACATAGGCGGAGGTAACTGGTCGTCCGCCGGCTCCGCCCTGCTCGGATTGGCCGGTGGCGGTCTGCTCGACACCTCCGCCGCCGACGCCGCTGGTTCGGCCGCGGACGCCGCGGGTCTCGCCGACTCGACGGCGCCGATGGCGCCGATGGCCGGTGGCGGCATGGCCGGCCTGGGCGCGCCGATGGCCGCAGCGGGCCAGGCCTCCATGGTCGGCAAGCTGTCGGTGCCGCCGACCTGGGCAGGTTCGGCCACCCCGGTCGTCGGCACCAGCGCGGCGCCACTGGAGACGGTGGGCTGGACTGCCGCCGCACCGCAGGCCGGCACGGGGACGATCATCCCCGGCATGCCCGGAGTGGGTGCGGCCGCGCGCAACAGCGCCGGCTTCGGTGCGCCGCGCTACGGCGTCAAGCCGATTGTCATGCCGAAAGCGGCGACCGTCTAAGCAGCGGTTTTAAGCGAAGCAAAATACGAACGGATAGAGGGAGCGAGAATAAAAATGGTTTTTGATTTTGCCGCCATGCCGCCGGAGATAACCTCCACGCTCGTGTACACCGGTCCGGGCGCGGCGCCGCTCATGGCCGCCGCGGCGGCGTATGCCAACCTGGCCGCCGAGGTGAGCTCCACGGCCACCCAGTGGGAGTCGATCGTCTCATTGCTGACCACAGAGAGCTGGACAGGTGGTGGGTCGGCGGCGGCGGCGGCCGCGGCTCAGCCGATCATCACGTACCTGACCGAGACGGCGGCGACGCTCGAGCAGACGAGCGCACAGGCCACGGCCTCGGCCGCCGCCTTCGAGGCGGCGTACATGGGCGTGGTGAACCCGGCGCTGGTCTATGCCAATCGAGCCGCGTTCTATGCTGCGCTCGCGGGACTACCCTTCACGCTTCCGCAGGTGACCGCGTTGGAAGCCGAGTACGAAGCAATGTGGGTCCAAGACGCCACCGCGATGGCCGCGTACCAGGCCGCCTCCGCGGCGGCCGGGGTCCTGACGCCCGTCACACCGCTGACGTCGACCACCAACCCGGCGGCGGCTTCGGCGGCGGATAGCACCGCCCTCGCCGCTGACTCGACGGGCGGCACGGTGCAGGCGTTGGCCGCCAGTCCCATCACGGACGCGATCCCCAGCTTCCCCGGCTATACCACCCCGGACGTTCCGGCCACCGGCCTGAACCTCATAAAGTCGCTTGACGGGTTCCTGGGCACGCCGTCCGTCTTCAACGCCATCAACGGCGCGGTCAACACGGCTGCATGGTGGGTTACCACCGCCATCCCGACGGCCGTATCACTCGGGCACACCCTGGGCAGCGTGCCATCGATCCCCTTCGCGCTGACCGACTCTGTCACGCCGCTCGCCGGTGGAATGGTGCCGGGCACGATGGTGGGGTCGGTGACCGGCGCCGGGGCATCGGCCGCCGTGGGCGAGGCCTCGGCGGTCGGTGGCCTGTCGGTGCCGGCCAGCTGGTCTGCGGCCGCGCCGGCGACGTCGTTGGCTTCCTCCACCGCTCCCCTCGCGGGCTCGGGTTGGACGGCGGCGGCCGAGGCAGAGCCGGTCGCGGCCATGCCCGGCATGCCCGGCATGGCTGGGGCAGCAAAGGGCGCCGGCGCCTATGGGGCCGGCCCCCGGTACGGCTTCAAGCCGACCGTCATGCCCAAACAGGTCGTCGTCTGAGAGGGGACCGCTGATATGGCGAGAAGGGGGTAGATGTCACCCGTTTGAGGCGAGCAATTAACCGCGGCGCCGCAATCTATTTACAGCGCGGCCACCACGGCATTAAGTACAACTGTTAAGACTTCGGCGAACTGAACCTTCACGATAGGAGACAGCCATGGCAACACGTTTTATGACCGACCCGCACGAGATGCGGGCGATGGCGGGCCGCTTCGAGGTGCACGCCCAGACCGTTGAGGACGAGGCCCGCAAGATGTGGGCGTCATCGATGAACATCGCCGGCTCGGGCTGGAGCGGTCAGGCCCAGGCCACCTCGTACGACACCATGGGTCAGGTCAACCAGGCCTTCCGCAACATCGTCAACATGCTCCACGGAGTGCGCGATGGACTGATTCGCGACGCGAACAACTACGAGCAGCAAGAGCAGGCCTCGCAGCAAATCCTCGGCAGCTAGCGCCAAAAACCGCAGCTGCGTAACATCTCGAGACATTAGGAGAACACCGTTATGAGCATTAACTACCAGTTCGGCGATGTAGACGCCCACGGTGCCTTGATCCGCGCCCAGGCCGCGAACTTGGAGGCTGAGCACCAGGCCATCGTTCGCGATGTGCTTGCTGCCGGCGACTTCTGGGGCGGTGCGGGTTCGGTGGCATGCCAGGAGTTCATCACCCAGTTGGGTCGCAACTTCCAGGTCATCTACGAGCAGGCCAACGCGCACGGACAGAAGGTTCAGTCCGCGGGCAGCAACATGGCCAGCACCGACAGCGCCGTCGGGTCCTCCTGGGCCTAACTCGCAACTTCAGGCGCGGCAGCACACCACCCGTCGGTGTGGATCCCCGTGCAGCGGTTAACGTGGATTAGGCTTGAATTATTTTGG
>NZ_LZMB01000294.1 GCF_001673555.1 Mycobacterium sp. 1165178.9 | reverse complement strand
ACCGCGCCGTTGGCCGTCATCCTGCTGGGCGGCCTGCGGGAGCTGACCGCACTTGCGGTCGAAGACGGAAAGCCGGTCCGAGAAATCGTGGAGCCGGCCGTGGATGCGTCCGTAGCCCTGCTCGGCCCGCGGCATTAGGTGCCGTCCGCTGCCGTAAATGAATGTGTGGCAAGCCATTCCGGCCCCCATCCGGCGGGACTAAGCTCACCGCAGTCCCCACCCGTTCTGACATGGAGGATTTTCGATGCGGCTCTCGACCCGAAACCAGCTCAGTGGGACCATCACCGAGGTCGAGCTCGGCGCCGTGATGGCCGTGGTGAAGGTGACGCTCGACGGTGGCGATCAGGTCGTCACGTCGTCGGTCACCAAGGACGCCGCGATCGAGCTCGGACTCAAGGTCGGGCAGCCGGCGACCGTGTTCATCAAGTCGACCGAAGTCACCATCGGCGTCGACTAGCGTCACGCCGGCGCGTACGACTCGGCGCGCCACGACACTTCCGTCACGCACACGACACGCCGAAAACCGCCGCCGCAGTTTAAGTTTCGTGGCGCAGAAATGTGCGGACCCGGTCCAGGACCAGATCGGGCCGCTGGTCAACAATCCAGTGGCCGACGCCGTCGACCAGTTCGACCTCGAAATCGTCGATGCGATCGGCATATCCGTCGGTGAGGTCGGGCGTGATCACCGGATCTCTGGTGCCCGTCAGCCAGCGGACCGGGACGTTGACGCGCGCGTGGTTGTATTGGCCGCGCATCCATTTCCGCATCTCTTTGGTTTGGAAGCTGCGATACCAGCGTGAGCCCGCTTCGGCGTGGCCGGGCTGTTGCATGCACTCGAGGTACATGCGGATGTCATCCTCGGGCAGGGTGAAACCACCACCGACCCATGACCCAAGCATCCGGACGAACCGGGAATCGGGATCGCTGATCACCCGCGGCCCGATGACGGGCAGCATAATCGGGATCTGATACCAGAATCGCCAGATATTACGCAGCGTCGCCAGGCCCGGCTTCACCCACGGCGCAACGGTATTCACCCCGAAAAACCCGGTCACCCTCTCCGGATGACGCAGCATCATGATGAATGCGACCGGGCCGCCCCAGTCGTGGGCCACCAGCTTGACCGTCGTGACGCCCAAGTGATCCAGCACCCCGGCCAGATCGTCGGCCATCTCGTCCTTGGTGTAGCTGCTGCGTGGCGCCGAACTCCAGCCCGAGCCGCGCAGGTCCGGACACAGCACCCGGTAGCCGTCGGCGGCCAGCGGCCCGATCAACTCGTGCCATTCCCACCAGTTCTGCGGGAAGCCGTGCACCAGCATCACCGCAGGCCCGTTCGCCGGCCCGGCCTCCGCGACGTGGATCGTCACGCCGTTTCCCAGATCGACGTAGGAGTGTTCGACACCGTCCAGCGCGGGCATAGTGGCCATGAATTGAGAAAGTAGCCGCTCGGAAAGGCTTAGGCCAGAAACCGCTCGACATACGGCGCGAAGCGCTCGCGCAGGCTGCCCTCGTCCAGCCCGAACATCTCGTAGGACGTCTCGACACTCCCCAGTCGCCCGCGCCGGTGGCCTGCGAGGTAGTCGCCGACGGCCGTGCGCACCTCGTCGGTGAACGGTTCGCCGGCCAGGGCGTATACCCGTTGGGCCACTCCGAGTTCGTCGGCCATGAATTCGTCGAACCGGACGTCGATCGAACGGTCTCCTCCGATGGTGTCGCGGTCGCGGATGAGCGCGGTGAGCATCTGATCGAGGCGGTCGATCCAGGACTTGGCGATCTGCTCCACCGGCACCGGCGAGCGGTGCATGCGGGCGGAGTAGGTGATCATCGCGATCATCGACAGCGCCACCGGTACGGGGTCGCGGTGGGTGAACACGACGATGCTGTCGGGGAACACCCGATTAAGCACGGGCACCTGCTCGAGATGTTGGGGTGATTTGAGCAGCCAGCGTCGTCCGCCGCGCAGATACTGCATCGCCCGGAGCTGAGTGGCCAAGTATTGGTAGTGCGGCGTCTGATCGTGGGTCTGGTAGTAGTCACGCCAGCGGGGCACGTCGGCGAGCGTCTCCAGCAGCATCGTGGACACGTCGTTGGCCAGCAGCTGGATCTCTTCGTGGACGTGATCGGTGGTCATCTCGTGCATGAGCGCGAAATGCGGCATCACCATGTTGATCACCCCGACGGCGACGTCCATCCGGGTCCGGCGCGGATCCGGGTCAGCGCCAGCCTCATTCGGCATCGGGAACGGCTCGTTGCTCTCCCAGTACGGCATGGTGCGAAAGGTCGGCGGCGCTGCCAGCATGTTGTGCAGGTGCGTGGTGCCCGTGCGGGGCAGCCCGGCAATGACCACGGGCGAGCGCAGCTCGATGCGGTCGATCTCGGGATGCCGACTCAGCAGGTCCGTCAGTAGCAGCCGGTTCTTCAGGACCTGCAGCAATTGACCGTAGAAGTTCACCACCCCGGCGTCGTGCAGGCCGTCGATCTCGCGCAGCGCGGCGAGGTAGACATCGAGGCGCTCGCGGTAGCCGTCGGGCCCGAAATCGTGCAGGCCGGTGTCGGCGCTGGCGTGCGCGTGCAGCGCGTCGGCATCCAACGGACAGTCGGGGGCCATCGCGGCCATCATGTCCAGAATCTGTTGGCCCTCGGGACTGAATCGGGGCAAGGCGAGGTCGTCAAGGCGAACGTTCACGGCGACTTATGTTACTCTGAGTTTCGTAATGGTAGTAGACTTTGGCAGACCCCGTGATCCCCGGATCGACGCCGCCGTGCTGATCGCGACGGTCGAACTGCTGGCCGAAACCGGTTACCCCGGCCTCCTGGTCTCCGCCATCGCCGAGCGCGCCGGCACCAGCAAGCCCGCGATTTATCGGCGCTGGCCCAGCAAAGCGCACCTGGTGCACGAGGCGGTGTTCCCGATCGGCGCCGGAACCGCCATCCCCGATAGCGGGTCTGCTCCGGACGACCTGCGCGAAATGGTCCGACGCACAATGGCTTTCCTCACGACGCCGGCCGCCAGGGCGGCGCTGCCGGGCCTGATCGGCGAGATGACCGCGGACCCGACGCTGCATTCGGCGCTGCTGCAGCGCTTCGCCGGCGTCATCGGCGGTGGCCTCGCCGACTGGATCGCGGCCGCCGCGGCGCGCGGTGAGGTGCGGCCGGAGGTGAGCGCCGCCGAACTGGCCGAGACCATCGCCGGCATCACGCTGGTAGCCCTGCTCACCCGCGCCACCGAACTCGACGATGCGTGGGTCGATCGCACCACCCGGTTGCTCCTGAAAGGAATCACTGCATGACGCACGAATCGACGGACGCATGGCAGGAACTGCTGAAAACGCTTGGCGAGTTGGACCACGCGTTCATCGAGGGTGACCGTGCCGTCACCGACGACCGGCACGTGGCCGACGGCTATCGCATGCTCGCCGCCACCCTGGGCGTCGCGCTGGACACCTATCTGTTTCCCGAACCGGGTCGTCCGCAGTTCGTCGCGGTGAACACGCCGTTGCGCCGCGACCGCCGCTGGGGTGGGGACAACACCGACGCCTACTACTTCATCTGCCCGGTCGATCCCGCGCGCCGGTACCGCATCAGCGGGAATAAGGGTGACAGCGTGTACTTTTCGGTGACGGCTTACAACGAGCCATCGCCGGGCGCCTGGTCCGATCGGGTGGTCGCGATCGTCCGTGACACCGATCTCGATATCGACGCCGACGGCAACTTCACCTTCGAGTTCCCCGCCACGCCCGAGGCGGCCGTGCTGATGACCCGCGACTATCAGGCCGATCCCCTGACCGGGCGTCCGGTGACGTGGCACATCGAGGCACTTGACGAGCCCGACCCGATCCGGCACGGCGACGCCGAGACCGCGGCGAGCCTGCGCGCGGCCGCGACCTGGTTGCGGACCATGTTCGCCATCGTGCCGCTGGCCGTTGGGAACCGCGTCGACGACCAGCACGCATTGGGGCACCAAACCGCCTATGCCGCAAATGAATTCGCCGATCCCTATCAGGTGCCCGACGCCAACTTCGGCTGGTCGGCACGCGACGCCTGCTACTCCTACGGCAGTTTTGTGCTCGATGACGACGAGGCACTGGTCATCACGCACCGGCCGCCGTCATGCAGGTTCTGGAATCTGGTGGTCTGGAACCAGTTCATGGCAACCTTCGGCGCGCAGGATGCCCGCTGCTCCCTCAACGGCCACAGCGCCGTCGTCAACGGCGACGGCTCGGTGACGGTCGTCTTGTCCCACGGCAAGACGACGCACCCGAATTCGCTTACCGCGCTTGGCTATCCGCGCGGAAACCTGGCATTCCGGTGGTTCCTCGCCGACGGGGTGCCGCAGCGGCCCGAGGTGAAACTCGTCAAGGCGGTCGACGCCCCCACGGCGGCCACCTAGCCCGCCGATTGTGGGGGCATACGTACGAAACCCGCCGCGAATTGGTCCATAAGTCCCACGATTGCGGCTCAACCGACCTCGCGCACCAGCTCGATCGCCCGGCCCAATGTCTCCAGCTTGGCGTCCAGGGAGTCGCCCGCGGGATACAGCCGCACGGTGTTCACGCCGGCATCGCGCCACACCGCCAAGCGCGCGGAGACCATTTGCTCGGTCCCGATGAGCGTGGTGGCCAGCACCATCTCGTCGGTCACCAGGCCGGCCGCCCCGTCGCGGTCGCCGCGCTGCCAGCGCTCGCGCACCGCGGCGGCAACATCTGCCCAACCCTGCCGGCTGTAGGCCCGGTTGTAGAAATTCGTGCTCGCCGATCCCATGCCGCCGAGGCTGAAGGCCAGCTCTTTCTTGCGGCCCGCGACCATGCCGCGCAGCTCGTCTTCGTCTGCGGCGAAGGCGACTTCGGCGCCCTGGCAGACGTCGATGTCGGCGCGAGTGCGGTTCGCGGCTGCCAGCCCCTCATCGAGGTGGGAGAAGTAGGCGTCGCCGGCGCCTTCGGGAACGAAGCTGGTGCCCAGCCAGCCGTCGGCGACGCGCCCGGTCAACCGCAGCATCGCCGGTGACAGGGCGGCCAGGTACACCGGAATGGCGTGCTCCGCGCGGGTCGACAACCGCATCGGCACCGCCTCACCGCCGGGCCGCGGGATTTCCAATACCTCTCCGGCGTAAGCGATCTTCCCCCCGGCGAAGGCCTGCCGCACGATGTCGATCGTTTCGGATATGCGTGCCAGCGGCCTGCTGAACGAGACACCGTGCAGACCCTCGATCACCTGCGGGCCCGAGGCGCCCAGGCCGAGCAGAAACCGCCCGTTCGACAGGTTGGACAGCGTGATCGCGGTCTGGGCGACCGTGACCGGTGACCGCGTGCCGACCTGAAGCACACCGGAACCCAGCAGAATCCGCTCGGTCCGCGCCGCCAGGTAACCGAGCGCCGACGGCGCATCCGCGCCCCACGCCTCGGCCACCCAGCAGACATCCAGCCCCAGTCGCTCCGCCTCGACGACCAACTCCGTGACCTCGGCGACCTCGCTGCCGGCACCGGACAGCTCGACCGTCGTGGCCGTCCGCATCAATGCGCTCCGTGTTCGGCCAGCCGTTTGATGGCCGCCAGGGTTTTTTCGATCGCCCCCTCGAATTCGCGCAGGCGCACGAACACGATCTTCTGTTCCTTGTCGGGCATCGACTCAATCGCTACCGACAGGCCCGAACGACCGGGCCCCATCTGCATCCAGTAGGTCAGGACGGTGCCGCGGTCGCTGGGCGCCAGCCGGAATCGCCACATGGCTGCGGGGTCATCGGGTTGGCCTACGGCCCAGGCGAATTCGTGCGGTTGGTCGCAGGCGACGATCTGCGATGTGCTTTTCCACCGGCCAAACGCGTCATGCTCGTTGTGGCCGATGAACCGAGCGCCGACCCGCGGGCCTTCCGATCCCTCGGCCCATTCCACGGCCTTCAGCTCGTCGCTGAACGCCGGCATCAGCGCGATATCGGAGATCAGGCTCCAGACCCGGGCCGGGTCGGCGTCGATCCACGTCGAAGCTTCCACTGTCGGGGTATCCGCATAGCGCGCGCCGGTCCATTCCACGGACCTCATTGTCCCCCTGTCCGGGCGCGAGGCAATGCCGGCAGCGCGTGGATTTACGCGGCCACCGGCTCGCGCTCGTGGGACTTCTCGGCGCCGGCTTTGGGTGCCCACGAGTCGGGGAAGGTCAGCCGGACGATCTTGCGGACGACGGTGCCGAACTGGCGCAGCAGCGGGCCACGGTTGTACGGGATGCCGTAGCGTTCGCAGATCTCCTGCACCTCGGGCGCGATCTCGGAGTAACGACGGGCCGGCATGTCGGGGAACAGGTGGTGCTCGATTTGGTGTGACAGGTTGCCGGACAACAAGTGAAAGAGCTTGCCGCCGGTCAGATTTGCCGAGCCGAGGACCTGGCGGAAGTACCACATGCCGCGCGACTCGTCCTTGGTTTCTTCGACGGTGAACTCCTGCGTCCCGTCCGGGAAGTGGCCGCAGAAGATGATCATGTACGACCACACATTGCGCATCAGGTTGGCGGTGAGATTACCGGTGAAGACGAACGGCGCGAAGGGTCCGGCCAGCAGCGGGAAAGCGACGTAGTCCTTGAGGGTCTGCCGCCGGGTCTTCTTCCAGATGGCCCGAAGGACTTCCCTCTTGTCCTCGAGCCGGATCTCACCGGAGCGAATTCGCTCGGTCTCCAGCTCGTGCAGGGCGACGCCGTACTGGAACAACACCATCAGCAGGAACGCATACACGGGGTTGCCGAGGAAGTAGGGCTGCCACGGCTGGTCTTCGCTCATCCGCAGAATTCCATAGCCGATGTCGCGGTCCATCCCCACGATGTTGGTGTGGGTGTGGTGCATGTAGTTGTGCGAGTGCCGCCATTGATCGGCCGGGCATGCCGTGTCCCACTCGAAGGTGCGACCGGAGATCGCCGGGTCACGCATCCAGTCGTACTGGCCATGCATGATGTTGTGGCCGATCTCCATGTTGTCCAGGATCTTCGACAGGCCCAGCATCGTGGTGCCCGCCAGCCATGCCGGCGGCAGGAACCCGGCGAACAGCAGCGCCCGGCCGCCGACTTCCAGCGCACGCTGCGCCTTGATGACGCGGCGGATGTAGTCGGCGTCCCGTTCGCCGAGTTCTGCCATCACGCGTTCCTTGATGACGTCGAGTTCGCGGCCGAACGCGTCGGCCTGTTCGCGGGTCAGGGTTATTTTTTGGTTTGACATTGTCTGTCCTCCAAGCGTTTGTGAGCTGTGACGGCTTCTTACAGCGACAGGCGCACGTCGCCGACCGGAACGGACACGCAGATCTGCACGTCCTCATCCGGACCGGTCGAGACCGCACCGGTGACCAGATTTCGCACGGTGCCGGCGGTTTTGCGGCGAGTGCAGGTGTGGCAGATGCCCATCCGGCATCCGTTTTCGGGTGACAGGCCAGCCGTCTCGGCCTGTTCCAGCAGCGACCGCCCGTCGTCGACGACGTCAACACCACTGTCGGAGAAGGTGACTCGTCCACCCGACGGATTCGCCGGCGCGTCGAAGACCGGCGGCACGAAGCTCTCGGTGTACACGTTGTCGCAGTGGGATTGGACGGCCTCGACCAGAGGCGTTGGCCCGCAGACGAATACCGCATCGGGTGACGGCATCGCGGCGGCGAGGTGCTCTGGTCCGAAGCGCCCGGTGAGGTCGCCGTCGTCCGATCGGGTGTAGCCGTGCAGCACCCGCACCCGGGACATCGCGGCCAACTCGTCGCGGTAACAGGCCTCGGCGGGCGTGCGGGCGTAGTGGATAAAGGCGATCTCGCCCGAATGGTCCTGTGCGAGCAGGGTGCGCGCCATCGCCATCACGGGAGTGATGCCGCTACCGCCGGAGATGAAGAGGATGCGCTGCGGGCTCCGCGGTCCGCGCGCCGGCAACGTGAAGTCACCGCCGGTGCCCGTCAAACCGACCACCATGCCGCGGTGGGCGTGTTCGTACAGATAGTTCGAGACCAGGCCGCCCTCGTGCCGACCGATGGTCAACTCGAGACCGGCCGTCCCTTCGGCATTGGCGGGCGAATAGCAGCGGGTGTGCCGGCGGCCGTCGATCTCGACGGTGAGGTTGACGTACTGGCCGGCCTTCAGGGTGTGAGCGGAGAGGAAGGTGTCGTTAGGGGTCAGGGTCAGGGTGACACTGCGCGGGGTGGTCCGGCGCACGTCCGTCACTTTGGCGCGGGCCTCGCCCAGCGTCCAGGTCGGCGCCACCAGTTCGGTGTAACGGTCGACGCCGTGCGGACCGGTCAGCAGGTCTAACAGCTCTGAACCCAATACACGCTGCCGTAGGGTCCGCGCGAGGACTCGGCCAGAAGCTTGAGCGGTTTGAGTGAACATGTGTATACCGTGCGACTGCGGCAGCCATGTCGTCAAGGGTTTACTGCCTGGCTGTGGTAGGGTTCACACAGTGAACAGCCGTACTCCTAGCTCACGCGGGCGCGGCTCTGGCCGAGAGCGCTCGCGCGAAAGCCAGTCACGGGAGGAGCGCAAGGAGGCGACCCGCAGGGCCATCATCGCCGCGGCCCTCAAGCTGTTGCAGGACCGGAGTTTTTCCAGCCTGAGCCTGCGCGAGGTGACCCGTGAGGTCGGGATCGTTCCGGCGGCGTTCTACCGGCATTTCGAATCGATGGAGGCCCTGGGCCTGGTCCTGATCGACGAATCGTTCCGGAGCCTGCGCGATACCCTGCGCGACGCACGAGCCGGCAAGCTCGACCCGAACCGGGTGATCGAGTCCTCGGTCGAGATTCTGGTCGCCAGCGTCGCCGACAGGCGCGAACACTGGCGGCTCATCGGCCGCGAACGCAACAGTGGCCTCTCGGTGCTGCGGTACGCGATTCGCACCGAAATCCGGCTGATCACGTCCGAACTGGCCACCGACCTGGCGCGATTCCCCGGGCTGAACAAGTGGACCACCGAGGATCTCAACGTGCTGGCGACCCTGTTCGTCAATGCGATGATCGTGATCGCGGAGGCTATCGAGGATTCGCAGAGCGCCGAGGCGATTGAGGACATCCGCCGGCTCGCGGTCAAGCAGTTGAGGATGATCGCCACCGGGATTGCCGGCTGGCGAAGCACGCCGTGATCGCGTCGATTGCAGTAAACAGCCGCGCACTGACTTACTCGTCGACAACGTCGTACAGCGAGTCACCGTCCTCAGGGGTGCCGTCGATCTGGCCCCGATGGGCGCGCCGGGGTCTGTCGTCGACCGGCTCGATGGCGTCGGGGACATCGGGCTCCTCGGCGGCCAACCGGGCGTCGAGGGACTCGCCCTCGCGTTCTTCCCTGGCCGTCATGCCGAACTTGTTGGCCTCGCTCCAGGCCTCGGGGGGATCGACGACGATGTCGCCGTCGTCATTGCGCAGTTCGTCGGAGTCGGTACCTTCGCTCGCGTTCAGGGTGTCGCCCGGGCCGCCCTCCTCGGGGAAGTCCGCGGGATCCACCTGATCGTCGGCTTCGGTGTTATCGCTCATGCCGAAACGGTTGCCCGCGCCTTCGGGGGGTTAAACGCGGGTGGGGCCATTCCGCAAGCCGTTACCGCGGCGGTCGCCACATGGCCCATAGGCTCGGACCACCGTCCGGCAGGACGATCTCTCGGGTGACCGTGAAGCCGAATCGCTCGTAATAGGGCACGTTTTCGGGCTTGCTCGACTCGAGATAGGCCGGGCAGTATTCGGCGTCACAGCGGTCCAGCCGCGACCTCATCAACGCCTGACCGAATCCCGTGCCGCGGACGGCTGGATCACTGCCGATCACAGCCAGATACCAGTGCGGTTCCTCGGGATGCAAGCTCTTCATCAAGTCCTGTACCGCGCGTCCACGCATCGATCGAGGGCCAAATACCCGCAGGAAGGTCGGCGTCATCGCCAGCTGCCCGCCCGTCGTCTCCCGCCATTGGCCGGGCGGATCCCACAGCGCCGCCGCGCCGATACCCGCGCCCGCGCTGGCCACCTCCACGCCCCCGCGCGCCAGGTGATGGTGGCGCGTCATCGTCGCGAACAACCGGGACAGCTGCGCGGTCCGCTTGTCCTGATCGGGAAGCAGCCAGATCATCACGGGGTCGTCGTAGAACGCGCGCGCCAGCGTGCGCGAAAGCTCACGGACATCGGCCTTTACTGCCGGTCGGACCTGCGGGGTCATCCGCATCAGGCTAGTGCGTGTGAGCCCAGGTGGGACGGGTATGCCCATCCGGTGACCGGCATCTCGCGGCGAGCATTCGGTCGGGTGGCAGCCGGTGCTGGCATGCTCGGATCCGTCGGGCTCGCCGACGGATGCGCGAAACCGGCTGGCGAGCGTGGCAAGTCCAGCGGTCCACCGCCGCCGCCGGGCAAGGGCGTGGGCTTCGTGCTCTCCCACGAGCAGTTCCGCACCGATCGGCTGGTGGCACAGGCTCAGGCGGCCGAACGGGCCGGTTTTCAGTACGTATGGGCCAGCGACCACATCCAGCCATGGCAGGACAACGAAGGCCACGCGATGTTTCCCTGGCTGACGCTGGCGCTGGTCGGCAGCGGCACCAGCCACGTTTCGCTCGGCACCGGGGTGACCTGTCCGAGCTACCGCTACCACCCCGCCACGGTCGCCCAGGCCTTCGCCTCCCTGGCGATCCTCAACCCGGGCAGGGTGTTTCTGGGGGTGGGCACCGGCGAGCGGCTCAACGAGCAGGCCACCACCAACGCCTACGGCAATTACGCCGAGCGCCACGACCGGCTGGCCGAAGCGATCGACCTCATCCGCCAACTATGGAGCGGCTCGCGAATCTCCTTCTCCGGACGCTATTTTCAGACCAATTCGCTGAAGCTTTACGACGTCCCGGCGACGCCACCGCCGATTTTCGTGGCCGCTGGCGGCCCGAAGAGCGCCAGGCTCGCCGGACAGCGCGGGGATGGCTGGATAACCCAGGCCCACGATGTTACAAATCCAAAACTGTTGGCGGCCTTCGCTGCCGGTGCACAGGACGCCGGCCGTGACGCGGGCACGCTGGGCAAGCGCGCCGAGTTGTTCGCGGTCGTCGGCGACAAAGCCGAGGCGGCCCGGGCCGCCGCGCTGTGGCGTTTCACCGCCGGGGCCGTCGATCAGCCCAATCCCGTGGAGATCCAGCGCGCGGCCGAGTCCAACCCCCTCGATAAGGTGTTGGCCGGCTGGACCGTCGGCGCCGATGCGGCCCGGCACATCGACGCCGTGCAGCGGGTCCTGGACGCCGGTGCCATCCCGTTCCTGCACTTTCCCCAGGACGACCCCGTCGTCGCCATCGACTTTTACCGCGCCAACGTCTTACCGAAATTGCGCTGAACCGGACCGCACGGTTCCGCGAGGTCGGCCAATCATGCAGAATCGGGGTCCGATGGACGTTTCGGACCCGGGGTTCCACCACGAGCTGGCCGTGCGCATGGCCGAGCTCGCCCGTGGGTTGGCCGCACCACGCCGCCTCGAGCAGGTGCTTGCCGAGGTGACCGCGATGGCGGTGGAGGTGATACCGGGAGCTGACGTCGCGGGTGTGCTGCTGGTGAAAAAGGGTGGCGAGTTCGAATCGCTGGCCGACACCGACGGCCTGGCCGCGCAGCTCGACAAACTACAGCACGACTTCGGTGAGGGGCCCTGTGCCGAGGCAGCGCTGCAGGAGACGATCGTGCGCAGCGACGACCTGCGTAGCGAGCCGCGCTGGCCCAAGTACGCGCCGGCGGCGGTGAAGCTCGGCGTGCTCAGCAGCCTGTCCTTCAAGCTTTATACGGCGGACCGCACCGCCGGGGCACTGAACCTGTTCGGCCATCGAGCGAATGTGTGGGACACCGAAAGCGAGACCATAGGGGCGGTGTTCGCCGCGCACGCCGCCGCGGCGATCCTGGCCGGAAGCCATGCGGAACAACTGTATTCGGCGGTATCGACTCGCGACCGCATCGGTCAGGCCAAAGGCATCATCATGGAGCGCTTCGGCGTGGATGATGTGCGGGCCTTCGAGTTGCTGCGGACGCTGTCGCAGGAGAACCAGATGAAACTGGTCGACATCGCCCAACGGATCATCGACACCCGCGGCGAGCGCGAATAGGTCCTTGCCACGGCCGAGGTAATCGCCCGGCTCTAGGATGGGGTGGCTTCTTCAACGAGTCCGGCGCGGCGTTGCGCCGGGGATTGGTTGGCCATCGTGTGGGACTTCGAAACAGACCCCGAATACCAGGCGAAGCTGGACTGGGTCGAAAAGTTCATGACCGAAGAGCTGGAACCGCTCGACCTGGTCGCCCTCGACCCGTACGACAAGAGAAACCCCGAGATGATGGCCATCCTGCGCCCGTTGCAAAAGCAGGTGAAGGACCAGGGACTGTGGGCCGCCCACCTGCGTCCGGAGCTCGGCGGTCAGGGCTTCGGTCAGGTCAAGCTCGCACTACTCAACGAAATCCTCGGGCGTTCCCGTTGGGCGCCTTCGGTCTTCGGCTGTCAGGCACCGGACTCCGGTAACGCCGAGATCCTCGCGCTGTTCGGCACCGACGAGCAGAAGGCCCGTTACCTGCAGCCGTTGCTGGACGGCGAGATCACCTCGTGTTACTCGATGACCGAACCACAGGGTGGTTCGGATCCGGGGATGTTCGTGACGAGCGCGACCCGGGACGGCGACGACTGGGTCATCAACGGGGAGAAGTGGTTTTCCAGCAACGCCAAGCACGCGTCGTTCTTCATCGTCATGGCGGTGACCAAGCCCGACGCGCGCACGTACGACAAGATGTCGCTCTTCATCGTCCCCGGCGAGACTCCGGGCATCGAGATCATTCGGAACGTCGCGGTGGGAGGAGAGTCGGGTAAGCACGGCTCGCACGGATACGTCCGCTACAACGACGTGCGCGTGCCGGCCGACCACGTGCTCGGCGGCGAAGGCTCGGCATTCATGATCGCCCAGACCCGCCTCGGTGGTGGCCGCATCCATCATGCTATGCGAACGATCGCGTTGGCGCGCAAGGCTTTTGACATGATGTGCGAGCGCGCGGTCTCACGCCAGACCCGGCACGGGAAACTGGCCGACTTCCAGATGACCCAGGAGAAGATCGCCGACAGCTGGATCCAGATCGAACAATTTCGGCTGCTGGTGCTGCGCACGGCCTGGCTGATCGACAAGCACCACGACTATCAGAAGGTGCGCCGCGACATCGCGGCGGTGAAAGTGGCGATGCCGCAGGTGCTGCATGACGTCGCGCAGCGGGCCTTGCACCTGCACGGCGCGCTCGGCGTCTCCGACGAGATGCCGTTCGTCAAGATGCTGGTGGCCGCCGAATCGCTGGGCATCGCCGACGGCGCCACCGAGCTGCACAAGATGACGGTCGCCCGCCGGACCCTGCGCGAATATCAGCCGGTGACAACGCCTTTCCCCTCAGCCCATATTCCGACCCGGCGCGCCGAAGCGCAGGCGCGGCTGGCCGAGCGGCTGGAACACGCGGTCGCCGAGTTCTAACGGCGAAACGTCAGGCGACGAAACGAACGACGCTTTCGGCCACACACGCCGGCTTGGCCGAATTCTCGATCTCGACGGTGGTCGAGATGGTCGCCTGCACGGCCCCGTTACCGACGTCATCGACGCTGACCAACGAACTCTTCGCGCGCACCCGCGAGCCGACCGGGACCGGGGCGGGGAAACGAACCTTGTTGAGGCCGTAGTTGATCGCGAGCTTTATGCCGTTGACGGTGTAGATCTGGTGCTGCAGCTGCGGCAGCAGCGCCAACGTCATGAAACCGTGCGCGATGGTCTTGCCGAACGGACCGGACGCTGCCCGCTCCGGGTCGACGTGGATCCACTGATGATCGCCCGTCGCATCGGCGAACAGGTTGACGTCTTCCTGGGTGACGGTGACCCAGTCGCTGTGCCCGAGGTCTTCGCCCGCGGCGGCCGCGAGTTCGGTGACTGATTCGAAGGTGCGCATTGAAATTTTCTCCTTGGTTTCGGCTGCTAACAATAGCGCCGCAGGTGGATGCCCTGGCCATCCGGCTAATGCGCCGCCCTGTTTCGGATGAGCCGTGGAGGGAACCCCTCGGGGACGCCGCGACCACAGAGAAGGACGCCATCATGCCAGATGATAAGGGCCACAAGGCCGAGGAAGACGTGGACGCTGAGACGCACCAGACTCAGTCCCGCGCCGCCGAGGGCGAGGAAGACGGCTCTTATGTGGGCGCTGCCGGTTCGGATGATTCGTTTGATGCCGGTGAGTCGGGCGCCGAAGCCCGCAGCCAAGACGGTTGACTCGCCTTGCGAGCGGTTCCACCCGCTGGTGTGGAACCGCTTATCCGAGCGCGCCGATAGCGTCTTGCAGCCTGGCGGTGGCCTGATCGGCCACGTCCTGCAGAGCTCCCTGCTCGCCGGTCACCTTGACCATGAGTTGGGGGTCCATCGCCTCGACCAGAACGGCATTGGTCTCACCGGCGGGGTCGGACCGCACCACAACGTTGCACGGTAACAACTGGCCGATCTCGCGGTGGATGCCGAGCGCGCGATGCGCGAGCGTCGGGTTGCAGGCGCCCAGGATGAGGTAATTCTCCATGTCCTCGCCGAGCTTTTGCTTCAGCGTGGCTTTGACGTCGATCGTGGTCAGTACGCCAAAACCCTGATCCGCCAGCGCTTTTGTGGTCCGCTCCACCGCATCCTCGAACGAGGTGTGCAGCGTGGTGCGCAAAGCCGATGTCATTCTGTCCTCCTCATGTCAGCGTTGAACGCGTGTCCGCCTAAGCCGCGCGTGCCCGTTGCAGCTGGGCAAACTGCGGAGTCGCGGCCAGGGTCGCGACGGCGTCGAATAGCGCGGTGGCGGCGTCGGGATCCGGAAGCCCGGTCAGCACGGGCCCGAAGAAGGTATGTTCGCCGATCCGCAGAATCGGGCTGCCCCCGGTCTCACCGAGCGCCTTTTGGCCCTCCTCATGCTGGGTCCGGACGAACTCGTCCAGGGATGCGTCCGAGACCGCTGCCGCCAGGGCGCCGCGGGATGGATCGCGGCGTATTTCGCCTTCGGCGAGCGACACTTCGACCGCTCAGAACCTGTCAGCGCCAACCTCGTAGCGCAGGTCTTGATGACGGTCGGGGCCCGCGGCGCCCTGGCGGCAGCGGTCTCGGACGCATCCCTGGACGAGTTCGTCCGGACCCAGCATGAGGAGGGCCAA
>NZ_LZMB01000293.1 GCF_001673555.1 Mycobacterium sp. 1165178.9 | reverse complement strand
GCGGCCTCGATCGTCGCGCGCAGGCCCCATCGCCGCGGTGCGATGGTGACGACGTGGCGAGCCGTGGTGCGCGCCTCGAGTAGCCCGCTGAGTTGTTCGTGCACGCGGTCGACGGCCGTCAACGGCCAATCCGGCGGCCGGGCTTTGCGTCCGGCGACGACGTCGGCGGCGCGCGCCAGGACGTCGTGCAGCACCCCGAGCACGCCGACGCGGGCATTGCGCAGCACCGTCAGCGGGTCCGCGGGAAACAGCAAGACGGCGAAAACGATGGCCACCGCGCCGCCGATCAGCGCATCGAAGATGCGTTCCAGCCCGACGCCGCCGTGGTACAGGGCCAGCACCAGGATCGCCGACACCACGGTCTGATTGGCGAACATCATCCCGTGCCCGATGAAGCCGCCCCCGATGAACACCGCGGCGGCCAACGCCACCAGCGCGGCGACCGCGATGGGTAGCCCGCCAGGCCCGAGCAGACCCTGCACCAGGGAGCCCAGGCCGATCCCCAGCGTCACCCCGATCATCATCTGGACGGCGCGTTGCGCGCGCAGCACGTTGCTGGTCGACAGCGACACCGCGGCGGCGATCGGCGCGAAGAACGGCTGCGGGTGCTCCAGGACGTCGTGGGCCAGGTACCAGGACAGGCCCGCGGCCACCGCCGTCTGCACCAGGTTGAACCACACCAGCCGCAGCCGCTTGCTGCCCGCGCGCGCGACGGCGAGAACCAGAGATGGCACCGCTCGCCGCGAAGCGCCCACCGGCTAGGTCCGGTTTAACTCGAACAGCGGAATCACCCGGGTGGTCTTGGCCTGGTACTCCGCGAAGCCGGGCGCAACGGCGGTGATCTTGTCGAAGAGCGCGGCCCGCTCGTCGGCGGGAAGCTCGTGGGCGGCGACGTCGAACGCTTGCACTCCCTCCGGGGCCCCGATTTCGATGCGCGCCTGCGGGTTGGCCCGCAGGTTGTGCACCCAGGCCGGGCTGACCGGCGCGCCGGCGAAGGAGCCGATGATGATGAGCTTGCCGTCGATGCGGAAATAGGCCAGCGGCGACACCCGCGGCTGACCGGACTTGGCGCCGGTCGTGTGGAGCAACAGCAGGTTGGCGCCCTCGAACTGGCCGCCGACCTTGCCGTCGTTGGCGCGGAACTCGTCGATGATGCTCTTGTTGAACGCGTTGACGGTCTCGGCATCTGGGGTTTCGGTCATTTCCTGTGAACCTTGTCGGGCTTGGCGTCTATTCCGGACTTCGTCCCTAAGCAGCGCCGTCAACGCTAGTCGCTCGTCGATTCAGGCCATCCAAGACAGCCCAGAGTTTGCCCAATATTGCACACGTGTCCAAAGACTCGCGATAGCATCGGCTGGTCGGCGGTAGCTGACCTACCGCGGTCATCTCACCAGCAGAAAGGTGTGACTCATGAGGACGAAGATCACCAAGAGAGCACTGCACGCCGCCGCACTGGCCGTAATGCTCATCGGTGTGATGCTGGGATCGTCGAGCTGCATCATGATCGAAGGCGGCACCGTTTGCGCCGCACTCCGCGCCGGCTGCTAGTGGGCCTGGCCACTTTAGGTCAACGCGTTACCTTGGCTCCGGCTTGGCGTCAATTCCGGATTCCTTGCGCTGCTG
>NZ_LZMB01000292.1 GCF_001673555.1 Mycobacterium sp. 1165178.9 | reverse complement strand
AGACGAGTTGCCTGGCTGCGGCAGTGGCGTGCGCATCCGCGTCAGGATTCGAGTAGCGCCTTACGGTCTTCCCCGGGCGGACGGCCGACCCTCGCATACCCAGAAAGTGTCATCGAAGCTGAAACATTGTGCTAGGAAGTGCAATTCGCCAGTAGAAGGAAGGGGTACCCGTGATCCAGCAAGCCATCCTCAACGGCGTAGCGCACGGACATCCGGGCTCTTTGTACAACTTTCGTCCGGTAGACGCCGATCCGGCCGACTGGGCCGAACAGCAACGCGCCGTTCCGTTGCCCGACGACGAGTATCCCCACGCCGGCGATGAGCGCCGTAGCTGGTGACTAGGCGAGTGTCTCGCCGGGCTGACGGGAACTGCGCCGTTTCGCTTTGGCGAAGCTCCTAAGCCATTGCGCGACTGAGCGTTCCCCGTTGTGCGAGGGCCGATCTCAAAAGGCCATGTCGTAGCAGACCCACAGCAGCGGCCCAACCAAGATCAAAACCAGCAAGGTGACGCCGCCGATGATCCGCCACGTAATGGTCGAGCGGAAGATCACCGCCGTCACCGCCGAAGCGGTCGCCAGGACCGTCAACAGGGCCGCGATCACAATTTCGGTGCGCGCTGACTGCACCGCGGCTTCGGAGAGCGAGGGGAAGAAGCCGACTTCCAGTTTGAACGCCAGGGCGCGATTGCTCTCCGCAATCATCAACAGGAGGAGCGCAAGCATCATCGTCGTCAAACCGACCAGCGACAGGCATGCTCCGAAGATGTTGCGGTTGCGGGGGCCGATCGGGCCCGCGTAGTGGGGCATCTCGTCCACATCCCAGATCGTAGGGCCAGATCGACAGCAACGCGGGAGAGCCAAGGGCCGCACCGTTCAGCGATGTTGGCCCACCGATTACACACTGGATACCTGGTTATGACACCGTGCTCATGTGCGAGCGCAACCGCCGGCCGGCCGAGCACGCCTGGCCGCCCGGTTCCACGCCTGGTGTGAGGCGTTTGTCGATCGGTTGCCGTTCGGGCTCGGAGCCATCGTCGCGCCGACGTTCGTTGGCTTCTGTGTGATCAACGGCTGCACCTTCGGCGTCGATCTGACGATCCTCACCTGTCTGCGGGGAACGCTCGCGCTCCCAGTGCCGATCGCTGTCACGGTCGCCTACGTATGCGGGTTCGCGCTCAGCTACGTGCTCAATCGGATTTTCAACTTCCGGTCCCATGCGCCCGTCGGACCGCAGGTGGCGACCTACGTCGTGGTGGTGGTCGTCAACTACTTGGCCTTCATCCTCGGGGTGGCCACTGCGCTATCCGCCATCGGAGTGCAATATCAGCTGTCACGGCTGGCGGCAGGCATCTGTGAAGCGGTGTACATGTACGGCGCGATGCGGTGGCTGGTCTTCGGCCGCTGACCGGTGAGCCGGCGCCGCGGTTGTTGGCCGAGGTGTATCCCCCGCGTGACCTTGCCGCGACGGCGACGAAGGACGCTCAACACGTGACGGTAATCGCGGCTGTCGCCGCGCTGGCGATAGCAACCTGCATCGGCTACTACTTCGGACGGCGCGCGGCCTCGACACCGCCGAACTGGAAGAAGCGAACGAGCCGGATCGCGCTGGGCAGGCAAGCCTTCAATCTGCTCGCGATGATCACGGCGCGCCGGATCCAGCGGCGGTTCCAGGCCGAGCTCCCTGGCATGGCCGCCAAATTCGGGTTGAGAGCCATTGCGCCGCTTCAAGTTCGACACGGTGCAATGGCACGGTTGCGGCCCTACTAGTGTGCATTGGTATGTCTGCACTGCAGGGCAAAGTGGCGTTGGTGACCGGAGCGTCGTCGGGGCTGGGCGCTGAAACGGCGAAGTTGTTTTCTCGCGAGGGCGCAACGGTTTTCGGTATCGGCCGCGATACGGATCGCTTAGCCGCTGTGTTCGCCGACGTCGAACGAGGCGGATTCGCGTCGGTGGACATCGGTTCGGCCCGGGCCTGCCGGGACGCGGTCGAAAAGTGTGTCCGTGATTTCGGTGGACTCGATGTCGTTGTCAATGTCGCCGGGCGACACCAGATGCGCCGCACGGAGTCGATGAGCGACGACGACTGGGAACAAGACCTTGCGGTCAACCTCAACGGGCCGTTCTACCTCTGCAGGGCGGCGCTGCCTGATCTGCTGGAACGCGGGGGCAACATCGTCAATGTCAGCTCCATCGCCGGAGTCGAGGGACAGGCGTATTCGGCCGGCTACTGCGCCGCCAAGCACGGTCTGATCGGGCTCACCCGTGCGTTGGCCGTGGAGTACACCGCGGACCGGTTGCGCGTCAACGCGGTATGCCCCGGCGGCATGCTCACGCCGCAGATCGAACAATTCAGCGCGCCAGACAATCCCAACTACGACCTGATCATGCGCACGGCCTCACCACGCGGCATGATGCAACCCCTCGAGGTCGCCAAGGTGATCGCCTTCCTCGCCAGCGACGCCGCGTCCGCGATCCACGGCGCTGTCTATCGGGTCGACAACGGCAAAGGCGCCGGGTAAGAAGGGCCGGCGCAGGGCACCGCCGCCCTCGCTACCGCACGACGAGCGCGTCGAACATGAGCGCGGTGCCGGCGGCGGTGGAAGCCTGATACAGCGGTTCCCACCACACCGCCCGCGCGGTGGTCGGCACCCGGTTCGTCCGGCGTTGGCCGACGAAGCGGTAGCACCAATACAGTGCCACGGCGGCGAACGCCGCCACCCCGATCCAGTTCGCCGCGGAGACCCAGGAGAAACCGGTCGCAGGCGGGGTCGTCTCGTGTGCGGGCGGCCGCATGCCGGGCATGTCCATGACCGAACCCGATTGTGAGTGCAGATGTGCGGAAACCCCTGGCACGGCTCCGCTCATCAGCGCATACATCCACGCCATCGCCGCCATCATCGCCGCGTAGTAGCAGCTCTTCAATCGTTGACGGGATGCCGAAGATGCCCCGACGGCAACGCCCACGAACCAGACGCCGGCCAGGAGGAAAAAGAGCGTCGGACCGATGGCCGGCAGGTCGAGCCCAACGCGCCACACCATCAAGACCATCGCCACCGACATCGTCAGGTGCAGTAAGTGGGTGAGCCGGCCCGTCCATCGACCGCGTTGTGCGACAACCAGATACGCGTACATCGCGACGCTAACGGTCAAAAGAAGGGTAATGGCCCAGCGTAGCGGCGCTTCGCCGATCATGGCATGCAACATCGTGACCTGGCGAATGCCACCCGTCTTACCGCCGCGCTCATGGCGCCACCGTACCCCTGCGGGGTATTAGAGCCAAGGCCGGTGGCCATGGCGACTGTTGAGCACAAAGCGCGCACTCGGGTGCGGTAACGGTTCGGGCACGTTTCGGTCACCCCCCGACACGTCGTGCGGCACCACGGTTCTCGTGGTCAACAATTCGGGGCATGACGCAATCGCGGGAGTCCGACGATGGCGCGTGAAATCTCGCGGCAGGCGTTTCTGCGGGGCGCCGTCGGAGCGTTGGCCGCCGGCGCGGTTCTCGGCGCACCCCCGGTAGCCGCCGATCCGAGATCTACCGGATGGGAGGGCCTATCCACCGCTCTCGGTGGGAAGGTGCTGCTTCCGGACAACCCCCAATTCGCCAGCGCTAAACAGGTTTTCAATACCAACTACAACGGGTTGACTCCCGCAGCGGTCGTCACCCCGACCTCGGCGGCGGACGTGCAGAAGGCGATGGCATTCGCGGCCGCCCACAACCTGAAGGTCGCCCCACGCAGCGGTGGGCACTCCTATATCGGCGCGTCGACCGCCAACGGCGCCATGGTGCTCGACCTGCGCCAACTGCCCGGGGACGCCAATTACGACGCAGCCACGGGGCAGGTGACGGTGACGCCGGCCACGAGTCTGTACACGATGCACCGGACGTTGGCCGCGGCCGGCCGCGGCGTCCCAACCGGCACCTGTCCGTCAGTCGGTGCCGCGGGGCACGCGTTGGGCGGCGGCATGGGAGCCCAGTCGCGGCATGCCGGCCTGCTCTGCGACCAGTTGACGTCGGCGTCGGTGGTGCTACCCAGCGGCCAGGTGGTGACAGCATCCGCCGCCAGTAACCCCGACCTGTTCTGGGCGCTGCGCGGCGGCGGTGGCGGCAACTTTGGTGTGACGACCTCGCTCACGTTCGCCACGTTCCCCACCAAGGACGTGGACGTCGTCAACCTCAACTTCCCGCCGCAGTCGTTCGCGCAGGTCCTCGTCGGTTGGCAGAACTGGCTACGCACCGCCGACCGCAGCAGTTGGGCGTTGGCGGACGCCACCGTCGACGCGATGGGCATGCATTGCCGGATCCTTGCCACCTGCCCGGCCGGATCGGGGAACAGCGCCGCGGCCGCGATCACTCAAGCGGTGGGATTGCAGCCGTCGGGCACCGAGAACCACACCTTCAACTACATGGATTTGGTGAATTATCTGGCCGTCGGGAACCTCAACCCGTCGCCGCTCGGGTATGTCGGCGGCTCGGACGTCTTCGCCACCGTCAACCCGGGCGTGGCACAGGGGATCGCCGCGGCGGTCAATGGCTTTCCTCGCGGAGCCGGCCGCATGCTGGCCATCATGCACGCCCTGGACGGCGCCCTCGCCACGGTCGCGCCCGGCGCCACAGCCTTTCCATGGCGCCGGCAGTCGGCGCTGGTGCAGTGGTATGTCGAGACGGGCGATCCGGCAGCCGCCACCAATTGGCTCAATTCGGCACATCAAGCGGTGCAACAGTATTCGGTCGGTGGCTACGTGAACTACATCGAGGCCAACCAGCCGCCGTCGCGTTACTTCGGCCCGAACCTCTCCCAGCTGAGCGCCGTACGACAGAAATACGATCCTGGCCGGGTCATGTTTTCGGGGCTGAACTACTAGTCGCTGGACGCCACAAGACGCCGGCCCCGCGGGCACGCGCACCTCGATGGTTAGCGGGGCTCGGCACAGGGTACTTCCAGTGTGTCTGTGGCAAGTTTAGGGGGCTGGCTTATGGCAATCGAGCACGGTCGTGCACGGTGCCCGCGGTGTATGGCGTGGGCGCAGTATCGATTCCTTGAGCGTGACGACGACAAGCTCGAGTATCAGGTGCATT
>NZ_LZMB01000291.1 GCF_001673555.1 Mycobacterium sp. 1165178.9 | reverse complement strand
GCAATCACACTGCTGCGTAAGTCGCCGATGGAGGCGATCACCCGAATGACGCTGAGCGGCAAGGGCGAGCGCATCTCGGCCCAACGGGCATACGAGCTGGGCATGGTCTCGGATGTCGTGCCTGCCGATCAGCTTCGTGCGGCTGCGGGTCGGCTGGCCGCCGCTGTCGCGACCAACTCGCCCACCGCGATGCGCGCTACCAAGAAGGCGTTGTGGCATTCCCTCGAAGTCGGCTTGTCCGCAGCCAAACGAGCCGCCAGCGAGGAGATTTGGCGGTTGCGCAATCACCCCGACCATGCCGAAGGCGTACATGCGTGGCGCGACAAACGCCCCGCGCGCTGGCAGCCGCTTGACCCCGTGGAGATTTCGTGACCTACCAGAGGCTGATCGTCGAGCGGCGCGGCCCAGTCGGCTGGATCATCAACAACCGGCCCGATCGACTCAATGCATACGACGCGACGATGCGTGCGGAATTCCCCAGGGCATGGGCGGAATTGGATGCTGATCCCGGTGTGCGGGTCATCGTGCACACCGGCAATGGCAGGGCCTTCCAGGTTGGCGCCGACGTTGAGGACCTGGACGGCGAGGCGGTGCAGCAGTTCCAGGAGTCGATGCGCACGCTGGACCTCAAGTTGACCGGCTGGCATTGCAACGTGGGGAAGCCCATCATCACCGCCGTCAATGGAGTGTGCGCCGGCGGCGGACTGCATTGGGTTGCCGACGCCGACGTCGTCATCGCGTCGTCGGACGCGACTTTCGTCGACCCCCACGTCTCCATCGGTCAGGTCAGCGCTTTGGAGACGATCGCACTGATGCGAAAGATGCCCGCCGAGGCGGTGTTGAGGATGGCGCTCGTCGGCAGCCATGAACGTCTGACCGCCCAACGCGCCTACGAGCTCGGGATGATCAGTCAGATCGTCGACCCGCCCGACAAGCTCCGCGACGTCGCACAGGAACTGGCCGAGAAGATCGCGATGAACTCGCCCGCGGCGATGCGGGCGACCAAGCGCGCGTTGTGGGGGGCGCTCGAATACGGCTTGACGGATGCGTGCCGAGCGGGTGCCAACCACTTGACGTCGATGTGGGGCCATCCCGACCAAAATGAGGGACCACAGGCGTTCGCCGACAAACGCACTCCCAATTGGCTACCGCTGGAGCCTGACTCGTGAGTCTTGCCGAGCTGCTGGCCGGCCTGCCCGATACGGCCGTGCACACTTTGACCACCGATGTCTCGCGCGACGACCTCAGCGTGAGCGCGGACCGCCTGGCCGCAATACTCGACGAAGCCGGTCTGGTGACCGGACAAGTCGTCGCCGCGATGCTGCCCAATGACGCGACCACGGTGGCCGCGCTGTTCGGGACATGGCGTGCGGGTGGGGTTTACACGCCGCTCAACCCGCGGGCTGCCGACGCGGAGGTGGCGTCCCAGCTCGCCACATTGCGGCCGGTCGCAGTAATCACGACACCCGAACTAACCCATCGTTTCTCGGAATCTACGTTGCCCCTCGTGGCCGGGTCGGACTTGATGTGGTCGCTGTCGCCATCGTCCGAGCCGCCGCCCGATCCGCGGCAGTACGATACGGATGTTGCGCTGCTGCAGTTCACGTCGGGGACCACCGGGCCGCCCAAGCCGGTGCCCTTGCGTCATGCAACGGTGCTCGACCTGATCGACCGGCTGTTGGCCAAGCTTCGCGGAGCAAAATCTGCTGCCCCGAAGGCGCACCGGACGCCGATGCCAAACCTCGTTCCGCTCTCGCTGTCGTTATGGGCCGGCATCTACCAGGTGCTGTTCGCCTTTCGGGCGGGTTCGGGGGTCGTGCTGATGGACAAGTTCTCACCCGCCGAGTTCGCCGCACTGGTCAAGCGGCATCAGTTGCGCTCCACAGTGCTGCCTCCCGCGGCGTTGACGATGGTCCTGCATGACGAGTCGGTCACGGATTTGTCGCCTCTGAAGATCGTGCGGTCGATCACCGCTCCCCTTTCGCCCGTGCAAGCCGGACGGTTCCGGGACAGGTTCGGCGTGATCGTCCTCAATTCCTACGGCCAAACCGAACTCGGTGGCGAGGTCGTCGGATGGTCGGCCGCCGACGCGCGGGAATGGGGCGAGACCAAGCTTGGCTCGGTCGGTCGCCCCCTGCCCGGCATTGATGTCATGATCGCCGACGACGAGGTAATGGTCCGCACGCCGACGACGGCCGCTCGCAAGATCGACCCGGCGTTCCTCGACAGGCTCACCGATGACGGCTGGTTTCACACCGGTGACCTCGGGTGGTTCGACGACGACGGGTTCCTGTGGCTGGACGGCCGAGTGTCGGACATGATCAACCGCGGTGGGCTGAAGGTCTTCCCGGGGACGGTGGAGGACGTACTGCTGGCCGCCGAGGGGGTACGCGAAGCGGCAGTGGTCGGGATTCCAGACGAGAGACTCGGCGAGGTGCCCTGGGCGTTCGTCGCGTGTCACGCCCACGGGCTGTCCGAGGACGACCTAATCGCCTGGTGCCGCGAACGCCTGACGCCCTACCGCGTACCCGTGCGGGTGGTGCTCGTTGAAGAGTTGCCGCGTAACGATGTCGGCAAGGTCGTCAGACGCAAGCTGGCCGCCATGGCTAGCGCCTGAGCTTTCCGTCGGCCGCGACCCCTGGGCATCGACGTTGGAAACGTCTATTCTCATTTCCGAGAGCGATGTTACCTTGAAGCGTAAACTTGCATTTTTGCGCTAGACCCCTGGAGGTTCGATCGTGTGGCAAGAACTAGTCCGGATGGCCGTGACGTGGGTGGTGATGTGCGGCCTGGTCGCCTTCTTCTACTGGATGCTTGGCAACATCGGCACGTTCTGAGCGACCTCAAGGCTTTTCAGCACACCAGTTAGGAGAATGCGTGGACGACCTGGACCGCCGGCGTAAGCGGGGACTCATCGCATTTCAGATTTTCGTCTACGGAATGTTGATCGCGATGTTTGCAATTCAGCTGCAAATGTATCTGACTAGGCACTGGTAGCGACATGACTTTTCCGATCAAGGCCGCCGCGGGTGGGTCGCTAAGCATGGGCGAACACGAACAGCAAAGCCGAGCGATACAGCGGCGCGCCGACCGATGGCTCATTGCCGGAACAGGTCTGATGGGCACGCTCGTGCTCGGCATCGCTGGGCTCCCCATCTTCTGTCGCGGCCTTTACCTGTTGCGGAAGGCGCAGCACGGGGGCCTGTCCGTACGTCCGACGATGGTCACGCTGATCGGCTTCGTGATCATCCTGGATGCTGCGCTCAACAGCATCGGTTGGGCGTTGGACCTCTTCGCCAACCATGCCCTGATCACCCGCACCGTGTTCACCGCGTGGGGCAACCTGATCGACGCCGGTTACTTCTGGCATTACAACGAGCTCTGGATCGGCGGTGCCGGCGCACCGGGCGAGAAGGCGTGGGTCATGGTCTGCGTTCTCATCGCATTCCCCATGCGAATTGCCGCGGCGATCGCCTTCCTCCAGATGAAGCGATGGGGTCATCAATGGCTAATCGTGACCTGCTGGTTCGGGATCATCGTGTGGATGGGCTACATCTTCAACATGACGATGTACGCCGATGTCCGCTATACCGCAGTAGGTTTCCCGGTGGTCGGGTGGTGGGCGTTCAACGTCTTCTACATCACCCCGTTCCTCGCCATTCCATACCTGCACACCGTCAATCGGGAAATCTTCTCCGACTAACCGAGCCGAGAAAGGGCTATCGTGTCTGATTCCACCATCCAGACTGAGGATTCGGCCGTTTCGCTGCCGATCGGCACCACTTCGACGTGGGCGCGAATGCATAAATGGCTCAAGCGGGCGCTTTACGTCTGCCTCTTCGGGTTGGTCATCGAGGGATCGCTGACAGTCCCGGTGATGGCTGTCTGGTACGGCTGGCCGACGCTGTCGCTCACCGAAATCTGCAGCGAACTTATGAAGGTGCGCTTTTCCAATGATGCGCTGGAATGCCAGCAGCCATACCCCCTTGGCGGGCCGCCGTTCGGCGGCGCACCGGAGGCGGCCGGCCAGCGAACGGCGAAGGACGACTGGGGTATTCAGCCCAAGCCACGTTATGAGCGTATCGGCTTCAGAGAGTTGGTCAGGATTCATCAAGAACGCATCGCTCACCAATCGGCGGGCTCGGCGATGCCGAGTCATTGACGCCGACAGCCGTCCGCCGCCGATGAGTACCGCAGTCCTGGGTTACCACGACGTTGTCTCGGTCGCCCTTACCAACGGCCTCGGTTCTGCCGTTCACCAGCTTGACGTGCCGCTACCCCTCGGGCTGGACGGCGTCGTGATCGTCGCGGGTAACGGTCCAAGACCGACACCTCTGATGGCCATCGAGGCATTCGACGGGCGCCGGCTCGCAGAACAACCGATGCGCCAGACCTTGACGGCCCTCCAATACTCGCACGCCTCGATGTGCGGCCGGGGCGGCCGGATCGTCCTCATCGTGCCGACCATTGGAATGTGCGGAGCCGCCGATCTCGTGCCGTACACCACGGCCATCGAGGGCGTTCGAGCGATGGCGAAGTCCGCCGCCCGGCAGTGGGCACCGCAGATCGTCGTCAACATGATCGCTGTTCCCGCAAGCCTATTCGCGCCGACACTGAGCGCGGCCACGTCTCATTTGACAGCCGCTGCGGTCAGCGACGAGTACGGGCTCATAGAGACGATCGTCGAGACAACGAGATTCCTGCTGAACGATGCGGTCACCCACCTCATCGGCGCGACCATCGTCGCCGACGGCGGTTCGGTGATGTCTCCATGAGACTCGACGAGTTGACCGTGCTTGTCACGGGTGCGGGTGGCGGAGTCGGTAGGGGCATCGCGCTCGCGTCCGCGGCTCAGGGAGCTCACGTCCTTATCGGCACACGGTCGGAGGCAGGACAAGCGGTGGTAGACGCGATCACCGCGCGAGGGCAGTTGGCGAGCTGGGTTCCCTGCGACGTCACCTTGTCAGACTCGGTTGCTGATGCCGTCGCGCAAGCGATTCACACGACCGGACGGCTTGATGCCGTTGTGCACAACGCGACAAGTAACTCATCGAGCCAGCCGCACCAGCTTGCTCAGGTCGACGCTGGCCTCTGGGACGACCACTATTCGGCGTCGGTCGGCGGGGCGTTCCATTGTGCGTCGGCAGCGTTCGAATCTCTCCGCGCGCGAGGAGGATCACTGGTGGTCATGACCTCGCCGGCCGGTATGGAGGGCAGCGCGACGCTACCGCTGTACGCCACGATGAAGGGCGCGCTACGTGGCTTCGCCAAGAGCCTGGCGCGCGAATGGGCCCCGCACCGCATCACCGTGAACGTGGTTTCACCGCTTGCGTATTCGCCGGCGATGACCGCCGCGATCGCGGCCGATCCCGCGATGGAGGAGAGGTTGTCCCGCAGAATCCCGCTGGGACGCATCGGCGATCCAGAGCACGATATCGGGTCGGCCGTGGCATTCCTGATCGGCCCCGACGCTCGCTACATCACCGGCCAGACACTGGGCGTCGATGGGGGTCATTTCATGAGCCTTTAGGCCCGGTAGCGGCCGTATAGCGCCGCTTGCTATCTTGAGAATCAATATTCTCACGCATGTTGGAGGCGCTGGTGACCGACGGAAAAGCATTCGAGGTCTGGGATGCCGACAACCACATGTACGAGACCATCGATGCCTACACGCGCTACCTGCCGGAGAAATATTCCGAGGCGCTGAAATTTGTCGACGTGAACGGCCGCAAGAAGCTGCAGATCCTCGGCGTGGTCACCGAGTGCATCCCGAACCCGACCTACGAGGTGATCCCGACGCCGGGCGCGTGGGCCGACTACTACCGCGGCATCAATCCCGAGGGCAAGTCGCTGCGTGAACTGGCCGAGCCCATCCGCTGCCCCGACGCGTTCCGGCGTCCGGACCTGCGGCTGGAGCTGATGGACTCCCAAGGTGTCGACGGCGCGATGATGTTCCCGACCACTGCGGGCATGCTCGAGGAACGCACCAAGTCCGACACCGAACTGACCCACGCGGTGACGCATGCCTTCAACCGCTGGCTGCTCGACGACTGGACGTTCAATTACCAAGATCGCATCTTCCCCGTGCCCGCGATCTCGCTTAACGATCCTGCCCAAGGCGTCAAGGAACTCGAGTGGTGCCTGGAGCAGGGAGCCAGGACCGTGCTGATCCGGCCAGCCCCGGTACCGCGTGCAGACGGCACGTCCCGCTCTCCCGCGCTCCCCGAATTCGACGACTTCTGGCGGCTCGTGGAGTCATCGGGCATCTCAGTGCAGATGCACAACTCGGACTCCGGCTACGACCGTTACGTCGACGATTGGGAAAGCGGCGACGAGTTCCAGGGGTTCCAGCTCACCAAGCTTCGCGGGTTCATCTACGAAGAGAGCCGCCACATCTTCGACACGCTTGCGGCGTTCATCGCTCATGGAGTGTTCGAGCGCTTCCCCGGCCTGCGCATCGGTGTGGTCGAGAACGGCGGATCGTGGGCTCAGCGGTTGATGGAGGTGTTCGATCGGGTTTACCGCAAGAAGCCCAAGGACTTCAGCGAACACCCCTGCGATGCCTTTCGCAGGCACGTTTGGGTGAACCCGTTCCATGAAGAGGACATGTCACACCTCATCGACGTGCTCGGCGCTGACCGGGTGATGTTCGGTTCGGACTTTCCGCATCCTGAGGGACTCGCCCACCCCGCGGATTTCGTCAAGGGACTCGCGACCCTTCCCGCCGACACCACAGCGCAAGTAATGGGCGGCAATTTCAAGCAGCTCATCGGCCTCTAGCTCAGGTCGGCGAATCGTTTCAGGTAGGGCCACGCCACCTCTGGCGGCATCCCACCGCAGAGCGGTGAAAGGTTCATTACTTCACCGTTGGCGACCCGCTCGGCCGCCTCATCCACCGACAGAATCAGGTGAGTCCGCGACGACGCCCGCAGCTCATCGACCGTTTTCGCGTTCGTGATGTTGGCGGAGACGGTGTTGTCGGGGTTCCATTCGGCATACGCCAACGCATCGTGCAGCAGGTACTTACCGATCTCATCCCACGCCGCGTCGATATCGTTTGCCACAAAGCAATTCGTGGCAGCGTCGCGCTCGGGAATCAGAACGAAACCTGGCTCGTGACCATTCTGCCTGCAGGCCTCCTCGTAGGCGTCTCGCATTCCCGGCACGCTGCCGTTGGCCAGCAAACCCAGACCGTTTCGGCCCGCACGACGTGCGGCGGCCAGGCTCGCGCCGCCCCACATCATCATCGGGCCGCCCGGGGTGCGGGGAGCGGGTGTCACTCTCATTCGGCGACCGTCGTGCGCGACTTCCTCTCCGGAAAGCAGCCGGCGCAACTGACCGAGCTTTTTGTCGGCGAGCCGACCCCGATCCGACATCGAGAGGCCGAAGTGGTCGAATTCCTGTTGACGGTACCCGATTCCGAATATGTAGCTGGCCCGGCCCTCGCTGATGTGGTCCAACACCGACATGTCCTCGGCTAACCGGGCCACGTCGTAGAACGGCAGAATAATAACTAGATTCAGCATCAGCTGTTTTGTACGCGCAGCGATCGCCGATCCGAGCAGCAGCGGCGATGGCAGGTATCCGTCGTCAGCGCAATGATGTTCGCACAGTACGGCGGCTACGCAGCCGCGCGTCTCGGCCCACGCGGCCATGTCGCTCGCCGCGGTATACAGCTCGGTCGGGGGCGCGCCGATCGACGGTGCTCGCATGTCGAAGCGCATAGTGAACATCGGCACTAGCTCTCTCCCGTCGTCTTGCCTCGCCCTAGCCCATCAGAGCAGCGCTCGCCTGCTTGACCACCAGTCAGGCACCAAACCGCGCGCGCAGTTCGTTCTTCAGCACCTTCCCGGTGAGGTTTCGCGGCAGCGCTTCCACCAATTCAAGTCGCTCGGGGTATTTGTGGCGACTCAAGCCTTTGCCCTCGCAATGCTCCGCCAATGTGTCGAGGGTGACATCACTTCCGGGTTCAGCGACCACGATCGCGCAAACACGTTCGCCCGTACGAGGATCCGGGACACCGATGACCGTGACGTCCGCGACGGCCCGATGCGTGGCCAGTATGCCCTCGATCTCCAGCGCCGAGATGTTCTCCGCATTGCGGATGATCGCGTCCTTGATACGACCGGTAACCACGACGTTTCCGTCGGCGTCAATGCGGCCCCGATCGCCGCTGCGGAACCAGCCCTCGCCATCGAATGCGTCGGCGTTCATAGCTTCATCGACATAGCCCAGGAAGCATTGCGGTCCTTTGAGCCGCAGTTCGCCCTCCTCCCCCGCTTCCACTTCGCGTCCGAAATCGTCGACGACACGGACGGACACCCCGGCTACCGGGCGGCCCACCGTATGGTCGAGCACCTCCGGCGCTCCGTCCGGCGGTGGTGAGGTCACGACTGGAAATTCGGTCAGCCCCCAGGCGTTCGCCACCCCGGCGACCGAAAACGTCTCGCGGACTTGACGTCCCAGTTCGGCAGTGATCGGCGCCCCACCGCCGACACAACCGCGCAGATCGGGGAAGAGTGGATCGGCGCCGTGCTCTCGCTGTGCTGCCATGAAGGCGACAAAGAACGGTGTAGCCGAGCCCAGCATCGTCGGCCGGTGCGCAGCGATCGCCTTCGGGGTGAGCACCGGATCGAACTCGTCGAACAGCACCAGTCGCATGCCGGTCAGCAGGCTCGCCGCCAACATCGCCGCACCGCCGATGTGTGACACCGGAAACGCGATCGGATTGACGTCGTCGCTGGATGCACCGAACATTCCCACCACCCCGGCCGAGCCTGCGATCACCGAGCGATCGCAATGCCGGACGCCTTTCGGCGCCGCGGTGGTACCTGACGAGTAGTAAACCCACCGTGGCAGCGTCTCCGAGGTGGGAGGCGCGGGCAGCGATGCGGGATCGACTGCAGGAAGTCGAAGGCCCTCACCGGCACGGGCCGCATGGTCAATGACCAAAACCGTCATCGGCTGCTCTCGTGCCAGCTCGTCGGCGAGTGCGACATGGTCGAACCCACGCCACGAACCTGGCACGATGATCACCTCGGTACCGAGTTGCCCTGTCGCGAATCGAACTTCACTCTCGCGCCAGATCGGCAGGATGGGATTTTGCACGGCGCCGAGGCGTGTCAGCGCCACCATGACGACCATCGTCTCGAGCGTGGTCGGCAGCTGCCAGGACACCACAGTGCCGTCGCGAATCCCGCGCTGCGCCAACGCCGCCGCGGTGCGCTCGGCCGCGTCGCGCAACTCTGCGTTTGTCAGGCTCCGGCGGTAATCGTCGGCGAGCACGATTCGGTCTGGATGCGCGCGGGCCGCTTCTTCAACCAAGCCCCAATAGGTTCCGGTCATCAGCCGCTCGGAAGCAACAACCGACGTTTGGCGAGGATGTTGCGCATCATTTCATTGCTTCCGCCGGAGATCGTATAGGCGCGTGACCACAGCCAGCATTCTCGCAGACGTTGTTTGGCCTGTTCGACTCTCGGATCGGCGGCTACCGTACACACCGTCGGGGCGAGTTCGGCACCGTATGCCGAAACCCGGTGATAGGTCTCGGCGAAACTCAGCTTGGCGATCGAACCGTCACCCGGTTGTTCGGCACCGGCGACGAGGCGTTCGACATGGTCGTCGATGAAGGACTTCGCCACTTCGGCTTCGACGGCCAACTCGGCCACTGCCTGCCGGATGTCATCACGTTCGAGGGCCGGGGTGCCTTCGATGATCGCGTTGCGCGCCACCATCACCAGATCATCGATCAGCAGCTCAAGTAGGACGACGTTGCCACCGATCCCGATACGCTCGAAATCCAGGCCCGCCATGATAATTGACCAACCTTGGCCGGGCTCGCCGATCAGGCTTGCCGCGGGCACCGCTACGCCGTCGAGAAAAACTTCGTTTACCTCGATCGCCTCGTTGATCGTCCGGATCGGACGAACCTCGACGCCGGGCGTTGACATCGGGACCGCGAACACCGAGAGGCCATGGTGACGTGATGAATTCGGGTCGGTGCGGATGAGCGCCAGCCCCATGTCGGCCCAGTGCCCGTCGGTGATCCAGGTCTTCTGACCGTCGATCATCCACGTGCCGTCGGGCTGCTCGACAGCCCTGCTGCGGACGGCGGCGATATCGCTACCCGCGTCGGGCTCGCTGAGCAGCTGACACCAGATGTGCTCGCTGCGGCGAATCGGCGGCAGGAGTGCGGCTTTCTGATCGGCCGACCCAAAATGCAGCAGCACATGGGCGGCGAGGTTCACCTGGTCGACGGGCCGCGGAGCGCGGGTACGCAGGAGCTCCTCGCTGAGTATGCGGTCGTGCAGGGGATGGTGATCGGCGCGTCCGCCGTGCTCGACCGGCCAGTCGGCGCCTAAGAAACCCGCGTCGAACAACGTGGCGAACCACTTACGCAATTGCGCTTGCTGTTCGCCGTTTTTCGGCGCCCGGTGCCCTTCCCTCGCCTCGAATGGAGGTGCGTGGTCGGCGATATGCCGCCTGACTCGATGCCTGTACTCGGTCAGCTGCGCTTCGCTGGGCCGGGTGGTGGCGGCGCTCACCAACCCGACCTCTCCGCGAGTAGCGCACGACTGAAGCGAGCTGTGCCGAGCAGGTAGCCATTCGTAAATACCCGGCGCAACTCGTGGTGTAAGGGGTACTCCCAGGTGAATCCGATACCGCCCGAGAGCTGCATGCACTCGTCGACGGCAGCGGTTGCCTTCGCGGCGACGAATGCGTGCGCCGCGGCGGACAACGTGATGGCGTCGTCCGAGATTTCGTCGGCCTCCAGGGCACGGGCGGCCTTCATGATGACCGCGCGTGCCTTCGCCTCGAGGACCAACAGATCCACCAGCCGGTGTTGCACCGCCTGGAAACTCGCGATCGGCACACCGAAGGCGATGCGCTCCTTCAGGTAGGCGACCAGTCGCTCGAATGTGGTTGACATGGCTCCCAGGGAATCCGCGCTGAGCAGAACCCTCGCGACCGCGAGCAATCGATCCGCTTGTTCGGGTCCACCGATCATGACGCTCTCCGCCCCGGAAAGGTCGACGCGCCATGCCGCGCGGCTGATATCCAACAACTCGTCATCTCGGCTTCTCAGCATTGAGTCGGACATCTCAAACAGATGGATTCCGTTGCGCCCCAGTGTGACCAAGATGTCGATGACATCGCCGTTCGCAACCCGGACCGTGTCGCCCGCCAACGCGCAGCCCGCCGTTGTGGTCCCGTCGAGCATCGCGGGTAACCATCGGTCGCGCACCTCGCCGGGCGCCGGGGCCAACGCCGCGGCAGACAGCACACAGCCGAACCAGGTCGACGAGTTCAGTGCGCGGCCGAGTTCCTCGGCGATGACGGTCGTCTCCACTGGACGCCATCCGCTGCCGCCAAGCTTTGCCTCGACGAGCAGCCCCGTCCAGTCCATGGCCGCGAGCTCTTTGACGGAATCCTGCGCAACCCGTCCGCTCAGGAAATCGCGCGCGGCTTCGCGCAACAGATCGAGGTCGACGCCATCCTCGTCCGCATCACCCATCGAGCCCTAGCTCCGCCCTATCAACTGATCCGCATTGTCGCGCATGATCCGCTTCTTGGCGGCGTCGTCGAGCGGATCGAGCAACTTGACGAAATCAGCAGGCTCGGCCAGCCCTTCTGCGTGCGGGTAGTCGGAGCCCATCACGAGACAGTCGTCGTAGCCCAAGCTGGTGACGATCGCAGGCGTATCGTCCTCGGGATACGGCACCACCCGAACGTGCTGCCGGAAGATGGCAGACGGCTTTTCCGTCAGTTTCCCGCCGATCCAAGGGCCATTTCGGCCCATGCCGCGGCTCTTGTCCATGTGTTTCGTGAAGAAGGGCACCCACTCTGCACCGTGTTCGGCGACAAGCACGTTCAACCCGGGAAATCGGCCGAATAGGTTGTCGAAGATCAGCGCTGAGAGGGTCTCCTCGATCGGGCGTTGGCCGTAGACGTTCATCCACTGCCAGGCCGACATGTGCCACGAGGCAGGATCTGCGCAGTGCCCCCAGGCAGGTGAGATCGCATCGAAGTACCAGAAGGGCATGATGTGGAACACCAGGACACAGCCGGCTTCCTGAAGTCGGGCGTAAATCGGATCAAAGTAGGGGTCCCCTGGAGATCGGCCGTATGCCGGGCCCGTCGGCAGCAGGACAAACTTCGCACCTTGCGCGATCAATGCGTCGGTTTCGGCGACGGCTGAGTCTCGGTCGCGAAGTGAAAGGAGCCCGGTCGCGTATATACGGTCCTGGTAGTTAAAGCCCCATTCCTCGTCGAACCATCGGTTGAACGACCGAAGATTCGCATAGAGCGCGGGGGTGTCATCAACGTAATGCTCGGCAGACAGGGCCATGCCGCTCGGATAGATGACCATACGCTCGACGTTCTGCTTTTCCATTACCGCGAGCCGTGCTGAACGCTCGATGTACTCGGGCTGCATGGGCTGCGGCTCGTAGGACTCCTCCGGGTTGCCGGATCCCATCTGCCTGAGCATCTCTTTCAGCGATCCAGGGCGGTATGCGACGTCCAGACCCAGGCCCCCCTCACTGTTGAAAGTTGCGACTCGATGGCCGGCGAGGATTACCTCGACTCCGTCCGCTCCGCGCACAGTGGTGATGGCCCGATCCTGGAACTCCTTGGGCAGGTAGCGCGTAAACGCATCACGAGTCTCGTAGCAGTGCGTATCGCAATCGAAGATCCCGTAGTCGAGTTTCGTCGTCACCGCGCGGCTCCTTCATGCGAGAATGATGATTCTCCTATTTCAGAAAAGATACTATCCTTTCTCGGCAGTGCCTATCCCGGGTCGGGGCCGGGCATCCCACACCAAAGGAATCCGCGATGAGTGAAGCCGACGAACTCCGGCAGTCGGTGCGGGAGTTCCTGGCCGTCGCTTCGCCGTCCGACCGGGTACGTGACCTCATGTCCACGGCGGAGGGGTATGACAAATCGGTGTGGCATCAGATGGCACGTGACCTGGGACTGCACGGGATCGCCGTCCCCGAAGAGTTCGGCGGGGCAGGTGCAACCTTATCCGAACTCGCAGTCGTGTTCGAGGAGATGGGCGCCGCGCTGTTGTGTGCGCCGTTCTTCTCCACCGTCGCACTCGCTACGCAAGCGATCCTTTGCAGCGGCGACGCCGCCGCGATGGGTGACTATCTACCGGACTTTGTCGACGGATCCATGACCGCGACGGTAATCCTCAATAGCAGCCTCGACGCGTGGGATCCGCAAGCCGTCACGCTGTCGGCACATCCCGACCGCGCCGGTCATCGGATTCGGGGCGACGCGGATCTCGTTCTCGACGGCCATACCGTCGATGTTGTTCTCGCCGCGGCGAATACGAGCGAGGGCACATCGCTGTTCGCGGTCGCGGCGGACGCCGAGGGGCTTACTCGTGAGCCGCTCACCACGATCGACCGCACGCGCAAGGTCGCGCGTCTGCAGTTCCACGACGTCCCCGCCCGGTTGATCGGAACAGATGGGGCCGCGGCCCCTGGCCTGGCCCGCACGTGCGACCTCGCGATCGCCGCACTGGCTGCCGAGCAGGTTGGCGCCGCCCAACGCTGCCTCGACATGGCCGTGGACTACGCCAAAGAGCGAGTTCAGTTCGGGCGGGCCATCGGCAGCTTCCAGGCCGTCAAGCACCGTTGCGCGGACATGCTGGTGCTTGTCGAGGGCGCCCGCTCTGCCGCCGTCCACGCTGCGGAGTCCGCTGACCGGAGCGACCTACCGGTTGCTGCGTCGGTGGCGAAGATGGTCTGCTCGGAAGCCTTTCTGCAAGTCGCCTTGGACAACATGCGAATCCACGGCGGCATCGGTTTTACCTGGGAACACGACGCACACCTCTACGTTCGGCGCGCCAAGGCCACCGAGCTGATCTTCGGCAGCCCCGACCACCACGCCCAACGCCTGGCAGCCCTGGCCACACCATGAAAGGACCCCCAACGTGACCATCTCGTACTCCCTGGAATTGCCCACCCAGCGGGTCGAGGCCGTGTCCGAATTCGTCACCGCCGAAGCGATCTCCGAAATCGCGCGCGCCGGCGAGGCGAGCGGCTTCGCCGCCGTGCACGTCACCGACCACCCCGCCCCCGACGCCAAATGGCTCGACCACGGCGGACACCACGCCCTGGACCCATTCGTCGCGCTGTCCTTTGCTGCGGCCGCCACCACGGTCGTCAGGTTGCTCACCAACGTCTACATCGCCGCCTACCGCAACCCATTCCTGGGCGCGAAGTCGATCCAGAGCCTGGACGTCCTCTCCGGCGGCCGCCTGATACTCGGCACCGCGGCGGGCTACCTCAAACCCGAATTCAAAGCGCTGGGAATAGATTTCGAAAACCGCGGGGCGTTGCTGGACGAGGCGCTGGACGTGCTCAACAAGGTGCTTACCGGCGAGGATATCGCCTACGAGGGCACCTCGTTCGCCGCGCGAGGCGTGCGACTGTATCCGGTACCGGCGAATCCGCCACCGATCTGGGTTGGCGGCAACAGCAAGCCCGCGGTACGCCGTGCGGTTGCCCGCGCGCAGGGGTGGGCTCCGTTCAACACATTCGGCTACGCGACCGCGTCACGGACCGCTGAGATCTCGACGCTTGAGGAATTGGCGTCGGCCATCGCCTGGGCCAAGAAATACGCGGCCGAGATCGGCCGTGCCGAACCGCTGGACATTTGCTTCTCGGCAGGCAACCTGCTCGACGACAGCAGGTCGACCGACGAACGGCACGCCACCATCGCACAGCTGGAAGCGATAGGCGTGACGTGGCTGACCATCGCACCCCAGGGCGCCACCCGGGCCGAATACATCGACCACGCGCACGGTTTCGCAACGGAGTTCATCGCATAAGGCTGTCGGCTGCAAAGCCGTCCACGTTGATGCGCCGATACGCGAACAACCAGTGCCCGTTCAGCGTTACTAGAACGTCGCGATACCGTCCCCAATGGTCGAGGCCGATATCGGTGTGGACGGCGAAATAGCTACTGACCTCAACCCGCTCCCTGGCAACAGAACCGAACCGAATGCTCGAAACGTGATGGCGCACATGAGTGGGCGGCTGCCTCGCCGGGTCGGGGTCGTTGGACATGGCGGCGCCGAGTCCCGCCTCGATCTCCGCGGGGCCGGTGAGCGGGTGCGCTCCGCCGGTGAACTCGAGGACGCCGTCCGGTGCGAAGCAAGCGGCGAGACCGCGCAGATCGAACCGGTCGGTGGCGGCGGTATAGTCCGCGAGCGTTTGGCGCACCGACTCACGGACTTCGAGCTCCCAGGCATCCATCTGCTCTCCCTCGACCAACTGACTGGAAATTGCGTTCTCGCACACGATAACGTCTATTCTCATGCCGCAACCCCGCCTGCTTGATCTGTTGACCCCCGCCACCACCGCCCTGGTCACCCAGGAATGTCAGGGCGGTGTAATCGGCTCGCAGGCCGGCCTGCCCATGCTGGCCGAGGAAGCCAGCCGGGAGGCGATTCCCAACATCGCCACGCTTCTCGACGCGGCTCGGGCGGTCGGCGTCTCGGTGGTGCATTGCCTTGTGCAGAAGCGCCCAGACAATCGCGGGTCCAATAGCAATGCCAGGCTGTTCATGGCGGGGAAGTCGTTCGCCGCCGATTTGACTCCGGGCAGCCCCGGCGCCTCGGTACTACCTGAGTTCGGCCCGGATCCAAGCGATCTGGTCCTTACCCGCACGCACGGCGTCGGACCGATGACGGGTACCGACCTTGACTCGGTGCTCCGCAACCTTGGAATCCAGACCATTGTGGGCGTGGGTGTCTCGGTCAACATCGCGATTCAGAACTTTGTGATGGACGCCGTCAACCGCAGCTATCAGTTCGTGCTCCCACGCGACGCGGTATGTGGCTACCCACGCGAATACGCGGAATCGATCATCGACAACACGTTGGCCCTGCTGAGCACGGTGACCACTACCGAAGCAGTCGTGAAAGCGTGGCAAGAACTCGTGGGCGGTAACCCCGCATAGCTGTTGCGGAATGTTGGTGATAACGTCATTTCCACATAGCGTAAACGGTCATATTCGCTGCCCTGGAGGGATCAGTCACATGTCTACCCGGTCCTTGCCCTACCCGGTCTTCGACATCGACAACCACATGTACGAGACGAGGGAAGCGCTCACCAAGTACCTGCCCAAAGAGCACCGCGGCAAGGTCGGCTACGTCGAGGTCAACGGACGGCCCAAGCTCGTCGTCAAGGACCACATCAGCCACATGATTCCCAACCCGACATTCGAGCGAGTGGCCAGGCCGGGCAGCGCCGAGGACTACTTCTTGGGCAACAATCCAGAGGGGCTGAATTTCCGCGAATTCATCGGTGAAGCAATGGATGTCATCCCGGCCTACCAGGCCCCGGCCCCTAGGTTGGAGCTGATGGACGAACTCGGCATAGATCAGTGCGTCATGTACCCCACCCTCGCCAGCCTCATCGAGGAGCGCACCACCGACGACGTCGTCCTGACCCACGCAATCATCCATGCGCTCAACGAGTGGATGCACGAACACTGGACGTTCAACTACCACGACCGCATCTTCGCGACGCCCGTCGTTTGCCTGCCACTCGTCGACGAGGCCATCAAGGAGCTGCACTGGTGTCTCGAACGGGGAATGAAAACGTTTTTGGTTCGCCCAGCTCCGGTGCCCAGTCGCTTCGGCGGCTCGCGATCGATGGGTCTGCCCGAGTTCGACCCGTTCTGGGAAGAAGTCGTCAAAGCCGACGTTCCGGTGACCATGCACGCGTCGGACAGCGGATACCAGAAACACCTTATGGAATGGGAAGGCGGCGACGAGTACCTGTCGTTCAAGCCGAGCGCACTGCGCGAGGTGGTGATGGGCCACCGCGCCATCGAGGACACCTTGGCCGCGATGATCTGCCACGGTGCGCTGTCGCGGTTCCCCGACCTGAGGATCTTTTGCGTCGAGAACGGCAGCGGGTGGGTGCGCAATCTTCTCGAACAGCTCAACACCGCGTACAAGATCATGCCCAAGGAGTTCGACGAGCATCCCGTCGAGGTGTTCAAACGCAACATCTACATCCACCCGTTCCTCGAGGACGACGTCAAGGGGATCGTCGACATCATGGGTGAGGATCACGTTATGTTCGGCTCCGACTTTCCCCACCCCGAGGGCATCGGCGATCCGTTGAGCTTTGTCGACCGGCTCGACGGCATCTCCGATGCCGCGAAGGCGAAGATCATGGGCGGCAACGCCATTGAGCAGTTGGGGCTCAAGGTCCCGGCATGACGCAGGCCTCCCCCACCGTCTACGAGGGCATCTCCGGGTTCGAATCCCACGTCGGTGAACACCTCGGCTACAGCGGGTGGCACGAGGTCACGCAGAAGGAAATCGATCTGTTCGCCGAGGCGACCGGTGATCATCAGTGGATCCATGTCGACGCGGAGCGGGCCGCCAAGGGTCCGTACGGTAGGACGATCGCGCACGGATATCTCACGCTGTCGCTGGTTCCCATTCTCGTGCAACAGATTTATCGGGTCGCGGGACTGTCGATGCAAGTCAACTACGGTTCTGACAAGCTTCGCTTCCCTGCCCCGGTACCGGTCGACTCGCGCATCCGCGCCGGCGCCGAACTGATCAAGGTGGAACGCAACGACAAGGGCGGCCGGGCCACCGTGCGAGTCACCGTCGAGGTTGAGGGGTCCGACCGACCGGCATGCGTGGTCGACACCATCGCAGCCATGGTCGATGCTGAACCTAGGCGTTCAGCAGCCGTTCGCCGATAACCCGGTCGTCACGCAGCTTCGTCAGCTCGTCCTCTGACAGACCGAGAGCCGCCAATACCTCGTCATTGTGTTGACCGAGCGTCGGCGACGGTGCGCGGTGATGCCGCACGGGTCCCGGCGTGATCCGAAACGGCCAGCCCGGGAATCTCTGTCGTCCGGCGAGCCGATGCTCAAGCTCTTCGTAGAAGCCGCGCGCCTCGAGCTGGTCGACGTCGTACATCCGGTCCGCGGTGAGGATCCGCTCCGCGGGGACACCACGGTGAAGAAGCATCTCGGCGATCTCGTCGGGCGGTCGACTCGCCGCCCATCCGGAAAGCACCTCGTCGAGAGCGTCGTGATTGTGCAGCCGTGCCTGTGGTGAGGCGAACCGCGGGTCGTTAAGCAGTTCGGGACGGCCGATCACGTCGACGACGGCGGCCCAGTCGCAGTCGTCACGCACCGAGACGGCCACCCACTCATCGTCGCCACTGGCCGCGTAGACGCCTTGTGCGTAGTTGCGGTGGCGGTTGCCTTCCCGCTCGTACGCCCGGCCGGTTAACGAGTATTCGATGACCGGCTCGGCCGCCACCGCCGCGCCGACCTCGATCTGTGCGACCTCGATCAGTTGGCCTTCACCGGTTCTGCGCTTGTGCTCGAGCGCGGCCAGTAGTGCGACGGTCGCGTGTACACCGACGATCGGATCGGCAGGCCCTTGTAGGTTGCACGGTGGACCGTCGGGGTAACCGGTGGCCGCCGACATCCCCGATATCTGCTCGAAATTCAGTGCCCACCCGACGTAGTCGCGCCATGGACCTTCGAGACCTAGGCCCGGCATGCGGACCATGATGACCTCCGGATTCACCTTCGCCAGCGAGGCGTAGTCCAAACCGAACTGCTCCACCACGCGCGGCGAGAAGTTCTCCACCACGACATCTGCCTCGGCGGCCAGCTTGAGGGCTAATTCGCGGCCGTCTTCGGTGCTGAGATTCAAGGTGATATCGCGCTTGTTGAGGTTGGTGCCCTGCCACATCGGTCCTATCTCGTACCAGTCATCGGTGCTGCGCAGCAGCGCGCCCGAGTACCGGTGACCGTCCGGACGTTGGATCGACTCGACCTTGACGACATCGGCGCCGAAGGCACCCAGATAGCAGGTGAGGTACGCGCCGGACCAGAATGTGCTCAGGTCGAAAACCTTGAGATCTGCGAACGGCAGTGTCACATCGTCAACTGCGGATGCGGCCGGCTTCGTCCGTCGATCGTGCGATGAAGCTGCCGCTCGATCGCCCAGCCGTGGCGCTGGTTTCGGTGGCTCAACCGGCGTGCGGGCCAACCTGAACGGTGCGCCCGGTCGGAGGAAAAGTTGGCCTCCCGCTTCGCTTTCGATGAAGAACCCCCGCTCGCGGTACTGGGGACAGTCGAGGATGGATGCTCCATCGTTGACTGGTGCCGCGGGGATTCGCATCGCCTGGCTCAACTCGACCAGATCGGCCACGGTCATCGAATCGAGCCAGGGCTGCGCCTTCGCGAAGAACTCCGCGCGTTCGGGGCCGCCCAGCATGATGGCTATTTGGTGATCGCCGAATTCCGGCAGTCCTACCATCGCGCAGACGTCCAGCCAGTGCTGCCCCGTTAAGCAGTTGATCCCGATCCAGCCGTCGGCGGCGCGTACTATGCCGAGCATCGGACCCGCCTTTGAATTCGCCGGAAGACCAAGGCTTTTCAAACGCTCAGCCATCAGCATCGGATACGCCAAGGTTGACAAGAGTGACTCGAACGCCGAGACATCGACCTCGATCACCCGATCAAGACCGGCATCCGCGACCCGCAGGGCCGTCAGGGCCCCGAGTGCTGCGTAGCTGCCGGCGATGTACTCGGGGATACGGACGCCGGCCTGTACCGGCGCCCGGCCGAGTTCGCGAGTGTTGACCCACCCTGACGCGGCCTGCAGGGTCAGCGACGTCGACTGGCGATCCCGGCGTGGGCCCTTTTGGCCGTAGTCGGAGATCCGGACGACAACGAGATTCGGATTGAGGCGTTGGAGTGCTTCGTGATTGAGCCCCCAGTTCAACCTGTCGGCCGATCCGGCCGGCAGATCCTCGACTACCACGTCTGCTTCAGCAAACATTCCAGCAAGCGCGTCGGGATGCGCCTCGAGATCGATTGTCAATCCGTGCTTTCCGGCGTTCAAATACTCAAACAGTCCGCTCGACGGGCCCCAGCTTCGCAGCGGATCCCCCGCCAGCGACTCGACCTTGTACACGTCGGCGCCGAGATCGACGAGCAGTTTGGTGCAATACGGCGCCGAAATGTCGGTCCCTACCTCGACGACCCGCAGCCCCGACAGGGATCGGGTCACTCGGGCACTCCGATCGCCTTCGGTTCCATGTATGCCCGCAGCCCCATCACGCCGCCCTCGCGCCCGATCCCGCTCTGCTTGAACCCGCCGAACGGCGCGTCGCCGGGTATCGTGCCATTGATCGAGATCTGACCGGTCCTGATCCGTCGCGCAAGTCCGACCGCACGCTCGATGTCGGTGCCCCAGATCGCGCCACCGAGTCCGTAGGCCGAATCGTTTGCGATGCCGACCGCTTCGTCGTCGTTACGGTAGCGCAGCACCGTCAACACCGGGCCGAACACCTCCTCCTGCGCGATAAATGACTCGGCGGTGGCATCAACCAAAACCGTTGGCTCGAAATAAAAACCGCGATCGAGCCCCTCCGGCCGCCTGCCGCCGGCGGCAATCTTCGCCCCGTCGGTTTCCGCGCGCCTGACGAAACCCTGAACCCTGTCCAGATGTTGGCGACTGATCAGCGGACCCATGCCGGTCGCCTCGTCGGTCGGGTCTCCTACTGTGACGGTGCGAGCCAGCTCGGCGAGCCGATCGACGACCTCGTCGTGCAGCGTGTCCGGGACCACCAGGCGACTGTTCAGGATGCACGCCTGACCCGCGTGCATCGTGCACCCTTCGAAGAGCAGCCTGTCGAACAATTCGTCGGTCAGATCGACATCGTCTAGTAGGATGCTCGCCGATTTGCCGCCGCACTCGAGCAGGATCCGCTTCATTGAGGTTGCGGCGCCGGCCATCACATCGCGACCGACGGCAGAACTTCCGGTGAAGGTCACCATGTCGACCCGGGGATCGATGGTCAAGATCCTGCTGGCCTCGACACTGCTCGGGGTGACGACGTTGACGACGCCCGGTGGAATCTCGGTCTCCTCGTCGATCAGCCGCGCCAGCGCGAGACCGGCCAGCGGTGTCAACGGCGAGGGCTTGAGGACGAGCGTGTTGCCCGCGGCTAGTGCGGCACCCAGCTTCATCACGTTCAGCGTGTGCGGGAAGTTCCATGGGGTCATCGCCGCGACCACACCGAGTGGCTCGTAGCGCAACAGGGTGGTCCCCGCCGCTCCCCAGGCGTCCATGGGCGCCTCAGCCGGTTCGAGCGCAAGTTCCGCGGCATGGCCGACCATGAACGCAGGGCCCTCCACATGGATCAGCCGCTCGTTTGCTGTGCAGCCCCACTCGGCCTGCGCCAGCGCGTAGATTTCATCGCACCGGGCGAGCAGCGCGTCGCTGAGCTGTTGGATGCAGCGGGACCGCTCGGCTGGATCCGCCACGGCCCAAGGCCCGGAATCGAAGGCGGCACGCGCCGCACCGATGGCCTGCTCAACCTGCGCAACACTGGCGTCCGGCGCCGAGGCGATGACCTGCTCGGTCGCCGGGTTGACGACGTCGTATCGCCCGGTGTCCGGTTCGACCCACCGGCCATCGATATAAACGCCATAGCTGTCGACCAGGCTCGACTCGGCCATCACATCACTGGACCTTCCCGATTGGTCGCCGAAGTGTACGGCGTCGCCCGATGCCGATGCGGACATATCCGACAATTCTTCAAGTATGTACACCCAAGGACGCACTGGCGTCAACGCCATTGCCATTCAAGTGCGTAAACAGTGATTGACATTCGCGATGTTTGTCCTGTAGACACAGCATTGCCGGACATTCATCGATTACCTGTCCGATCTCCGTGTGTCGAGGAAGGCCCATAGTGCCCGCTGACTCCACCTCTAGACCGACGTCCACGTTGCCTTTGCACTCTCCGGACTTCTACGCCGGTGACCCGTATCCGGGTTATCGCGAGCTGCGCAACAGCATGCCGGTGGTCTGGAACGACGTCACGAACTTTTGGGCCCTGACCAAGTACGAGGACATCCGCCAGGTCTCCGGTCATCCGCTGAAGTTCACGTCGACGAGGGGCATCTCGATCCCGGATCCCGCCATGCCAAGCCCGGTGCAGGAGGGAAACCTGATCTTCACCGACCCGCCACGGCACCGGCAGCTGCGCAAGCTGATCAACTCGGGCTTCACCCGACGCCAGGTCACGTTGCTGGAACCCAAGGTGCGCGAGATCGTCAAGGGCATTCTCGACGACGTCGACCCGGCACGGGTGTACGAGTTCGCCGAGGAGATTGCCGCGCCGCTGCCGACCCGGATGATCGCGGAGATGCTCGGCGCGCCGCCGGAGGACTGGGAGCGGTTTCGCACATGGTCGGACGCCGCGGTGGGCACCGCCGATCCCGATATCGAACTGGACAACATCGTGGCACTCGGCGAGCTGTACGAGTACTTCACCAAACTGATCGACGCGCGGCGCTCCGGCAAGGTCACCGGGCAGGACGATCTCCTGTCCATCCTGGCGGCCGCCGAGGTCGACGGCGAGCGCCTCACCGACGCGGACCTGCTCAATTTCTCCTTCCTGCTGCTGGTCGCCGGCAACGAGACGACACGCAACCTGATCGCGCTGGGCACGCTGGCGCTGCTGGATCACCCCGATCAGTTCGCCTTACTTCGCTCGAAGCCCGAGCTGTTGCCGTTGGCAGTCGAAGAGATGCTGCGGTTCACCAGCCCGGTGACCCACATGGCACGCGAAGCGACCGAGGACGTCGAGATCCGCGGCCACCAGATCAAGGCCGGTGAAACGGTGGTCATGCTCTACGGTGCGGCCAACCGCGACGAGGAGATCTTCGGCCCCACCAGCGAGGAGTTCGACATCACCCGAAACCCGAACCCACACATAGCCTTCGGGGCCGGCGAACACGCGTGCCTCGGCGCACAACTGGCACGGCTGGAGGCCAGGGTGATGTTCGAGGTGCTGCTGGGCACCTATCCGAGCATCGAACTGACCGGCGATGTGACGCGGCTGCGCGCCACGATGGTGCCGGGCGTCAAGCGCATGCCGGTGCGGATGGGCGCCGGTGTCTGATGGATTTCGACTACACCCCCGAGCAGGAACAGCTTCGAAAGAGCTACCGCGAACGCCTCGAAGCCGTGATGACCCCCGAACGCCGCAAGGCGATCGCAGGCTTGATGGAGGGTGGAGCCGCGGTGACCGAGTGTCGGCGGGCGCTCGGCGAGGCCGGGTTGCTTGGCGTCGCATGGCCGGTCGAGTACGGCGGCAGCGGGCTGACTGCGCTCGAGCAGTACATCTTCGGCGAGGAAGCACGCCGAGTCCATGCGCCACTGCCGATGATCACGCTGAACACGGTCGGCCCCACACTTATTCAGTATGGGACCGAGGAGCAGAAGCAGAAGTTCCTTCCCGCGATCCTCAAGGGCACCATCGATTTCGCGATAGGTTACTCCGAGCCCGGCGCGGGAAGCGATCTGGCCTCATTGCGGACCAGCGCCGTACGCGACGGCGACGAGTTCGTGATCAACGGCTCAAAAATGTTCACCAGCGGCGCGGAATTCGCCGACTACATCTGGCTGGCGGCCCGAACCGATCCGGAAGCCAAGAAGCACAAGGGCATCACGGTATTCATAGTGCCCACCGACTCGCCCGGCTTCTCCTGGAAACCACTGCGCACGATGCCCGGTGTCTCGACCTACTACACCTTCTACGACGATGTGCGCGTCCCGGAGAGCGCCATCGTCCTCGGCGAGAACCAGGGCTGGAAGCTGGTCACCAACCAGCTGAACCTCGAGCGCGCCGCACTCGGCAACCTCGGTGCGCTGGAGCCGCTGTTCAGCAAGACGCTGGAATGGGCCAAGACCACGGAACTCGACGACGGGTTCGTCATCGACCAGCCCTGGGTCCGACAGGCATTGGCACGGGTGGAGGCACAGGTCGCGGCCTACCGATTGCTCAACCTGCGGGTAAACACGAACATGAGCTCGGGTGGTCTGGGCATGGGCGAGGCCTCCGCCGCAAAGGTTTTCGGCACCGAGCTCACCCAGCAGGTGGCCCGCGAGCTGCTCGACGTGGTGGGCCAAGCCGGCCTGCGCAAGGAAACGTCGGCTCCGCTCCAGGGCGAGCTGGAGAGTGCCTACCGATTCGCCGTCATCAACACCTTCGGCGGCGGTGCCAACGAACTGCAACGCGACATCATCGCCATGGCCGGTCTCGGAATGCCGCGTGCACCCCGCGACATGCGAGCCTCCTGAAGGGAGTGTCGACATCTATGACCGAAGTGACCAATGACGAACTCCGTCAGCGCCTCGACGCGCTGATCGGCACGCCCACCGACGGAGTCGGCAAGCCCTCGCGCGCACCCGATCCGGTGAACGCCGCGATGATCCGGCACTGGGCGCACGCGTTGGACGACATGAACCCCGCCTACCTGGATGAGGAGTTCGCGCGAAATTCCCGCTACGGCGGCTTGGTCTCGCCGCCGGTGATGCTGCAGAGCTGGACGATGCCCCCACCGAAACTGGCGGGCATTCGCGAGCGCGGCGGTGTGCCGATCGAAATCAAGAGCAATCCGCTGCAGTTTCTGTCCGACGCAGGGTACACGGGCATCATCGCGACGAACTCCGAGTTCGAGATCGAGCGCTATCCGCGAGTCGGCGACCATATCACCGCCGAGACGGTGTTCGACTCGATCTCGGATGAAAAGAAGACGGCGATGGGCAACGGCTTCTTCGTCACCTGGGTGACCACCTACCGCGATCAGAATGGCGAGGTCATCGGCCGCCAGTGGTTTCGCACTTTGCGATTCAAGACGGGTGGAGCCCCCGCCGGAACGGCTGGGGACTGATGGCCAGCAGACTCGCCCCCTCCATCAGTCCCGACACCGAGTTCTTCTGGTCGGGCCTGAAAGACAACGAACTTCGCATCCAGCGCTGCGCGGACTGCCAGACGCTGCGCGTCCCGCCGAGGCCGATGTGCGGCAAGTGCCAGTCGCTGAAGTGGGACTACGTCGTGGCGTCGGGCCGGGGCACGGTGTACAGCTTCGTGATGCCGCAGTATCCGCCCCTGCCGTTCCTGCAGTACCCCTACGTCGTCACGCTCATCGAACTCGACGAGGGCGTCCGCATCGTGTCGAACCTCTGCGACATCGACCCCGCCGCCATCGAGGTCGGCATGCCCGTCGAGGTCTTCTACGAGACCTTCGAAGCACTGCCGAGCGGCGACGAGTTGGTGCTGCACCAATTCCGGCCGGCTGACCGAAGGTAACGCGGAAACAATGGATTTCACCTTCACCGAAGAACAAGAGACCGTCGGTAAAGTTGCGCGCCAGCTGTTCGAGCACCGCGCCACGCCCGAGCATCTGACCGAGCTGGAGACCGGCGACGTGCGCTACGACGCCGCACTGTGGACCGAACTGGCGTCCGCGGACCTACTCGGCATCGCACTACCCGAATCCGTGGGCGGCAGCGGCGGCGGATTCCTCGAGTTGGGTGTTCTGCTCAGCGAGGTCGGGTTCAGCGTCGCGCCGGTGCCGGTTTATGCCACGCTCGTCCTGGGCGCGGATACGATTGCACGGCACGGCGATTCCGTGTTGCAGCAGCGGTATCTGCCCAGCGTGGTCGACGGCAGCACGATCCTCACCGCGGCGCTCGTCGAACCGGCTAACTCCGAACCGAACGCCCCGCGCACCACCGCACGATCCGACGGCGACACGTGGCGGCTAGACGGCAGCAAGGAGCTCGTGCCCGCGGCGCAACTCGCTGCGGCCGTCGTCGTCTCGGCGCAGACCGAAGACGGTCCTGGCCTATTCATCGTCGACACCGGAACCGATGGCGTGAGTATCACACCCGTGCCCACCACCAATGGTGAACCCCACGCCGATATGGACATGACCGGTGCGATCGGGCGCCGGCTCACTGAGCACGTCGCCGGGAATATAGTCGGCTCGCTCTACACCCGCGCCGTCGTCGGCTTGTGTGCGATCCAAATCGGCGTTGTGGAACGGGCTTTGAAACTGGCCGCCAAGTACACCAGCGAGCGCGAACAATTCGGCCGCCCGATTGGATCCTTCCAGGCCGTCCAGCAGCGTCTCGCCGACGCGTTCATTGACGTCGAAGCCATCCGTTGGACCACGTGGCACGCGGCATGGTTGATCGCCCAAGGACGACCGGCCGATCGAGAGGCCCGCATCGCCAAGTTTTGGGCCGCCGAGGCAGGCGCCCGCGTCGCCTCCTCGGCCCAGCAAGTGCACGGCGGCATGGGAATCGATGTCACCTACCCGCTGTCCCGTTATTTCTTGTGGGCCAAGCAGAACGAACTCGCACTCGGGTCGGCATCACTGCAGTTGGCCCGGCTCGGCAACGCATACCTGGAAGGAAGCGACACATGACCTCCACCATCAAGCGCACAACGACCCTGGCGTGGAACACCGTCAATGTCGGTGACGAGGTCACACCGATGGATGTGCCCGTGACCACCACGCTGATCGTCGCGGGCGCCATCGCGTCGCGTGATTACATGCCGGTGCACCACGACCGCGACTTCGCCAATTCCCAAGGCTCCAAGGACATTTTCCTCAACATCCTGACCACCAACGGGCTGTGTGTGAAGTTTTTGCACGACTGGGCTGGACCCGAGGCAATGGTCAAGAAGCTTTCCGTTCGCCTCGGTGTTCCCGCCTACCCCAACGATCCGTTGCGCTTCGAAGGCAGCGTCACCGACAAGTCGTCGGCCGACGGAGAGGGCTTGGTGGAGGTCACCTTCAAGGGCACCAACAGCCTCGGAGCGCATGTCTCCGGCACCGCGGTGCTCAGCCTGCTCGATGGGGTCGATGCGTGAGCGCGGGCATCGGCGGGAAAACGGCTCTCGCCGGTATCGGCCAGACTGAATTCTCCAAGGAGTCTGGCCGCACCGAAATGCAGCTTGCCTGCGAGGCGGTCAAGGCGGCCATCGACGATGCGGGCCTGCGTCCCCGCGAGATCGACGGGATGGTGACGTTCACCGTCGACGAGAACGAGGAGATCGAGGTCGCCCGCAACGTCGGCATCGAGAACCTCTCGTTCTTCACCAGGGTGCCGCACGGCGGCGGAGCAGCGGCGGGCACGGTGATGCAGGCCGCTATGGCCGTTGCGACGGGTGCCGCCGAGGCGGTGGTGTGTTACCGAGCATTCAACGAGCGCTCCGGCTTTCGTTTCGGCGGCGCTGGACGCCAACCCGGTGTGACGCCGTTGTGGATGGCTCCATATGCCCCGTTCGGGTTCATGACGCCGGCCGCGTGGGTCGCCCTGCACGCTCAGCGGTACATGTCGACCTACGGGGTCACCAACGCCGACTTCGGCAAGGTTTCTGTCATCGACCGCCAACATGCCGCCAACAATCCAGACGCCTGGTTCTATGGCAAGCCGATATCCCTTGAGCAGCACCAGGAGTCGCGCTGGATCATCGAGCCGGTGCTGCGCCTGCTGGATTGCTGCCAGGAAAGTGATGGCGGCGTCGCGATGGTGGTGACCAGCGTCGAGCGCGCGCGCGATCTGCCCAAGCCACCCGCCGTCATCACCGCGGCCGCCCAAGGCGCCGCCTACGACGGCGAGGTGATGACAAGTTACTACCGCGAAGAGATCACCGGGCTACCCGAAATGGGCGTGGTAGGCGACAAGCTGTGGCGCGACTCCGGGCTGAAACCGGATGACATCTCGACGGCGTTCCTGTACGACCACTTCACACCGTTCGTGTTCACCCAACTCGAGGAGCTCGGGTTCTGCGGACGGGGCGAGGCCAAGGATTTTGTGTCGATCGACGAACTGTCGTTGGGCGGACGGATGCCGATCAACACCAACGGCGGCCTGCTCGGCGAGGCCTACATCCACGGGATGAACGGGATCACCGAGGGGGTTCGACAGGTGCGCGGCACGTCCTACAACCAAGTCGACGACGTAGAACATGTCCTGGTCACGTCGGGAACCGGCGTCCCGACCAGCGGGCTGATCCTCTCGCCCGACCGCTGAGTCGCAACACCGCTACCCTGACCGGAAGCTAGAAAGGGGTCCTCCATGACGCAGGCAACCGCGACCGACACCCGCGCTGCCATCATTGCGGCGGCCTTCGCCTGCTTTCGGACCCAGAGCCTGGCCAAGACGACGGTCGTCGACATTGCGCGGGCGGCCGACGTGTCCCGCAGCACGTTCTACGAATACTTCCGGGACAAGGAGACAATCGTCGAGGCCTGCGCGGAGGCGGCATCGCAGCGGTTCTACCGCAACATGGCCAAGGCGATCGACCGTCGCGGCGGTAGCACCCTGGAGGGCCGGCTTGTGGAAGCCGCCGTCTTCGTGAGCCAGGCACGGCGCGTCGTCGAGCCGGAAGCATACTTCGACGAGGCGGAAGTCAGCCTGATGATGACCAAGAACGCCGCAATGCTTCTCAAGGAATGCACCGAGTTCCTGGCGCCGTACGTATCGGCTGCCAGGTTGACCGGCGAGGTCCGAAGTGATCTCGACATCCCCACTGCGACCGAGTGGTTTGCTCGAATCCTATTCTCGTTGTTCACGACTCCGTCGCCGACGATCGATATGCGCGACGACGACGCGGTGGCCGACTTCGTGCGGGCCTACGTCGTGAAAGGGTTCGTCGACGGCGGCGCGCGCCGGCGCTGAACGGCAGGCCTCAGCCGACCCTGCGCACGGGAACATTGGACCAGCCACAGACATTCGCCATGGCCACCCGCTGTAGCCCGTCGCGGTCGACTTCGTACTCGGGAAGCAGGTCCAACAGCGCATCGAGTGCGATGCGGCTCTCCATCCGAGCCAGCGCCGCACCGAGACAACTGTGTATGCCGTAGCCGAACGCGAGGTTGAAACCCATCTTGCGGTCTCGATCGATGTCCAACCGGTCGGGGTCGTCGAACATTCGCTCGTCCCGGGTCGCCGAGCCTGTTACCAGTAGCACTGCACTGCCTGCCGGAATCGTTGTCCCGTAGTACATGACGTCGCGTGTGGCGGTCCGGACCTGATACTGCGAAGGCGCCTCGTAGCGCAGCAACTCCTCCACCGCGGCCGGGATTTTGCTTCGGTCGTCGCGAAGCTTGCGCCACTGGTCGGGAAAATCGGCGAACGCCACCATCGCGTTGCCCACCAACTTGGTGACCGTTTCGGCGCCCGCCCCTCCGAGCATTGTTGCGAAACCCGTGATGTCGACGTCAGTGAGCTTCTCCACCACGCCATCACGTTCGATCTCCGTCTCGATCAATCGGCTGATCATGTCGTCTTCTGGGTGGGCCCGCCGCTGCTGCACCAAATCGTAGTAATACAGGCCCGTACTCACCGAGGCCTGGTATCCCCGCTTGGTGGTGGCGATCTCGCCAGGATGGCGCTCAAGCAGCAAGTCCAGCCAGAGCCGGATCTGGTCGCGGTCCTGCTTCGGCACGCCCAGCATGGTGGTGATGACCTCGTTGGGAAACAGGGCCGAGAAGTCGGCAACGACGTCGAAGGACGCCAGATCCAGCGCCTCGATGCGCTCATAGACCTTGTCGCGCACCATATCTTCCAACGCGGCGATCGACCGCGGGGTGAATACGTTGCTGACGAGCCTGCGCATCTTCTGATGCTCGGGCGGGTCCATGGAGATGATCACCTTGGGTACCGGGATGGCGTCGTCGTGCGCCTTGACCATGTCCAGCGTCGCGCCCTTGGCTGACGAGAAGGTTTCGTGGTCTTTGGTTGCGGGTGCTACATCGTCGTACCGGGTAAGCGCCCAGAAATCCCACTTCGCGTTGTAATAGATGGGTGCCTGGTCACGCAGCCGTCTGTAGGTGTCGTAGGCCCCATTGAAGAATTCGGTCGAGAATGGGTCGAATTCGATGGAGATCGCTGAGCTCAAAGGATCGCCCCGGATTCCTTGTACTTCGTGATCGTGTCCCAGTCGATGCCGGCATCCATCAGGACTTCCTCAGTGTGCTGGCCGTGCTCGGGCGCTCCGGGCGGGACAACCGATCGCCCGTCGAATTGAACGGGGTTGGTGGGCAACGAAAATGGCACTCCGCCGACGGTCTGGGTGTGCGCGATGTAGCCGTTCGCAACGACGGCGGGGTCCTGACAAAGCTCGGCCGGTGTCTGCACGATTCCCCATGCCCCCGAGAGTGCCGCCAGAGTCTCGCGCCATTCGGCCAACGTGCGCTTGGCAAACGCCTCGTCCAGCAGCGCGACCAGACTTACCCGGTTCTCGAACCGCGCTGCGGGATCGGCGAATCGCGGATCGTCGACCAACTCGGGCAGACCAATCACCCGCATGGCCTCGGCGTAGAATTTGTCGAGTTGCAGCATCATCAGCTGCACGTAGCGGTCGTCTTTCGTGCGGTAGGTGGCCACCAGCGGGTTGGGTGAATCGGCGTGCCCATACTTGGGAATGGCACTGCCGCCGTGTATTTGGCTTACCGCGATGTCGGGGCTGAGGTTCCATGCGGCCAGCCCGAGTAGCGAGACGTCGACAACCGAGCCTTTACCGGTCGTCGCCTTCTTGTAGAGCGCGGCGGCGATCCCTCCCGCGATCGTCATCCCGCCGAGCAGGTCGCCGAACGCGGGACGCGAACGCACCAGCTCGTCGGCCTCCTCGGTGAGAACGTTAGCGATTCCCCCACGCGCCCAGTAGGACACACCGTCATAGCCAGGCTTGTCGGCATCGGGGCCTTTCGGCCCGTGCCCCGACCCCCGCACATAAACGATGCTCGGGTTGGCCGCGTTGATGTCCTCGACGTCGATGCCGAACTTCTTGCGGCGCTCCGGCAGGTAACTGGTCAAGAACACGTCGCAGGTCTTGGCCAGCTCGCGCACCACTTCCTGACCGCCGGGAGTGCTCAGGTCCACCCCGATGGATTTCTTACCCCGGTTGGGGATTTCGATCATGTAGTTGACCGACCCGCCGCCCCCGTCAACGATCCCCATCGTGACCAGTCCGCGCTGGGGATCACCGCCGCTACGCGGCTCGACCTTGATGACTTCTGCGCCCCACTCCGCGAGTACCGCGCCGGCCGAGGGCACGAACGTCCACGCGGCAACCTCCAGCACACGAACTCCGCTGAGCACCTTGTCGTCGGAAATGACGCCCTCCCCAACTTGCGAAAACTAGCATTTACGTAAATGAGAATGTCACTTTCGCTCTGCATTGTAAACGGACTACGGGCTCCGCGAGAGGCGCCCGGGTTGCTCGGGATCGCCCTTCTCCCAAAACGCGTGCCAACTCGGCATTCGCTGTGGCATGGCCGCGCGAAACGGTACGTCCGTTGGCCACCGGATGAAGTCCGGCCCGGGCCGTTCGGTCACGTCCACGGAGTACCACGGATGCTCACGCCGCTTGACGAAGTACCACCGGCCATCGCGTCGTTCGTAGACGTCGTCGTAGCGCATCGTGATGACGTACCACCCGTCTCCGTCCTCGTGCTCCGCGCGGCAGTACACCGATCCCGTCGCACGATCGGCGGCGATGAAGTCGAACTCGTGCCCGCAGATCAGGTGGATGCTGCGGTAGAACCGCCGCAGAAGCCCGTCATACCAGCGCTGCAACGCCTCCCGGCCGCGGCCCTGCGCGCCCGCCTCGACATCCTCGACGAAAAGCGCCGTTAGCTTCTCCAGGTCGCGGGCGTCCAGCGCCATGGCATAGCGGCTCGGCAGCTGGCTGATCGCCAAACTGGACTCGATCCGATCCAGACGGTCCGGCGCCATGGTTTGCAGTGTAGTTCGACGACGTTACGACCGAGAACCGGTGTTCTCGTTTCATGGAAAGGCAACTATCCTGTTGAGGCCCAATGAACAGGAGGATGACGACCACATGCCCTTCCCGACGATCATGCCTACGGTCCCCGCCCTGGTGAGATCGTCTGCAGAGCGTTTCGGCGACAAGCCGTTCCTCATCGCCGACGGGCACGTGCTGACATATGTCGATCTCGACGTGCGGTCGTCGCAGTTGGCGATGGCGCTGCTCGCCGAGGGTATCGGAAAGGGCGACCACATCGGGCTTCTGATGCCCAACAGCGTGGAATGGGCGCTCGCCTGGTTCGCGGCCACCCGTATCGGTGTCATCGCCGTTCCGCTCAACACGTTCTACAAGGCATCCGAATTGGCCTGGACCGCCCGTCACGCTGACCTGAAGGCGGTCTTGGCATGGTCCGCCTTCCGCAACCACGATTTCGTCGAGCGGATCGAGGAGGCGTTACCGGGTCTCGCGGAACAGCGTGAACCGGGCCGCATCGTCCTGCACAAGACGCCTTTTCTGCGCACGATCGGGGTGTGGGGACCGTGCGACCGGGCCTGGGCGACAGTATTTGAGGACAAAAAACTACCGTTAGGCATCGACGCCGATTTCCTTATCGATGTCGAGTCCTGCGTGACCCCGGCGGACGAGGCGATGATCATTTACACCTCGGGCAGTACTGGTGACCCGAAGGCGCCGGTACACACACAGGGCACCCTGGTTCGCCACAGCTATAACCTCACCTTCCAGTACGGCATCACCGCCGATAGCGTCTTGTTTACCGCAATGCCGTTTTTCTGGGTGGGCGGGTTGATCACCGGATTGCAGGCTGTGATTCACCACGGAGCAACGCTCGTCACTCAGCCGGCGTTTGATGCGGCAGAGGCCCTGGAATTGATGGAGCGGTATCGCGCGACGATCGCGCTCGGTTGGCCACAGCAGGGCAAGTCTTTGTCGGAGCATCCCGATTTCGCCGGGCGCGACCTGAGTTCGGTGCAGCGCACCAGTATGCCCGCGATGGTGCCGCCGGACCGGCGACCCAAGGGGCCGAATGCCCTTGGAATGACAGAACTGTGCGGCAACCACATTGGCGTGGACCCTTATCCGCCACAACCGCCGGATCGAGCTGAGACCGGAGGGTTTTCGATCGAAGGTCTCAGCCACATCCTCGTCGATCCCGAGACCGGTGTACCGGTCCCCCTCGGGACGACCGGTGAGATCTGGGTTCGCGGTTACTCGTTGATGCAGCGCCTCTACAAGCGTGAGCGCGAGGATGTGTTCACTGCGAGCGGGTACTACCGGACCGGTGATTGCGGCGTCGAGTACGACGACGGCTGGATCAAATTCACCGGTCGGTTGGGTGATCTGATCAAGACGGGCGGCGGAACCAACGTCACACCGAGCGAAGTGGAACTGGCACTTGCCGATTGCGACGGCGTGCTCGAAGCGTACGTGGTCGGCGTCGATAGCCCCGAGGACGGAACGGTGGTCGCGGCGGCGGTGGTGCCCCGGGGCGATTCGACGCTCGACGGCGAGTCATTGCGGGTGCAACTGCGGGGCCGACTTGCGGCATACAAGGTGCCGAAGGTTATCTGGGTTACCTCAAAGCAAGATCTTCCGTTCACCGCGACCGGAAAGGTCAAGAAGGCGGAGCTGGCGCAACAGCTCAGCGGACTGCTGGTGCGCCGCTGAGCGTTAAGTGGTTGCGGTGGACCCGTGCCGAGAATCTTTATTCTCACATGCGAGAATTGCCTCGACCACGGCACAAAGGGAGCGATTCATGAGCGACCGGCACTCCAGCATTGCAGGGACGCGGATGCTGATTATCGGGGCATCCTCGGGCATCGGACAGGCATTGGCCGTTGCCGCGCATTCCCGGGGCGCCAACGTGGCGCTCGCCGCGCGGCGGCTGGACCTCCTGGCGAAACTGGCCGATCAACTGCACGGATCGTCGCACGAGCTCGACGTGTCCGACCCCCGCGGTGTCGAATCCGTTGTTGGTGAGGTCGTGGCCAAATTCGGCAAGCTGGATGCGGTCGTGTTCACCAGCGCCGTCGTGCCCTTCGCGCTGATCGAAGAGACTGAAGTGGAGACTTGGCTGTATGCGTACGCCGTCAATGCCGTTGGTGCTTCCCATGTGCTGCGTGCGACCCTCCCCCATCTGGCGGACAACGCGGTCGTCATTGTCGCGTCGAGCCACGACGTTGGCCGGCCTCGCGCGGGTGTGGCCGCCTATCACGCCAGCAAGGCGGCGCTCGACGAGATCCTGCGGTCCTGGCGGGCCGAGCATCCCGATCTCGCCGTGATCCGGGTCAGCGTCGGCCCCACCGCCGACACCGAAATCCTGCGCGGAGCCGACCGGGACCTACTGGCCGATCTGTACCGTGCATGGGTGGTACACGGCCAGATTCCAGACGAGATGTCCACAGTCGAAGACGTGGCCAATGCCATGCTCTCCCTGATTGCCATTTCACGTGCCAACCCCACGGTGGTCAGCGAAATCGTGCACCTCGCGCCCCGAATTATCAAGCGCCAACAGGCTCCGGCATGCAGCTGATTGCGATAGGAGCAGTGATGGGCATCCGGGAACCGAAATCGGAACTGTCCATTCCCGATCTGTGATCGAGTACGAGTAGGAGCAATGGCCATGACCACCAAACCGTTACGCGTTGCCGTCATTTCCACCGGTTGGATCAGCAGCCTGGCGATACGCGCGATCGTGCGGCGTCCGCACCTCGAGCTGGTCGGGGTATGGGTGCACAGCGCGGAGAAGACAGGACGCGACGCCGGCGAGATCGTCGGGCTGGGTCCGATCGGAGTGACGACGACCGACGACCTCGACGACATCATCGCGTTAAAGCCCGATTGCGTCGTCTACGGTGCGGCCAGCGCCGAGATGGATGCCGCGGCGGTGCGCGACTACGTGCGGCTGCTCGGCGGCGGCCTCAACGTCGTCACGACCAACACACCCGGAATGATGTTCCCCGACAGATGGATTCCCGAGCTGGCCAGCCAGGTGCGCGAGGCGGCCTTGTCGGGCGGGGTGACCATCTACACCTCGGGTATCGAGCCGGGCTTCGCCGGTGATCAGTTCGCGGTGTTGCTGACGACCCTGTCGAACACGATCCGGTCTATTCGCGCGCAGGAGATCTTCGACTACTCGGCCTATCCGAATGAGGACTTGATGGTTACTGCAATGGGATTCGGCAAGCCGCTGGACTTCACTCCGCTGCTTGAACTCGAGGGTGCCCAGCAGTTCGCCTGGGGGCCGCCCATCGGCTTGGTCGCCAAAGCGCTCGGCGTTGAGCTCGACGAGGTCACCGAGTCCTACGAACGCGTGATCACCCCGCGTGATCTGCATGTAGCGTGCGGGACCATTCCCGCCGGGACAGTTGGCGCCGTCCGCGCCGAAACCACCGGCGTGGTCAACGGTCAGCCGGTGATCACTATCGAACACATCAACCGCATGGCTCCCGACCTGGCCCCGGAGTGGGCGACAGCACCCAACGGCACATACCGCCTCATCATCGAGGGCCAACCTCATATGCAGTGCGACCTACGGCTCGGCACCGAGGACACTCCAGAGTCGGCCAATGACAACGCAATGGAGGCAACTGCCATGCGCGTCGTCAACGCCATCCCCTACGTCATCGACGCCGTGCCGGGGATCGCGACGTCGCTGGACCTGCCGATCACCGCACCGCTCAACGCAATAGACGTCGGCTAGATACGCGACTGCCTGCTCACGATCGAGGGTCCCGACAGCGGATTGGCAATCACGCCAGGCGGGGCTTTGACGACGTCCGGAATCGCGTTGACAGCGGCCATGGCGGTGACCGCGACGCCTGGGTTCACCCGGTCCGTTGCCGACTGCTCGAGATGCAACTCCAGGCTCATATTCGGACTGCCCTGAACGCGGAACACCATGCCGCCTTCATCCTCGCGGGCCGGCTTCGGCCAGCGATCCGGCCATGGCGTGCTGCTGACCGTCGCGAAGTATTGAACGGCGACAACCGGTCTCGCGCCGACCACACCGGCAAGTTGCCAGCGGTGGGCACAGATCGTCCCCTCGGGGATGACACCTAGGGCGGTGTCGAGATCTGTCGGCGCGAGCAGCGTCTCCCAATCCAGTTCTATCCGGTCGAGCTCGAAACCCAGGATGTCGGCGATGTAACGCACCACGGTGTCCCAGTCCTTATTCACCTTTCCCGAGGCGATGCGAACCGGCACATGACCGTCGGGCTTCCCGAAGCCCATCGACTCGTGCAAGACGTCCCAGATCGGATACGCCTTGTCCAGGTCGAGCGCGTACTCGTCCATTCGATACGAGTCGACCCGTCCTGCCCCTGCGAAGAGAGCGGTGGGAATGTTCAGGCTGATGAAACCCGGCTCACTGCCGGTCGCGTAGAACGTCGAGTTACCCTTTCGGGCTGCGCTTTCCAGCACTTCTCGCCATGCGGTGGGGGCGGCGGCCGGATAGACCATCGGGATGGTCGAGAACGTCACCACGTTGATGCCCGCCTCGAGGTAGCCGGCGATGTCGGCGATGGCTTCGCCTTCGCGTCGGACCGCCGTCGCGCAGTAGGCGACACAGTCCGGAGCCAGCGCCAAGACCGCTGACATGTCGCCGGTTGCGCTTACACCGACATCCGCAGTCCCGCAGAGTTGACCCGCATCCACCCCGACTTTCTCCGGTGTCGACACCCTGACGCCCACGAGTTCCAGCAGAGGATCGTCGATGATTGCCCGCAACGCCTCGCGGCCAGTCAGTCCAGTACCGACGTGGACGACGCGGTAGCGTCCCTTACCTTCCGTCGCCAATGTTTCACTACTCCTTAGCATTTCGATAGAACGGCCCGGGCTTGCCCGCGTTTTGCAGATGGCCGTAGGGGTCGTAGACCTTGACACTCGGATAGGGGTTCTGCTCGTAGGCGGGCTCGGACAATCCTGCCGCCCGCAGGCCCGCGAGCACCGCCAGCGGCATTGCGAACGACACCAGGCCCACCGTCACCGAGATCAGCAACTGTCGGGTCAACGTCAGCTTCGGACGTCCTTGCCGCGCAGGCATCAAGGCCGCGATACGGCTGATCAGCAACAGTTCGCCTTCGTCGTCGCGAACGCACATCACCGCGACCATCGCGAAGATGAACGAGTCGTACACCGCCATGATCAGTGGGAAATAGACATGCCCCACGCGCAGCACGGGGCCGACGGCTTCCGTGTAGAAGAAGATGCCGCACCTCATCCAGGTGAGTTGAACCAGTCCGTTGATGGGAATTGTGATGACGGCCGCGCCGAGGAAGACCGAGACAAGCCGATGGCGCGCAAGCCAACTCGTCCGCGGGATCAGCGGATCGACGATTCGGTCATGCAGTTGGAGGATGGCGAGGCCGGTGAGCAGATAGTAGGCGGCATAGCCGCCCAGGAATGCCAGCGCCGGTTCGAGATTCGGCGATATGTTGACATACGGCCAGGTCAGCGGGAAGTGCAGCATGCGCGGATCGAAGATCGCGAACGTTGCCCAGTTGGCGAGAGGATCGAGCGCGCCGGTGATCAACCCGGCGAAGGCGATCACCACCGCCCAGTGCACCTTGCGTTGCCTATAGGACAGCCATACCAGCGTGGCGATCAGGCCGATCGCCATCGGAACCGAGCTGATAGACACGGCGAGCGGCCAGTTGTCGAAGCCGAGGAACGGTGGATAGGGCGCGGCATTCGGACGTGGATTGGTCCTCGTCGGGTCGCCGTGCAGACCGGATTGAATTGTCGCGATGGTGACGACCGCGAAGGCCAGGTAGGCGACGATGAACAGCCCCCAGCCCGCTCGTGCCGGCCATCGCGAGAACCGAGGCGTGGTCACATCGGTGGCGTGAGCATCTGGGTTGCTGTCGACGGTATTCGTCATGTCAGACATGCACTGGCAGGCTCGCCCAGCCGCGGACGCTGGTGGTGTGAGCGCGTTTGGCGTTGTGGTAGTCGACTTCCCAGTCGGGCCATCTGGTGAGCACTTCCTCAAGCGCGATGCGTGCCTGAACCCGCGCCAGCGCAGCACCCAGGCAGAAGTGGATGCCGTGCCCGAAGGACAGATGTGCCACCCGCCGGTGGATGTCGAATCGGTCGGCGTCGACGAATTGGCGTTCATCGCGGTTCGCGGATCCATTGAGCAGCAACATCACCGACCCTTCGGGTACCGTCTGCCCATAATGTTCGACGTCACGGGCCACATGGCGCGCCTGCACGGGTGACGGGGCCTCGTAGCGCAGCACTTCCTCGACCGCCCCGGGAATCAGGCTGAAATCCGCTGCGAGCTCTCGGCGCTGGTCGGGGTGATCGGACAACAGCTGCCCGGCGAAGCCGATCAACCGCGTCGTGGTCTCGTTGCCGGCGCCCACGACAGTGCCCGTGTAGGTCAGCACCTCTGCACGGGTCAACCGCCTGCGGCTACCGTCCGGTTCCTCGACCTCGGCGTTGACCAGTTCGGTCATCAGATCATCGGAGGGGTGGTCGTAGCGCCAGTCGATGAACTCCTCCAGCATCGATCCCTGACGCGTCAGCATGTCATCGGCCACCTGGACGAGCCCGCCGTCTTTCAATTCGAGGAGCCGGTCGGTGTTCCGCCGGATCGCGATCTGCCTGTCCTCAGGTATGCCCAGCAGGTACCCGATCGTGCGCATCGGCATCCACGCGCCGAGGTCGGCGATGAAGTCGAATGTGTCGGCGTCCAAAAGGGGCTCCAGCGCGCGCCGGCAGAACTCCCTGGCCAGCGGTTCGATGGCCGCCATCCGACGCGGCGTGAACACCCCTGACAGCAATCGCCGGTGCGCATCGTGAATCGGCGGGTCCTCGAACAGGATGATCCCGGGAGGCACCTCGACCCCGTTGAGAATGATGTCGATGGTGGTGCCTTTACCGGACCGGTAGTCATTCCAATTCACCAACTCGCGCGCGACATCTCCGTGCCTGCTCAACGCGTAAAAGCCGTATTTGTCGTTGTAGTAGAGCGGCGCGGCATCACGCATCTGTTTCCACACGGGATACGGGTCATTGTCGATCTCGAAGTCGAAAGGGTCATAGTACGGATCAACCTTCACCCTGTATGTCACAGGACGAGAATAGGCGTTATCGGCTGCCGTAACGACTTTTTGCCTTACGAACATCGATGCGACCGATACATTAAAGGTCCGCGATGGGGACGTGAAGGGAGCGACGCTTGACCGCCAGCACCCGTCCGCTACGAATCATCCAATGGGCCACCGGCGCCGTGGGCACCGAGATGGTCACGACCATCCTCGATCACCGGCCAGACATCCAGTTGGTGGGCGCGCGGGTCTATGCCGATGCCAAGAACGGCGTAGACATCGGAACCCTGGTCGGCAGAGAGCCGATCGGCGTCACCGCAACTACCGATGTCGCTCAGATCCTCGCGCTCGAAGCCGACCTGGTGTTGTACGCACCGTCCTTCACCAGTATCGACGATATCTGTGCATTGTTGGAGAGCGGGAAGAACGTGGCAACGCCGGCGTTCCTATTCCACCCGCGACGCATCCCCGAAGCCGACCGCGTTCGCCTGCAGGCCGCATGCGACAAAGGCAACAGCACCATCCACGGCAGCGGCCTCAATCCAGGCAACCTGTCCGGCGTGCTGCCCCTGGCGCTGTCCGGGATGAGCCGCACGATCGATCGGATCATGCTGCAGGAGCGGGCCGACTGGACGCTGTGGGATAGCACCGAGATCACCTTCGACGGAATGTGGTTCGGTCGGCCAATCGAGGAGGTCACGCCGACAGCCAACGAGTACCTCAGGTTCTTGACGAGACTGTTCGTCGAGCAGACCTGGTTCATCTCCGACACCCTGAACGCAGACATCGACGATGTCTCAGTCACGCTTGAGACCGTCCCGGCGACAAAGGACTTGCAGATCTTCGACTACGTTGTCGCGGCTGGCACCACCGCCGGGCAGCGATGGAATTTCGTCGGCCATCGCAACGGCGAGACGCTAGTCGAGTTCGAGACGCTATGGACGCTCGGCGGTGAATACCCGGAGCACTGGCCCAAACCTCTTGACGGCTGGACGCTGACCATCGAGGGCGATCCATCCATGCGTACGCACTTCTTTCCCCTGGCCAGCTTTTCGCGCGAGGCCTCGATCGAGGAGCATGTCAGAGCTGGACTGATAACCGTCGCCATGCAGGTCGTCAACGCCATCCCAGCCGTGTGCGCCGCGCCGGCAGGGTTCGCGACCATGGCCGACCTCCCGCTGATCCGCAGCTACACCGGTTTCGGCAATCGAAGTCCGGGTGCGCTCTAGCCGTTTGTCCAGTGCGCGACAAACGGGGGGATCGTGGAAATGTCGTAAAGGCCCGGATCGGCCGCCACGACCATCGGTATCGCGTTGATCGCATGCATTGCGGTGGCCAAGCACCCTTGTTTGGAGTGGTCTTCGTCGTGCGAGCCGATCACGAGGTGGCACCTCAGATTCGGCTCGCCGTCGAAACTCACGTCGTAGCCGATATCGGTTGGCCACTCCGGCGCGAGGTCATCTGCCATGCGGGTGAGGTGCTCGACAGCCAATATGGTTGCGCCGCAATCGACCTCGACACCGAATCGCATGGCGGCCACGGTGCCCGCGGAGATCTCGCCGGCGGCCACCGTCAACACTCGCGGCGTGGTCCGGACGTCGCGGAAACCCTGAACGGACCTGATCTGCAGCCCCAACGACTGCGCGAGCACAGTGGCACTGCCGATCCAGGCGCTCGCCGCGTACTCCGTGTTGGCCAGCAGCGGCGTCGTGTCGTCGGGAGTATGCCCGAAACCCATGGCGTTGAAGATCAGATCGTGGCTGGCGTACGTCGAGTAGTCGAGCACTTCACGGACGCTGATCCGCCCGACGCGAGCGGTGAGTCGCGACAGGATGGGCGTGAGTGATTCGCCGAAGAATCCCGGATATAAGCCGACTCCGAGGAACGAGGATTGTCCTGTGCTACAGGCGTTCTCGATGCCGTCTGCCAACGATGCGTGCAGCGACCGGGGATGGATGAACCGGCTCCCGGTGGCCACGACGTTCTTGCCCGACGCGAGGAGCTCGCACACGTCGGCAAAACAGCCGGGCGTATCGGTCTCGACCTTGCCCATGTAGAGCACCACGTCCGCGTCAGTGTTGATGACCTCGCCGCGATCGGCGGTGGTGCGAAGTCCGACTTCGCCCGCACCGCACAGCGTGCCGGCGTCCACACCCGCCTTCGCGGTGTCGTACACGCGCACCCCGACCAGTTCCAGATCCGCCCGTTCGATGACGTGACGAAGCGACATCATCCCGGTAACGCCGGTCGCCCACTGGATCACCCGTGTCATGGCATATCGCTTTCAGTCCCATACCACGTCAAGGCGCGGCGGAGACCGGAACATCGTGCCGGTGATGTAGGGCGGCGCCGCATCCGGGTCGAGCCGCAGATCGGGGAGTTCATCGAATAACGCATTGAATATCTTGGTCGTCTCGAGCCTGGCCAGGTGCATACCGAGGCACACATGCGCTCCGTGAGCGAAGCCGATGTGCGGCTTGCGTTCCCGGAAGATGTCGAACCTCTCGGGTTCGTCCCATCGCGTTTCGTCGTGATTCGCGCTGCCCAGGCTGAGCATCATGGTCGCGCCCTTGGGAATATGTACGCCACCCATCTCGGTATCGGAGGTGACCTCCCGCATGAAATTGAGCAGCGGGGTTTCCCACCGAATCCCTTCCTCGATGGCCTGAGGTAGCAACGTGCGATCGTCGCGGACGGCGTTGAGTTGGTCGGGATGCGTCAAGAGCGCCAGGGCAAGACTGGCCGTCGACCGCGAGGTCGTCTCCGCGCCGGCGGGCAGCAGGTTGCGCATGAAACCGTAGATCTGTTCGTCGGACATCTTTACGCCGTTGACTTCGGCACCGGCCAGGATCGAAACCATGTCGTCCTTCGGGGCTTTGCGTCGGTCGGCAAGTATCCCGACGAAGTACTCCTTCATCTCGGCCGATGCCCGCAACGCACATTCCATGTCCCCGCGGAAGCCCAGCAGGTCGATGGCGAGTCGGTGAAACTGCAGCACATCGGCATCCGGAAGGCCCAGCAGTGCCGCGATCACCCGCACCGGGATCGGCATGAAAACCGCGTCGACGAGGTCGGCGCGCTTGGCGTCCTTGAATTTCGCGATGGTTTTGTCCACCAAGGGACCGACGAGTTCGGCGTCCCACCGCTTCATCGAAGAGCGAGCGAAGGCGAACTCATGCAGTTTGCGGTAGACCGCGTGTTCGGGTTCCTGCATCTCCAGGATCGTCGGACCCTGGAGTGGCCGGACGACATCTTCATAGCAGCGCGTGCTGAAGGTGATGTTGTCGGTGAAGATTGCCTTCACGGTGTCGAACGTGTAGGCGGTGAAGGTGGGCGGGCCGTCACCCGAATTGCCGACCATCCCCATCTCCGGCCAGCCGGCGTGCACCGGGCTCTGCGCACGGAGTTTCCTGAGCATCGGATATGGCGATGCGTCCCCGTCGGCACCCATACCTTGGTTGAATCTGTCCTGTGCGTCTCGAATGCTCTGTTCAAGCTGCTCGACAGTCGCCGGCTCGGCCATGTGACGACTCCTCACTCATGCATCGGCTCGCGCAACATACACCTTGCTGGTTGAAAACCTACATGATGTAGGTTGAGGGCACCAATAACTGTGGATCGCCGAAAGAGCAATCAGGAGCGTTCGATTGGCAACTCGAGTCGTGCAATGGGCTACGGGCGCGGTGGGCCGTGCCGCGCTCCAGGAACTGATTGAGAATCCCGATTACCAGTTGGTCGGTGTGCTGGTGTACGACCCCGCCAAGGCCGGGCAGGACGCCGGAACCTTGTGCGGGCTGCCACCCACCACCGGAGTGCTCGCCACATCGGACAAGGAGGAGATCTTCGCGCTGGGCGCCGACGTCGTCATCCACGCCGCCAGCAAGGCGCATGCCGTCGAAACCAACGCCGGAGATATCTGCCGACTACTCGCGTCGGGAACCAGTGTCATCACGACCACCTCGTACAACCATCTGCCCACCTACGGGGCGGAGACCGAGCGCGCCTTTCTCGCAGCCTGCCGCGCAGGCGGGTCCCGCTTCCACGCGGCGGGTGAGAATCCGGGCTTCATGTTCGAACGCCTGGTCGCCACGGTGACGGCGCTGTGCAAGAGCATCGACCGGATCGATCTCTACGAGGCCACCGACGTGTCGGCGGTCGACAGCAAACCGATGCTCGTCGACCTGATGGGCATGGGCAGACCGCCCGGAGATGTCAGCGTTGATTCCCCGATCATCAAGAAGCTCGACCTGGCCTATCGCCAGGCGCTCAACGCCACCGCCGACGTCCTTGGGATCACGCTGTCACATGTCGAGGTCTCGGTCGACGCAACGACACTCCCCCACGACCTCGAGGTCCGCGCCGGCACCATCGAAGCGGGAACTGTCGTGGGACAACGGTTCTCGTGGGTCGGCCATTGGTCTGACCGGCCGCTGCTTGCCATCCACGAGGAGTGGGTCCTTACCCGCGACCTCCCGCAGTGGGGCCTAAAGCCCCTCACTGCCGGCGAAAAGGCGCCGCTGATCCGGGCCGTCATCAAGGGAAGGCCCAGTTTCGAGTTGCAGCTGGATGTCGGATGGGACGGCGATCCGCCCACCGGTACGCACGCCGAGCCGGGGCATCTCATGATCGCGATGGGGGCGGTCCGCGCGATTCCCGACGTGCTGGCTGCGCCACCCGGCGTCGTCACCGCCCCGGTATTCGGTGCGATCCAGCTAGGGGGTGCCGACACCAACCGCGCGTGAGATGTGGTCGCTGGGCGCAGCGTGGAACACGTGCGCCGAACCATCCGGCAGCACCCGGCGCGCGATCAAATAGTCCGTTCCCATCCAGCCCTGCCGGATGTAGCGGCCGAATCGCAAAAAAGTCCCCGGCGCCCCACTGGCCGACGGGACCAGCTTGACCTGCTCGATGCCCTGCTTGACGCCATCTCCGGTCAACGGGCGCGCCGCAGCGAGCCCGCGCGCGATCACCGTCGCCACGTCGTGCGTCAGGCCGGGCATCGAATGTGCCGGCCTGCGACCAAATCGGGCCTCGAAACGATCCAGGAAGGCCTGCCCCACGAGGTTGCGTTCGTCGTAGCTGTCCAGCCCGACCCAGCCCGACAGCTGTCGCATCCACTCGGCGTTGATGTGCGCCATCTCGAATGCGGTGGTGGTGTACCGCGGCGGGTCCCACCCCGCCGCCAGCAGCGCGTCGGTGAAGCCCCACAACCCGTGGCCGAACCCGACATGCACCAGGGCGTCTGGCTCGGCATCCCGCAGCTCGTTGACGACCTTGGACTTGTCGGCTTCTACCTGCGGTATCGCGACCCTGCTCACGACCTTCAATCCGGCGACAGAATAAGCCTTTTCGGCGAACGCCAGGTACTCCTTGCCGATCAGAGATGCTTCGTAGGCGATGGCTATCCGCGACCGGCCGTCCCCGATCATCACGGCGGCCAGCATCACCGGCTCTTCGGGCATCGATCCGTTGTTGAGCGCAAACGTCCACTCGCCGAGCGCCCCCTCGGAGCCCGACAGGATGATGTTGGGAACCTTGGCCACTCGATCGGCGTGCGCGGCCAATGGCACCGCGTTGTCGGAGACATACGGACCGTAGATCGCGAGGCACCCCTCGGCGACCAGCTCGTCGTAGGCAGTCTCCACGGCGTGGTACGTGCCGTTGGGCAGGCCGATCACATGGCGTTCCACCAGTTCTATCGGCCGGTCGACCAGACCCGCGGCGACCGCCTCGTCGAAGACCAACTGCAGTGTGTCGAGAGTGTCGTTCTCGGTGCCGGCTTGGGTCGGATAATCGTTGAGCAAGCCCACTTTCAACGGCGCAACCGATCCGTACGCGCGAACCTTTTCGTCTGCCATTAGGGCAACATACAATACGAAGGTTGTCCGCCAGCCGACGGAAATGGGCGTTTACGAAACCGCATATACGAATTACCGGGTATTGGTAGCGTCGCCGCCATGTCCGTCGAATCGACCACCGGCAAGAAGTACCGCGTCATCCAGTGGGGCATGGGCAATGTCGGGACGCTCGCGCTGCGCCACATGGCGCACAACCCCGTCTTCAAAGTTGTCGGGGTGCTGTGCAATCGCCCGGAGAAGGTGGGCAAAGACGCCGGCGAGCTCGTCGGGCTTCCAGCCATCGGCGTTGTGGCCACCACCGACAAGAACGCGCTCGAGGCGTTAGACGCGGACTGCGTGTTCTATGCGCCCCTGTGGTCAGACATCGACGAGATCTGCCGACTGCTGCGCGGCGGCAAGAACGTCGTCGCCTCGGGTGGCGCGTGGTGGCACCGAACCGAGGTCAATGCGGCTGACATCGACAAGATAGAGCTCGCATGCGCCGAGGGCGCGACGTCGTTCCACGGCGGCGGAATCCATCCCGGCTACGCCGCGGACCTGCTAGTGCTCACCTTGGCCCGGATCGTCGGCAGGACCGACCACATCCACATCTACGAGGCGGTCAACTTCAACAAAGACACCTTGAAGTATCTGGACGAGATGGGATTTGGGAAGACACCGGACGAGTTCGCCAAGGGCAATCTCTTCGCCCACGCCTGGTCGCTGTTCGCGCAGTCGCTGACCATGGTGGTGGAAGGACTGGGCAAGACCGTGGAAAGGTTCACGACGGAGGTCAAGCTCGGCATCGCAACCCGCGACATCCCGTACGAGGGCACCGCGGATATGGACATGCCGGGGCTGAAGGGCGTGATCAAAATGGGAACCGTCGCCGCTCAGCATCATCTCTGGACGGCATGGGTGGACGGCAGGCCGTTCATCACGCTGCACGAGCTGTACTCGTTCATCGAACACGACGCCATCGAGCCCAAACCTGACTGGGAACCCTACTACCACTACAGGATCGTCATCGAGGGCGACCCGGGCACCGAACTGATTCTGCGCGGTGACCAAAACGCTCGCGACACCGCCAAACCCGGCTACGTCGGCTACGCCTGGACCGCAATGGAGCCCGTGAACACCATTCCCGCCATCTGCGACGCACCGCCGGGGTTCAAGTCCCACAGCGATCTCGGGCTGATGCCGGTGATCGGCATCGTGCGCTGAGCACTCAACATACAGGCTGAATGTTGCTACGATGCTGGAATGGCCAAGCGTGGTGGCGCCGACGTCGAGCGCCGGGCGAGGGGGGATAGGACTCGGCGCGATTTAGTCGACGCCGGTCGCGCGCTGTTTGTCGAGAAAGGATATTTCGAAACCAGTATTTCGGACCTGGTGACGAGGTCCGGTGTAGGCACTCGCGGTGCTTTTTACCACCACTTCAAGGACAAGGCCGAACTCTTTCGCGCGGTCTTCGAAGAGGTCGAACGCGACCTGACACTGCGATCGCTCGCCTCACCCCCGCAAGGCGCTGACGCATGGGAAAAGTTGGCCGTCGGGATGCGGGGATTCCTCGAGTCCGCTCTCGAACCGGAAGTGCAGCGCGTCATGCTCATCGACGGGCCGGTGGTGCTGGGTTGGCGGACGCTGCGGTCCATCCAGGAGAGCAACAGCATTGCCCTGATCAACGAGATGGTGGACGAAGCGATCGCCGAGGGCATTATCGACGACCACCCGGTCGGCGAGCTGACCCATCTACTGGTGGCGGCAGTCGAGGAGGCAGCGCTCCTCGTAGCGCACGCCGACCGCCCAGCCAAGGCGCGGGCCAGGGCTGCCAAGGTTCTCGACCGGCTCCTGCTGAGCTTCGCCGTCG
>NZ_LZMB01000290.1 GCF_001673555.1 Mycobacterium sp. 1165178.9 | reverse complement strand
CGTTGGCGGCGGGGGCTGGGGTGCCGCCGATTGGTTCGCCGGTGCCTGGGGCGGCGTTGTTTGTGTTGGATCAGTGGTTGCGCCCGGTGCCGGTCGGGGTGGTCGGTGAGTTGTATGCGGCGGGTCGCGGTGTGAGTTGTGGCTATGTGCGGCGGGCGGGGTTGACGGCGTCGCGGTTTGTGGCGTGTCCGTTCGGGGGTGCCGGCGAGCGGATGTATCGCACCGGGGATTTGGTGCGGTGGGGCGCTGATGGGCAGTTGCGGTATTTGGGTCGCGCTGATGAGCAGGTCAAGATCCGTGGGTATCGCATCGAGCTCGGTGATGTGCGCGCGGCGTTGGCGGGGTTGGACGGGGTCGATGAGGCGGCGGTGATCGCCCGCGAGGACCGTCCCGGCGACAAGCGTCTGGTGGGTTATGTCACCGGCAGCGCTGACCCGGGCGGGCTGCGCGAACAATTATCGGACCGGTTGCCGCCGTACATGGTGCCCGCCGCGGTGCTCGCGATCGACGCTTTGCCGTTGACCGCCAACGGCAAACTCGATGTCCGTGCCTTGCCGGCACCGGACTATCGGGAGGGCGATCACTACCGCGC
>NZ_LZMB01000289.1 GCF_001673555.1 Mycobacterium sp. 1165178.9 | reverse complement strand
CGCGTCGACCAGATCGGTCCGGATCAAACCCGGCCGGATGCTGTTGACCCGCACCCACGACGGCCCGAGTTCGTCGGCGGCCAGCATCATCATGTGGTCGATCGCCGACTTGGTGACCCCGTAGGGCCCGAACCAGCGGTGGGTATTGCTGGCCGCGATCGACGAGATCCCGATGAACGAGCCGCCACCGCCGCGCACCAGCTCGCGCCCCACATGCTTGAGCACGTACATGGTGCCGTTGACGTTGAGGTCGACGGTGTTTCGCCACGCCTCCGAGTCGGTGTGGGTGATCGGCCCGACCGTCAGCGAGCCGCCCGCGCAGTGCACCGCGCCGTGCAGCCGACCGTGCCAGGCCGTGGCGGCGTCGACCGCGCGGACCACCTCGTCCTCGTTCGTGACGTCGGCGGGCTCGTAACGGATCGAGCCGCCACCGGGAAGGGCCTCGATCTCCTTGACGGCCGCCGCGAGGCGATCGGCGTTGCGGCCGACGATCATGACCGACGCGCCGCCGGCGACCAGCCCGGCGGCCACGCCTTTGCCGATCCCGCTGCCGCCGCCGGTGATCAGATATGTCCGGTCTTCGAAAGAAAGCTGCACGCGAGGCCCTTTCAAACTGGAACAAGTTCTAGCTATAGAAGCATGTCCCCTCGGGGTGAATATCGCTACCCCCGGTCTCGTTAGGGTCGCTGCGGCGCGGCGCTACGGCGTGTCGCGGCGCGCCAGCTTCGTCGGCTTGGCGTCCCGCCAATCCTCGACGTGCGGGGGCTGGCCAACCGGCCAACGGTTCTCGTTGAACGCCGCCCAGTGGGCATGCCCCAACAGGTGCACGTGGAACGCGTGCCGCAGCGCCTCGGTGTAGCCCATCGCGTCGGAGGCGGCGTTGACCGAATCCTTGATGAGCAGCGACGCCATCGTGGGACGCTCGGCGATGCGTCGCGCGAATTCGAGTGTCTTTTCCTCTAATTCGTCGGCAGCGAAAACCTTGGACACCATGCCCAGCCGGTGCGCCTCGTCCGCGTCGATCGAATCCCCGGTCAGCAGCAGCTCTTTGGCTTTGCGTGGTCCGAATTCCCAAGGGTGGGCGTAGTATTCGACACCCGGCATGCCCAGCCGGACCGCGACGACGTCGCTGAACTTCGCGTTGTCGGCCGCGACGATGAGGTCGCAGGCCCAGATCAGCATCAGGCCGGCCGAGATCGCGTTCCCCTGCACCTGGGCGATGGTGATCTTGCGCAGATCGCGCCAACGGCAAGTGTTTTCGAAGAAATAGTGCCACTCCTGGTGGTACAGCTTCTCCATGATCGGCTCGAGCGTGGCCCCGCGCGAGCGGAAGCTCGGGTGCTGCCCCGGGCCCGGTGCGCGCTCGGCCAGGGCCTGCTCGGAACCCAGGTCGTGGCCGGCGGAGAAGTTCCTGCCGCGCGCCGCCAAGATCACCACGCGAACCGTGTCGTCGGCCTCGGCCCGGCCGAATGCCTCGTCGAGCTGGACCAGCAGGAGCCGACTCTGCGCGTTGTGGGCATCGGGCCGGTTCAACCAGATCCGGGCGATGCGGCCCTCATCGAGGGTCTCGTAGGCCACCAGCTCCGGAGAGTTGGCGTCGGCCGCCCCGGTGTCGGCTTGCTCGGAGACTGTCATTCCGCCCACCTCGTTCGTCGTTGAATTGGCCTTGTTTACACATTACGGCCAGTGTGTAACCGGGCCCGCGCTGGGGTGATGGGCCGACGGGCCTACCGACCGCGGTGTCCCCCGGTGCTCTCGGGCCGCCGGGCCAGCGGCATCAGGCGATGGTCGCGCGTGAACACCAGCCGGACGATGCCCATCGCGACGACCACAGTGGTGGCGGCGACCGAACCCAGGATCAAGAACATCACCACGGCCTGCACCAGCACGGCCTGCAACGGCGGCACGCCGGCGAGGATGAGACCGGTCATCGCGCCCGGCAGGAACACCAGGCCGGTGGCCTTGGTCGTTTCAATCTGCGGAGATATGGCCGAGCGCAAGGCGATTCGCAAATACGGCGTCGCGGCCTGCCTCGACGGTTGTCCCAGCGCGAGGCGGGCTTCGACCTCCTCGCGCTTGTCGCGCAGCTCGTCTACCAACCGCCGGGCCACCAACACCATGGCGGTCATCGAGTTGCCGATCATCATCCCGGCGACCGGCACCAGAGTGCGCCCCTGCAGCGGGAACACCCGCAGGCCGAAGATCACCCCCAGCGTCACCAGCGCCGCGCCGGCGAACGCGGCCACGGCCAGCGGCGCGAAGCGCGGCACCTCCGGCGCCCTGCGCCGGGCGACATCTCCGGCGTAGGCCACCATCCCGGCGACCCAGGCCCACGACCACCACAGCGACCGGCCCGGTTCGAACAGCAGCGTCAGCGCCCCGCCCACGAGCAGCAACTGCACCAGCGCGCGGGCCGCGGCCCACAGCAGCTGCCGCTCCAATCCCAATCGCCGCCACAGTGAGACTCCGGCCGCGAAAGCCACCAGGATCAGCGACGTCGCCAGGCCCACCCAGCCGACTTGACCGTTCATCACGCCACCGAGCCGCCGCCGGGCTTGGAGCCGATCGGCCCCAGCCCCAGGCTGCGGCCGCACTCCAGGCGCAAGACCCAGTCGGCCGCCCTTTGCACCTGCGCCGAGTTGTGGGTGACCCACAGGGCGGGGATGCCGTCGGCGGCCAGTTCGCGCACCGCGCGTTCGATGACCTCGGCGGCCTCGGTGTCGACGGCCGAAGTGGGTTCGTCCAGCAGCAGCACCTGCGGTTGCGCCATCAGGGTGCGGGCCAGGCACACGCGTTGCGCTTCGCCGCCCGAGAGTTCGGCCACGTCGCGGCCCAACCACGATCCGGTCAGCGCCACCCGGGCCAGCGTCTCCCGCATCCGCGTATCGGACGCATCCGGGTCGGCGGCCCGCAGGTTGTCGGCGACCGTGCCGGGAAAGGGCGTCGGACGCTGGAAGCACATGCCCACCCGGCGCCGCAGCGACAGCGGGTCGAGGCCGGCGATGTCCGACCCGTAGAAACAGGCCCGCCCGCTGGTCGGCAGCTCCAGCCGGTTGCACAGCCGTAGCAGGGTCGATTTGCCCGCGCCCGACGGTCCGGACACCGCCGTCACACCGCGACCCGGAATGGCGGCGGTCAGCCCGTCAAGAGCGCGCACCCCCTGGCGCTCCACAACGACATCGACGAACTCGAACACCATGTCGTCATCGGCGTCCTGATCGACCACCTGCTTATCGTGCATCACCGCGGCGGGGAGTCCATCGTGTCTTCGCGAGCGGCGCGCCGAACCCCTGCAAACGAGCCATAACTGCTCCTAAAGCCCGTTAGCTGGTGAGACGGCCTGCGACCGGTCATACGCGTCGCCTACAGTTAAGTCATGCCTACAAAATCTGATCCTGGCGAAATCGGCGATGTCGAACCGGTGGCCGACGACACTGCGAGCCAGGCCAGGCGGGTAGTCGCGGCGTACGCCAACGACGCCGATGAATGCCGGGTGTTTTTGTCCATGCTGGGTATTGGGCCGGCGAAGCTCGACGCGTAAATGTCTCCCGGGGGAGGGCGAAGCTCTAAGGCAGCCGATTTCGGGAACTCCGACTTCGTCGTAGTCGCCAACCGCCTGCCGGTGGATCAGGAGCGGCTGCCCGACGGCAGCACTGCGTGGAAGCGCAGCCCCGGGGGGCTGGTCACGGCCCTCGAGCCGCTGCTGCGCCGCCAGCGTGGCGCGTGGGTCGGCTGGCCCGGAACCGTCGAAGAGGACACCGACCAGGACGGCGAGCCCATCGTCCAGGACGACCTGGAGCTGCGGCCGGTCAAGCTGAGCGCCGACGACGTCGCCGAATACTACGAGGGTTTCTCGAACGCCACGCTGTGGCCGCTGTATCACGACGTCGTCGTCAAACCGATCTACCACCGCGAATGGTGGGAACGTTACGTCGCCGTCAACCGCCGCTTCGCCGAAGCCACCTCGCACGCCGCCGCGAAAGGCGCGACGGTCTGGGTGCAGGACTACCAGCTGCAGCTGGTCCCCAAAATGTTGCGCGAACTGCGGCCCGACCTGACCATCGGTTTCTTCCTGCACATCCCCTTCCCGCCGGTCGAGTTGTTCATGCAGATGCCTTGGCGGACCGAGATCGTCGAGGGGCTGCTCGGTGCCGACCTGGTGGGATTCCATTTGCCCGGCGGTGCGCAGAACTTCCTGTTCCTGGCCCGACGGCTGATCGGTGCCAACACCTCGCGCGGGGCGGTAGGAGTGCGGTCGCGGTACGGCGAGGTCGAACTCGAGTCCCGCGTGGTTCGGGTGGGCGCCTTCCCCATCTCCATCGACTCCAGTTCTCTCGACGAGGCGGCCCGTCACCGCGACATCAAGCGGCGTGCCCGCGAGATCCGGGCGGAACTGGGCAACCCCCGCAAGGTGCTGCTCGGCGTCGACCGGCTCGACTACACCAAGGGCATCGACGTTCGGCTGAAGGCCTTTTCGGAGCTGCTCGCCGAAGGTCGCGCCAAGCGCGACGACACCGTGCTGGTCCAGCTCGCTACCCCCAGCCGCGAACGGGTGGACAGTTATCAGCACCTGCGCAACGACATCGAACGCCAGGTTGGCCACATCAACGGCGAGTACGGCGAAGTCGGCCATCCGGTGGTGCACTACCTGCACCGCCCGGTCCCCCGCGACGAACTCATCGCGTTCTTCGTCGCCGCCGACGTCATGCTCGTCACCCCGCTGCGCGACGGGATGAACCTGGTGGCCAAGGAGTACGTCGCCTGCCGCAGCGACCTCGGCGGCGCGCTCGTCCTGTCCGAATTCACCGGCGCCGCCGCTGAACTCCGGCAGGCGTATCTGGTCAACCCGCACGACCTCGAAGGCGTCAAGGACACGATCGAGGCCGCGCTGAACCAATCCGCCGAAGACGGACGCCGCCGGATGCGGTCACTGCGCCGCCAGGTTCTCGCTCACGACGTCGACCGCTGGGCGAGATCGTTCCTCGATGCGCTCGACGAATCCCGGCCCGGCGACGGCGATTAGCGCCCGCGTGCAAGAACCCATGGTGCTGGCGCCCAAACGCTGTGATACTCAGATGCAGCATCGAGCGTGAAGGAGGGGAATCACGTGAAACTCCGTCACGGGATGGCCGCGGGTGCCGGCATCTTCACGGCCGTCGCGGTAGGGATCGCTCTGCAATCCGGTGAACCGGCCAAAGCGATCGGACCACCGGCTGACGGCACCTACAACTTCAATGAGGCGGGCGTGTCCGGGGTTACCTGGACCATCTCGGCGCTCTGCGATCAGCCCTCGGGCACCCGGAACATGAACGACTACAACGACCCGATCGTGTTCGCGATGAACTGCGCGCTGAACATCGTGAGTTCGACGCCCGAGCAGATCAGCGCCGCGGACAAGCTGCAGAACTTCAGCGGCCGGGCCCGGATGTCCAGCATGCTATGGACTTTCAAGGTCGATAAGGCCGACGGTGTGGCATGCCCGGGGGGCGGCACCGGACCCACCACCGAAACCTTCGCGTTCAGCGACGAGACGATGAGCGGCACCCACACCACCATGCACGGCGCCGTGTGCGGATTGCAGCCGGGCATGAAGAAGGAACCGTTCTCGCTGGCGATGGTCGGCCCGCCACCCAGCCCGATCAATCGTTATCCGTTGTATTGCAACGGCATCGCGATGTGCTACTGACCTCGACCCGTTGGTACTAGATCGGAGTGATGTAGGCGATCAGCCACTGCTTGCCGACCTTTTTGAAGTCCACCCGCAACCGGCTGCCGTCATACAGCGGCTGGCGTGACTTGTCGGTCACGGTCCGGTTCATGAAGACCATCACCGAAGCCGATTCCCGTTTGGCCGACATCACGCCCACGCCAACGACATTGGCCTGCACGACCACTTCGCGTTTCTTGGCCTCGGGGATGATCTGGTTGTTGGCGCTCTTCTGGAATTCCGCGCGATAGTCCGGGGTCAACAACGGATACGCCGCCGACAGGCTGCGCTCGACGGTTTGGTAGTCGTATGCGAAGACCTCGGGGATCTCCTTAGCCGCCAACCCGGGCAGCGCCGCGCGCGCTGCCTGCTCGCCGCGAGTCTGCACCCGGTCCCAGTACATCCAGCCGGCCACCGCGGACAACCCGACGAATGCCACGGCCATGAGGTAACCCGCGATGACCAGCAGCCGGCGCCGCCATCGCATCAATTACCCCCGTCTGGATATTTCAGGTCGTAGCCGGTCATCTTCCCGGCATCGTCTTCGTGCACGATGACGCGCAGGCGATACGGCATGGACGGCTTGTTGACCCCGTCGATGTCGGCGACGGTGACGCGCACCGACACCAGCACCGACGCGTTATCGGTAACGGTGTCAACGCCTTCCAGCGCCGCGCCGTTGATGACCGCCTCCGACGTCGCATTGGTGGAGCGGAACAGCCCCTTGAGGTTCTCGACATTGTTGTTGGCGCCGAGCATGCCGCGCAGCGGGCCGCTGGTGCCGTTGACGAAGCGGTTCACGCTCTCGTCGATGTTGTCCTGCTTATAGCTGAACATGTTGACGACCGTCTGGGTGGCGGTGTCGACGAAACGCTGATCGCGCGCCTGCGCGGCGGCGGCGTGACGCTGCGAAAAGAACAGCGCCGCAACACAACCGGCCAACGCCCCGACCGCCAGCAGTGCCGCCGCGAACGAGATCCAACCAGCCAGGACACGGTGCGGCTGCCGTCGTGGCGGCGGCTTGATCGATTTCAGGGTCTTGACGGGTTTCGCCGGCTGCTTTTTCGCGGCCGGCGCCTCGGCCTGGACCGTCACATCCTGGGCCGGCCCGCCCTTGGCCGGACCCGCCGCACGCGAAGCTCGTCGACGAACGCGCGTCGCGGTTGTCGGTTCGTCTGCCACGGCAGGGTCCATTACATCGGCCTTGGATCAAGCATGAGGTCCACCCAGTTCTCGGCGCCGGAGGTGCCGGTTGCGCCGGCCGCGAAGATACCAGTGCCGCCGGCCGGATCGATAAACGCGCCGGTCTTCTGGTCATAGGTGGCGTAGGCCGGTCCGCTGGCCTGCGGCTGTCCGCCGGGTGGCGGTCCCCACGGCTTCTCGGGTCCTGGGCCGGCCGGCGGCGGGTTGATGCCCTCTGGCGGCGCCGGCGGGGGCAGCCACTTGGGATACGGAAGCTGGGGCGGCACCGGGGGAATGCCGGGCGGCTGCCAGGACGTGAATGGCGGTGGCGGCCCATTGTTGTTGGGCGGCGGCGGGTCGAAGGCCGGCTGCTTGTTCGGCAGCGGCCCCGGCCCGGGCGTCACACCCGGGGGCGGCGGCCCGACGATGGCCGTCCCCGGATCGGGCTCCGCACCCGGCGGGATGTACGGGAAGTGGTTGGGCGGCAACACGTTCAAGCCGTTGGTGACCGGGGTGTCGTAGGGCACCGGCGGGCCGCGCCACGGATTGCGGCCGACCGGCACGTAGCCCTTCGGGTCGCGACACAGCTGAATCGTCGGGGCGCGCTTTCCGGGGAACTCCTGGCACGGGTAGTTGCGCGCGCCGCGGACGGTGCTGGGATCGTTTTGTGCCGTCTTGCAGTACATGTCCTTCGGCAGCTCGCGCACCGTCTCGTCGGCCGGGGTGCGCATCACCGGCGGCGGCAGGAAGCCGACGGCACACGGCGGCGGGTCGTTGAGGTCGAGCTTGAAGTCCAGCTTGGCGCCCTCGTCCTGCGGACCGCCGCCCGCGGCGGTGGTGATGGCGGCGAACAGCGCAGGCAAGACGACCAGCAGCTGCTCGATCGACTTGTGGTAGATCACACCGACCCGGCCGAGGTTGGCCAGGCTGGCGGCCAGGGCCGGGAAGGAGGGACGAATGCCGGAGAACGCGGTGCTGGCCTCGTCGGTGGCGCCGGGGGCCGTGGCCAGGGTGTCGCGAAGCTGCGGGTCGGCCTGACGGACCTCGGAGGTGAACCGCGCCAGACCGTCGGACAGCGACTTGATGTCAGCGCCGGCACGAATCTGGGCCTGCAGGAACGGGCCGGCCTGATCGATCAGCTGCGAGACTTGCGGATAGTTGGCGTTGGCCTCGTCGACCAGCAGCCGGGCGGACTCGAAGAGCCGAGCCAGCTCCGGACCTGAGCCGTTGGCCGCGATGAACGTCTCGTGCAGCAGCTCACGCAACCGGGTGTCGCCCAGGCTGTTCACCAAGGCCTCCGAGCGCTTCAACAGGTCGGCGACGTCGCGGCCGATCCGGGTGTTCTGCCGCTCGATGCGAGATCCGTTGTGCAGCTTGCCGCTTGCCGGCGAACTCGGGGGCACCAGGTCGATGTACTGCTCGCCGACCGCCGACACACTCTTGACCGTCGCGGTGACATTCGACGGGATGACGGTGCCACTGTTCAGCCGCATCCCGGCGATGACGCCGTTGGGGCTCAGGCCCACCGACTCGACGCGGCCGACGGCCACGCCGCGGTAGGTGACGTTGGCGTTCTTGTACAGGCCGCCGCCGGCGACGAAATCGGCGCTCACGCCGTAGGTTCCGAGGCCGAACGTCGCGGGCAGTCGCAGGTAGAAGATGGCCATCACGGTCAGGGTGATGACAGTGATCACCGCGAAGATCGCCAGCTGGATCTTGGTCAGTCTGTCGTGCATCTGCGCCCGCCCCCTACTGTCCTGAAGCCGTGCCGGGCGGAATCTTGAACGGGTCCGCGGCCTGTCCGGACAGGTTGGCCATCTCGCCGGTCAAGAAGTCCGGCGGATTGAGGATCTCGTTCATGTGGGCCATGTTCGGGTCGAAATAGGCCGTCGTGAAGAAGGTTTCACCGAGGCGGCGCAGGGTGAGGTCGAAGGTGGTGAACACATTGAGATAGTCGCCACGCACGGCCTGCTTGATGCCGAAGTTGGGGAACGGGAACGTCAGCAACAGCTGCAGCGAGGTGACGAAGTTCTTGCGGTTGTCGTTGAGCGCCTTGACGGCCGAGTAGAGGTCCTTCATGTCGGCGGCGAAGTCCACCTTGGTTTTTGCCAGGATGTTCGAGGTGACGTTCGCCAGTTTGTGCAGCGCGCTGAAGGCCTCGACGATGTGGTCGCGGTTCTTGTTGAGCACGCGGATCGCCTCGGGCAGCGTGTCGAGGGCCCGGCCCAGGTTGTCCTTATCGTGCGCCAGGGTCGCCGAGAATCGGTTTAATCCGTCGACGGCGTCGATGATGTCGTTGACCTGGCGGTTGAGCCCGGAGGTCAGTTCCGCGAGCCTTGGAATCAGGTCGACGAACTGGTCCTGCCGCCCGGCGACCGCCCGATAGGTCTCATCGGTGATCTCTTCCAGGGCGCCGACGTTGCCCTTGTTCACTACCACGCCGAGCGCCGAAAGCACTTCTTCGGTGGTGGGATAGCGACCGGTGTTGGCCTCCGCGATTTTCGACCCGTCCTTCAGCTTGCCGACGGCGGGCTTGTCCTTCGGGCGAGCCAGGTCGATATGCATCGAACCGAGCAGCGACGTCTGGGCGACCGTCGCCGTGGAGTTGGCGGGCAGAGCGACATTCTTGTCGAGTGCCAGTTTGACTGCCGCATAGAACGATCCGTCGGCACGCTGTTCGGCCGAAATGCCGGCGACACTGCCGACGGTGACGTCGTCCACCATGACCGGGGAGTTCTGCGGCAGGGTCGCGACGTCGGGCAGTTCGACGGTGATCGAGTAGGCGCCGCTTCCGTGGCCGGCGGTGCCAGGCATCGCCAGTGAGTTCAATCCGTTGAATTGGCAGCCGGCCAGCAGCATGCCGCCCGACGCCAATACGCTGGTGCGCAACCACATTCGGTTCATCTGCCACCGCCCAGGTCGGCGGCGGGCCCGTTGGCCGTCTGGCCCGGGGGCGGGCCCGGCAGCGGGCCGAACGCGCTTCCGGGAGTGGGTCCGGGAGCCGGAGCGGTGCCGGCCGGCGCCGGTTGGCCCGGCGCGGGGTTTGCCTGCGGGGCCGTCGGGACCAGTAGGGCCTGCAGGTCCGCCGGGTTCTGCGCGGCCGGCTGCGTCTGAGCGCCCTTGGCCGGGACCCAGGTCAGTTGCGGCACCGGGGTCGCAGACTTGGCCTGCGTCTCGGGCGTGTCGTAAATGATCTGGCCCTTGTACGCCGTAATCGTGTTGAGCGGGTGGAACATCAGCGGCGGGTAGTTCGCGGTGAGCCGGCGCAGCACCGGTCCCAGCCGCTCACGGCAGAGTTCGGCGCGCTTGAAGTAGTCGGGCGCCCGGGGCCCGGCGGCGGTCTCGAAGGAGCCACCGCAGATGAACTGAACCGGGTTGGCGAACTCCGGTATCGACAACAGGCCGTTCAGCGTGCCCTGTGCGGGGTCATAGATGTTGTAGAAGTTGGCGATACCCGGACCCGCCACGTGCAGCACCTGCTCGATGTTGTCGCTCTGGTCGCTCAACGTCTTCGCGAAATCGTTGAGGTTGTTGACCGTATCGACGATCGTCGAATTGTTTTCGTGCAGGAAACCCCGGATGTCGGACAGCGCTACGTTGAGGGTGCCCAGCGTGGTGTCGAGGTGGCGCGAGCTGTCGGCGAGCACCTGTGACACCGACGCGACGTTGCCGGCGAACTGGACGATCTGTTCGTTGCTCGACGATAGCGCGTTGACGAGCACCTGCAGATTTTTCACGGTGCCGAAGATGTCGCCGCGCGAATCGCCCAGCCGCCCAGCGGCTTGCGAAAGCTCACGCAAGGCGTTGTGGAACGATTCTCCCTTGCCATCGAAGGTGTCCGCGGCCTGGTTGATCGCCGCACCCAACGGTCCTTGCATCGATCCGGCAGTCGGGCCCAGTTGCACGGCCAGCTGGGTCAGCGATTCCTTGACCTCGTCCCACTCCACCGGGACCGCGGTGCGATCCGGGCCGATGCTCGCGCCGTCGGCCATCGCCGGTCCGCCGGTGTAGGCCGGTGTCAGCTGAATGAAGCGGGCCGCCACCAGGTTTGGCGACATGATGATCGCCTTGGCGTCCTTCGGGATCTTCACGTCCTTGCTCACCGACATGGTGATCTTGACGTCGGACGGCCGGGGTTCGATCGTGTCGATGGTGCCTATCGGGACACCGAGGACGCGCACCTGGTCACCGGGATACAGGCCGACCGCGGAGGCGAAGTAGCCGACGATCTTACGGTTATTCGCTTGCGACGTGAGCACATACACGCCACCCACCAGCGCCGCGACGAGCGCGATGATGGTGGCGTAGCGCAGCCCCCTGCTGCCGAGGATCCGCCGCGTCACGGTGACTTCGGCCTGATGATCCAGCGTTCCTGAATCAAGCCACGCAGGTAATCGGCGAGGCTGGCAGGCATCTTGCCGGGCTGGTAGAAGAAGTCAAACATGGTGGCAAGCAGCGGAGCCGGGATCACGCCGTAGACGTTGACGTTGAATCCGGGGCCCGAACCAACCACCTCACCCAGCTCGGTGGCGTAGGTGGGTAGCCGCTTGAGCGCCTCGGTGATGTAGTCGCGGCGCTCGTTGAGGTTGGACAGCACGTCGTTGAGCTTGTTCAGCGCGGGACCGAATTCCTTGCGGTTATCGGCGACGAAGCCGGAGATCTGCGCCGAGAGGCCTTGGATCCCCGAGATCAGCTGGTCCAGGGCGCCCCGCCGTTCGTCGAGGGCGGCGAACAACTCGTTGCCGTCATCGACGAGTTTGTTGACCTGGTCGGCGCGTTGCGACAACACGCCGGTGACCGATTTCGCATGTGCCAGCAGGCTTTGCAGCGCCTCGTCGCGGCGGTCGAGGGTGCGCGACAGCGAGGTCACGCCGTCCAGCGCACCGCGCAGCTGCGGGTTGGCGTCGTGCAGCGTGTCGGTCAGCACGTTCAACGCCTTCTCGAACTGCGGCTTGTCCAGATTGTTGGCGTTCTGCCCCAGGTCCTCGAGCGCGCCGGCGAGCGTGTACGGGGTCGTCGTGCGACTGAGCGGGATGGTGGTCGCCTTACCGCCACCGGCCGGGGTCACCGAGATCGAGCGCTCACCGAGGATGGTGTCGGTGCGGATCGCGGCCAGCGACTGGTCGCCGACGGCGACGTGGCGGTCGACGCTGAAGCTGATCTTGGCGCTGTCGCCGGCCAGCCCCACCGAGGTCACCTTGCCGACCTTGAAGCCCGAAACATAAACGGCGTTGCCGGGATTGATGCCGCCGGCGTCGCTGAAGTAGGCGTCGTAGATCTTGCCCTGCGGCCAGAACGGTAATCCGGCGTAGCCGAAGGCAATCAGCACGACACATACCACCAGCACCACGCCGAAGATGCCGGTGCGCAGTGGATCGCGCTCACCGCGCCTTGCGTTACTTGGCAAAAGCGCACCTCCCCTTGCTGGGATCCACTTGGCCTCCGAGCGGCAGCAGGATGTCGCTACCGGCAGGGCCGTTGATCTTGATCGTCACGGAACAGAAGTAGATGTTGAAGAACGACCCGTAGGCACCCAGGGCGGACAGCCGCAGATAGTCCTCGCCGAGCTGCTCTACGTCGTTGTTCACCTCGGCCTTGCGGTTGTCCAGCTCGGTGGCCAGGGGGCGGGTGTTCTCCAGGATGCCCTGCAGTGGACGGCGCGAATTCTTCAGCAGCTCCGTCAGATCCGTCGTGGTCGACGCCAGCGGTGGGATGGCGCCGGCGATGTCGTCCTTGTGCTGGGCCAGCCCGGTGATCAGTTGTTGGAGCTGGTCGACGCTGGCCGAGAACTGCGCGCTGCGCTGGTCCACGGTGGTCAGAACCGAATTGAGGTTGTTGATCACATCGCCGATGAGCTGGTCGCGCTGGCCCAGCGCCGAGGAGAACGCGCTGGTGTCGGCCAGCACGTTCGACAACGCCCCGCCCTGGCCTTGCAGCAACTGGATGACCGCGCCGCTGATGGTGTTGACCTTGTCGGCGTCAAGACCTTTGAGTACCGGCCGCAATCCGCCCAGCAGTGCGTCGAGATCCAGTGCGGGCTGGGTGTGTTGGCTGTTGATCGTCCCGCCGGCAGGTAACCTTCGCAGCTCCCCGGGGCCCGAAGTGATCTCCAGGAATCGGTCGCCGACCAGGTTTTCGTAGCGGATCACCGCGCGCGTGGACGAATAGAGCGTGTAGCGCTTGTCGACTCCGAACTTCACGTCGATGGTGTTATCGGGGTTGAGCTTGATGCCCGACACCGCGCCGACCGGGACCCCGGCGATGCGCACCTTCTGACCGGATTTCAGCCGTGACACGTTGGTAAACGTTGCGTGGTAGGTACTTTCGGGCCCGAAGCGGAAGTCACCGAAGACCACCACCAGCCCCGCGGACACCAGCAGCATGGCAACCGCGAAAATGCTGACCTTGATGATCATCTCGCGGTGCGACGGCATTCCCGAGGCGGCCATCAGAAGTCGTCCCGTTCCGCGAAGGCGCCGTGGAACAAGAACTGCAGCGTCGATGGTGCGTCGAATTGCAACTCGGTGAACGGCTCGTACGGGATGTTCGCGTTGTCGGTCACCAGGAACGGAGAACGGAAGAACGATCCGCCGGTCTGCTTGGTCGGGATGTCGGGCAGCCCACGGCAGTTCGGGCCGCCAGACGCGTTGACGATCGGCAATGATTCCGGATATACGTACGCCGGCGCACCCAGCACGAAGCTCGACGAGGTGAACAGGCCCGCCTTACGGACACCGAGCAGCGGGGCGAATTCCTTGATACCGCGTTCGATGCCGGCGAACAGG
>NZ_LZMB01000288.1 GCF_001673555.1 Mycobacterium sp. 1165178.9 | reverse complement strand
TGCGGGCGAACCCGATCCGAACGACAGCACCCTGTTGCACGGAATCAAATACCTACCTGTCAACTCCGACCGGCCAGAGTCAACGCCGGCCAGCGCCGTCACTCAAGTGTTTGCCCGAGCGAGGTCAAATCAGTTGTGGGTCAACGTGAGAAACGATGACCGTAGCCCATAAGGCAAGGTGTACTTTCAGTTGCCTGTCGGCGTTTCGGACTGTTCACCTTCGACGCGGACGGACAGGGCGCACACTTGTCGAATGGAGATATGTCATGTCATCGCCGCAGCGCTGACCGCACCATCTCTGGCCGGGGCGCTACTCCCTGGCCGGTTTCGGACCTCGACGTCACCGCGGCCGAAGTGATGGCCCCTGATCCACGCCGTGCGCTGAACGGCCTCTCGGACATCCGCGCGTTCTTTCACACCAACAAGGTGCCGCTCTACTTCATCTCGCCGACCCCGTTCAACCTGCTCGGTGTTGATCGGTGGATTCGAAACTTCTTTTACCTGACCTACTTTGACTCTTTCGAGGGCACCCACTCACGCGTGTTCGTCCCCCGGCGACGGGACCGCCGTGATTTTGACTCCATGGACGAAGTGTGCAGCCACCTGCTGTCCGATCCGGAGACGCTCGAGTTCATCGCGGGTAAAGGTCCCGGTGGCAAGTGCTGTTTTGTGATGCTCAACGAGGAAATCCAGGCCCTCGCGCGGTCGGCAGGCCTGCAGGTCATGCATCCGCCGATCGAGCTGCGCCAGCGCCTGGGCTCCAAGATCGTCATGACGCGCCTGGCCAACGAGGCGGGTATACCGAGCGTGCCGCACGCGATCGGGCGGGCGCGGTCCCACGAAGAACTGCTGACGCTCGCGGAAAGCGCCGGATTGGGAGACGACCTCGTCATCTCGGTCGCCTATGGCAACGCCGGCAGTGGGACGTTCTTCGTGCACGGTCAGCGCGACTGGGACGAGCACGCTGGTGACCTGGCCTCGCAGCAAGAAGTCAAAGTCATGAAGCGCATCCGCAATGTTGAGGTGTGCCTCGAGGGTGCCGTGACCCGCCACGGCACCGTGGTGGGCCCCGCGATGACGAGTCTCGTCGGTTATTCGGAGCTGACGCCGAGCCGGGGCAGCTGGTGTGGCAACGACATCTGGCGCGAGGTGTTGCCGCCGGCCCAGACCCATGCCGCGCGAGAAATGGTGGGGAAGCTCGGCGACGTCATGCGCCGCGAGGGTTACCTCGGCTACTTCGAGGTGGACCTTCTGCATGACCTCGATTCAAACGAGCTCTACCTCGGCGAGGTGAACCCGCGCCTGAGCGGCGCCAGCCCGATGACGAACCTGACCGCCGAGGCCTACGCCGACATGCCGCTGTTCCTGTTTCACCTGCTCGAGTACATGGATGTGGAGTACGAACTCGACATCGACAAGATCAACTCGCGCTGGGAGCGCGGCTATGGCGAGGACGAGGTCTGGGGCCAAGTGATCATCACGGAGACCTCGCAGGACGTCGAGCTCTTCACCGCGACGCCACGCACCGGGGTATGGCGCATCGACGACGACGGTCGGGTCTCGTTTTCGCGGACCGCCAACGACTGGGCCACGCTGCTCGACGGGTCCGAAGCTTTTTACATGCGTGTCGCGGCGCCCGGCGACTTGCGTTCCGAGGGCGCCCAACTGGGCGTGCTCGTCACGCGCTCCCACTTGCAGACCGACGATTATCAGCTCAGCGAGCGTTGCCAGCGCTGGGTGAAGGGCATGAAGGCGAAGTTCGTCTCAACTCCCCTGACGCCGGCCGCGCCGATCGTCTCACGGCTCGTCGCGCGCGCGTGACCGACAGCCGTAGGAGTCACGCCCCGGCCGGCATCTCACTGGACAACTGGATGTCGGCTCCATATGCGCGGTGGTCCTTCCAGCACGTCGAAGACTTCGTGCCGACCGCCGTGATCTCGCGTGGGACCGGACCGGTCGCGGCGTTGCCCGCGGCCACTTCTCCCCTGTCGACGATCCGGGTGACCGACAATGGCGGGGTGGCCACCACCGTGGGGGCGGTGATGGCCACCACCGGCACCGACGGCTGGGCCGTCTGTCACCGCGGGACGATGGTGGCCGAGGAGTACCTCGGCGATTTTGGGCCCCATGCGCGGCATCTTCTGTTCTCGGTGAGCAAATCGCTGGTGGCGACCGTCGTCGGCGCGCTACACGGGGCCGGCGCAATCGCGCTCGACGCGCCGGTGACGTATTACGTTCCGGCACTGGCGAACTGCGGCTACAGGGGCGCAACGGTGCGTCATCTGCTGGACATGAGATCGGGCATCTGCTTTTCGGAGAATTGTCAAGATCCGGCCGCGGAGATACATCTTCTCGATCAGGCGATGGGCTGGGCGCCCAGGAGCAGCCCGGGCGCCCCGGCCACCTTGCAAGAGTTCCTGTTGACCTTGCGGCAGAAGTCCGCTCACGGTGGCCCGTTCGAATATCGTTCGTGCGAAACCGATGTGCTGGGCTGGATCTGCGAGATCGCCGGGGGCGGGCGAATGCCCGAGCTGATGTCGCAATTGCTGTGGAGCCGCATGGGCGCCCAATCCGACGCCACGATCGGTGTAGATGCTTGCGGCACTGGGTTTTTCGACGGCGGCGTCAGTGCTTGTCTTACCGACATGATCCGGTTCGGTTCCCTGTTCTTGCGCGACGGTGTCTCGTTGACCGGCCAGCAAGTGGTGCCGGCGGCGTGGATCGCGGACACCCTGGACGGCGGGCACGACTCGCGTCAGGCGTTCGCCGCCAGCCCCGATGACAACGAAATGCCCGGCGGCATGTACCGCAACCAGATGTGGTTCCCCTATCCCGGCAACGACGTCGTGCTGTGCCAGGGCATGTGCGGTCAGATGGTCTACATCAATCGCAGCGCGGCGCTGGTGGCCGCCAAGTTATCCACCCAAATGGACTCTCATGAGCCGCACATGCTCGACACGTTGCGCGCATTCGATGCGGTGGCACGCGATTTGGCTCAAGTCACTGGCTAGCACGCCGGCGCCCGCCAGAACTCCGGCGAGCCGCTTTTGCAAACATTGGTTATTCTGCTGTCTGTCTTGCTTTGCGGTGACGCACTTTTGGCGTGTCTCATCGCCCCATGAAGATTGGATGGGAATTAAATGCCCTCACCTCGAAGGCCAGCCACAATCGCCGTCCCCGTCATGGTTGCCGCTGCAGTTGTGAGCAGCCCGGGCATCGCGGCGGCGACCCCGCAGGATGACGCGTACCTCGCGCAGTTGCGCGCCGTCGGCCTCACGTGGCCGCCGAAGACCGAAGAGGCACTGATCGCGGAGGCGCACGACGTGTGCTACGACCTTACGTGGGGTTGGACTCCGCAGCAGATCGCCGACGACCTCCACGCTCGCCTGGACACGAAGGGCGTGACGTTGCTCGACGTCGGAAGCCTGGTCAACGCCGCCCACTCGGTCTATTGCCCCGGCAACGTGTGCGACGCCCCTAGCCTCTGCACCTGACGGTCACGGCCATTGGCCGCAGGAGGTTACGCCGGTTGTATGTCGGGTGAACTCCATGCCGGCGAGCGACCGAGATGACGCAATAGGCGGTCGAAGCCAGTGCCGTCGGGCACTTGGTCGAGCGCCGGCCCAAACGGGACGGAAGCGCCGGTGCGGTAGTCACCGCCCGGAACTTGCAATCCGAGCACCAGCGCCGCGTCAATCACGTTGTCGGGCAACTTGAATGGGATGCAAACTGCGCGGGCCACGTCCCAGCCGTGCACGACGTAGTCGACGAAGTGAAACCCGATCGCCTGCTCGAAGGGAAACACGGCCCCTTTGCCGAAGTCGGGTAATTCGAAGGGCACGGCGAGCGCCTCGTCCTCGGCGATTGCCGTGAGCAACTCGCAAGCGGCCGCCGCATAACTGCCTGCGGGGTCGGCCGCCACCGCGTCGATCACCGCAGACGTCTCCCACACCGCGGGATCGGCCCCGGCGCCGTGAGCAGCCGCGACGAACCCTCGATGCTGCGCGGTCATATGGGCCAGCAGTTCAAGCAAATTCCAGCCGCTGCATGGGGTTGGGCGCGCTAGATCGCTGGTGCCGACCCGCTGAACAACCTCGATGGTGGCCATCACCGCCACGCGGTGGTGTGTTCGCAGAGTATCTATCGTATGCATAGTCATATCATAAGCATAAGCATATAATCGTGTCTCCTCTACTATCTCACCATGAGCAAAGCGCCGTCCCGACCGGACCTCGCGGCGATGCTCGGACCGCTGGTGCGCGAACTCGTGGCTGCCGAGCTGCCCATTCTTGAGCGCCACGGACTATCGATGTGGGGTTACACCGTGCTGACCGAGCTGGACAACTCACCGGTGCGCACTCAAGCCGCCCTGGCTGCGGCTATCGGCGCCGACAAGACGCGCATCATCGCCGTCCTCGACGACCTGCAACAGCTTGGGTACATCGACCGGCGTCCCGACCCTGAGGACCGTCGAGTTCGACTGCTGGAGCTCTCAGAACGCGGACGCGCAGTAAAAAGGCAGGTGCAGCAGGCGATTCAGCGTGGCGAAGAGCGCTGGCTTTGCCAGCTGACTCCGTCGGACCGCAAGTCGCTGTTGCGCATTCTTCAACAACTCACGCCTCGCCCGACGGGTGAATGACCTCAGCACGAATGGTGCCCCGCGAGTATTGAGACGAGATGTGGCGGTAGCGTGTCGGCCGTGAAGTCTTCCCGGATGTATTCCTGCGCCGCGCTTGCGGCCTCCGTCGCAGCAACCGCCCTGACGCTCGCCGGTGCGGGTCCGGCCGCCGCGGCCGGCTCGTGCCCGACCGCGGCACCGCAGAACGGCGGATCGCCCGACTGGACGCTGAGCGGCACCAGCGGCAGCGTCGCGGTCACTGGGTCCACGGATACGACGGCTCCGCTGGTGAACGTCACCGCACCGTTCAGCGTCAGCCAAACCCAGGTGCACACGCTGCACGCCGGAGATGGACCTGTGGTCTCCAGCACCGCCAGGGTCTCCGTCTGCTACATGGGCGTCAACGGACGCGACGGGTCCGTCTTCGACAGCAGCTACCAGCGCGGCGCACCGGTCGATTTCCCGCTTACCGGAGTCGTGCCGGGCTTCCAGAAGGCTATCGCAGGGCAAAAAGTCGGATCCACGGTTGCCGTCGCGATGGTTCCCGCGGATGGCTACCCCGAAGGTCAGCCCAGCGCCGGAATCCAGCCGGGCGACTCGCTCGTCTTTGCCATCAAGATCCTCAACGCAACGGGGTAGCGCGGCCCCTAAACCCGTTGCGCCACAGGTTAATCGCCTAACGGTGCGAACATGAGCGCGGGATCTATCCCAAGTTGTTGCGCGACGTGAGTGGTGTCCCAATACTCGCGCCAGTGAGCGATCGCACCGTCGCGAACCTCGAAAAGCGCTGTGACGTGGAACGTGACCGCGACGCCATTCATGGCGTTCACGTCGACCCGCTCGACGATGACCGTGTCGCTATCGGACACGATCGTGCGGATCTCACTCCCCTCGATCATGCCCGTCGACAGGGTGTTGTGCTTCTCGAGTTCGGCTCGCGCCGCGTCGCGTCCACGAACCACCGGTGAGAGCGGCACGTGGAGTTGCCAGACGAAGTCGTGGGTCATGAGTGCGGTCATGGCGTCGATGTTCATGCTCTGGCCGTAAGCGGCATGGATAAAGTCGACAACCATCTTTTCGTTGTCGTTTTTCGTCGCAACACTTTTCGCCATCTCACGTCCTTCGTGATTGCAGTCGATATTTTCGAACTGTAGATGGCCGCCACCGGGTTCGGCGCCGATATACGAATCGCTTAGCGAGAGTTCAGGGGCGACGCAGCGTGATGATGGTGACGTCGTCGTCGGTATGGCCCGACGCCATCGCCGTCCAGATCCGGGTCGCCGCCGAGTCACCCGCGTGGCCGAGGATTTCGGCCAGAAGATCTAGTCCATCGTCAATGGATTCACCGCGGCGCTCCACCAGGCCGTCGGAGAACAGGACCAAGCCGTGTGCGGGCTCGATGGTGAAAGCGCTGGCGGCGTAACTGACACCCTTGATGCCGATCGATGGCGACAGCTTGATCGGCGCCGGAACCGCCGTCGAGTTCGTCAGGTATGCCATCAAATGGCCCGCCGACGCCGCCTCCACCTGACCCGATCGGAGATCGACCCGCTCGGCCTTCTCTGGTTGCATCCGCCGCAGTAACCGCCCTGCTCATCACCAATGTAATCTGGGCAGGTCATGCGTTCGATCGCCGTCCCAACAAGCCGCCGCCTGTCGGTCGCGATGAAGGAAGGCTCGGCGGCCGAACACGACGCCGCCGAGCAGAGCCCATTCATGTCCGAACTGCTCGCCGGCCGGATCGGCGCGGCGGGCTATTCGGCCTACTTGCTGCGATTGCGCGTGGTGTACTCCGCCCTGGAGGAAGCCGTGCGGGCCCGCCGTGACGATTCCATGGTGGCCGCCGTGTACGACCCCGCGTTGGAGCGCATGACGGCTATCGATGCCGACCTCGAACACTGGCTGCCCCGCGGTGCCGAACGGGAAGTCGACTCCCCCGCGGCGGTGGCCTACGCCGAACGGCTCGGCGCTCTCACGTGGGGCGGTGCGTTGGTGGCGCACCACTACACGCGCTATCTCGGGGACCTCTCCGGAGGCCGGGGTATCGGCAAAATATTGGACCGGACGTTCGAGTTGCGGGGCGCAGGCCTTGCCTTCTACGAATTCCCGGTGCGGCCCAAACCGTACAAGGACGCCTACCGGGCTCGCCTCGATGCCCTTAGCGCCGACGTCGTCGAGATCGATCGCATCGTCGGCGAGGTGAAGTTCGCCTTCGGCCTGAACCAGGCCCTCTTCGATGAATTGGCCGGCGGCATCGTGGATCATCAGCGCTGAAGCACGCCAATGCGAGAGCCCAGCCAACGCGTCAGACTTGGTTGAATCCGCCGTCGGCGGTCACCGTTGATCCGGTGGTGAAGCTGGACAGATCGCTGGCCAAAAACACTGCGGCATTGGCGATCTCGGCCGGATCGGCGAAGCGGCCCAGCGGGATCGTGGCGATGCGGCCGGCGCGGAACTCTTCGATTGACGTTTCAGGATCGGTCTGCGCGGCCAGTGCATTGCTTCCGGGGGTGGCCGTGGACCCGGCCACGATGACGTTCACCCGGATGTTGCGGTCGGCGAGTTCGTTGGCCCAGGCGCGGGCCAGTGACCGGACGGCCGCCTTCGTGGCGGCGTAGATACTCAGTCCGACGCGGCCACGATCCGCGGTCGTGGAGCCGGTCAGGATGATGGAGGCGTGGTCGTTGAGCAGCGGTAGCGCCTTCTGGACGGTGTAGACGACTCCCTTGACATTGGTGGTCAGCAGCGCGTCGAGGTCGTCGTCGGTGATCTCCCCCAGCCGCGCCACCCTCGTGGATCCGGCGTTGGCCATCACGATGTCGAGGCCCCTGCCGGCGGCCGCGACCTCGGCGTAGAGCCGATCGAGATCTTCCGGCGATCCGACATCGCCGGCTACGGCGGTCGAGCGGGGTCCCAATTGCTTTGCCGCGGCATCGAGTTCGGACCGGCGCCGACCGGTGATGAACACGCGGTCGGCGCCTTCGGCGAGAAATCGCTGAGCGGTGGCCAGCCCGATGCCCGAGTTGGCACCGGTGATGACCGCGGTCTTGTGATCGAGCAATCCCATTCAGTTCTCCTGAGGTCGGAGCGACAGGCCACGTTCGCTCATCCAAGATTCTGATTGCACGCCAGGTTATTTGGCTGGGTCCGCGCGTCGCCAGATCAGGCGTCCGTTGCGGAGTCTGCCTTTGATGAGCACGGGCTCGGCGGGGCCGAGCTGCAAGCGGTCATCGTCGATTTGCGCTGCGCGGTACTGGGTTCCGCCGATCCAGTTCGGTAGCAGGCTGACGTCGACATGGTGGGCGACAATGCCGTTGTCGAGAACGCTATACGGGCCCGCGTAGGCCAGATACCCTCTGGCCACCCCGGCCAATTCGTCGGCTTCGGCGAGCTGGAGATCGCCGCGGGCAAGCGGAGCGCGGGCCGCGCGCATGATCTGGGCGGACATGTAGCCGTCGGCGGTGTACATGATGATTCCGCGGGCGTCGGTTCCCAACGGGTAACGCACGTTTGAGCCATCCACATCGGAGCTCTGGTAAGACTCCAACGTCCAGGCCCCGACGAGGTATTCGCGTAGACCTCGCATAATGAGTTCGGTCATTGTTGGCGCCCCTTCGTGCTGTGATGCCACCGCTTGACTGCGTCAACCGCGGCATCGAAACCCGCGCGCCGCCGACGCCTCGATAATGCCGCTCATGACTTGTGCTACCACCATCGCCCCCCGCGGCGGCAGTGGTGAGACCGCG
>NZ_LZMB01000287.1 GCF_001673555.1 Mycobacterium sp. 1165178.9 | reverse complement strand
GCGTCGCCCTTGGGGAGGCCGCCGGTCGAGATCAGCGCCAGCACTTGCGCAGACGAGCGCAGGACGCCGGCGGCCACCGCGGTCCGCTTGGTGGCTACCTTCTCGCTGACGTCGACCATGTGTGCCGCCCCGTGGTCGTCCAGGTGTGACAGGGCAGCGGAGCCGGAGTCTTCCGGCGCCCCGCTCGCCGAGGCTGTCGAGTCCTCAGAGGCCTTGGCCATCTGGCGGCCTACCGATTGACGACGGTGACCGGGTGCAGGTAGGGCAGTTCGGTGGAGGGCAGCGGGAACACCAGCTCGCCGAAGGGCGACAGCGCGCCGGTGCGATCGGTCACGAGTTCGCTCACCGCGTGGTCGTCGGGGTCCGTCGTCGGCCAGCCGTTGTCGACGTACTTGGTTTTGCGTGCTTTGCCCTCAGCAGTGTCAGCCACGGACCCATTCTGACAGGTGGCCGAACCGCACGCGGCGGCAAGGGCTTGAGTTCGGAGACGCGTCGCGGTCGCCGCCGCTGGTCACGGCGCCGGTGGGGCGATGGCTTTGCGGGTCTGCTGGGCACCAGCGCCTGCTTTACGCTGGTCAGCAATGACCGACAACACCCCGGATATCCCGCTGGGGTCATGGCTGGCCGAGTTATCCGATGAGCGGCTGATCCGACTGTTGGAATTGCGGCCGGACCTCGCCCAGCCCCCACCCGGCAGCATCGCCGCACTGGCCGCGCGCGCCCAGGCCCGCCAGTCGATCAAGGCTGGCACCGACGACCTCGACTTCCTGCGACTGGCCGTACTCGACGCGCTGCTCGTGCTGCAGGCCGACGCGGAGCCGGTGCCAACCGCGAAGCTGCTGGCGCTGATCGGTGACCGCGCGCCCGAAACCGACGTCCTCGACGCGGTGGACGATCTCCGGCAACGCGCCTTGGTCTGGGGCGAGGCCGCGCTGCGCGTGGCCGCCGACGCCGCGACGGGATTGCCGTGGCATCCGGGCCAGGTCGTCCTCGAGGACACCTCGCGCAGCGCCGAGCAGATCGCCGGCCTGATCGACGACCTCAACCAGGCGGAGCTCGACGTGTTGGAGAAGCTTCTCGAGGGTTCCCCGATGGGCCGCACCCGCGACGCCGCGCCCGGCGCGCCCGCCGACCGGCCGGTGCCCCAGCTGCTCGGCATGGGCCTGCTGCGGCGCCTCGACGCCGAGACGGTGATACTGCCACGCCACGTCGGGCAGGTGCTGCGCGGCGAGCAGCCCGGCCCCATGCAGCTGACCGCACCCGACCCGGTGGTATCGACCACCACCGCCCATGACGCCGACGCGGTGGCCGCCGGGGCCGTCATCGACTTGCTGCACGAGGTCGACGTCCTGCTTGAAACGCTTTCCGCCGCGCCGGTTTCCGAGCTCCGCAGCGGCGGCCTGGGAATTCGCGACGTCAAGCGGCTGAGCAAGGTGACCGGC
>NZ_LZMB01000286.1 GCF_001673555.1 Mycobacterium sp. 1165178.9 | reverse complement strand
GCCGCCGGGCGTCTACGTTGCGGTCGTAGGCATCGACCAGCTCCGGAGGGATGCGCGGGCGCGTGGTGGCGTCCCACTCAGGGTGGCGCCCAATGGCACGGTAGGCCGCCTGCTCGCGGTGCGCCGCCGCCGTCAGCGCCGGATCCGGTGTCCCCGGATCGCGCAGCGCGCGCTCGTCGGCCACCAGGTCGTCGGCCAACTGCGCGGGGTCCGACGCCAGGCGAGGCTGCGCACCGCCCGGCGTTCCCGTGTCGGCGGGCACCATCCGCGTCGTGCGCGCCGGGGGAGCGGCCACGCCCGCGGCCGTGGTCGGTCCGGTCGCGGCGGTCGGATGCGACCCCGAACAACCGGCGAGCGCGAACACGATCGCGCCGACGACGAGTGGCGCGGAGCGCCGGTCACGACTCACGGTGATCACGTCCGTCCAATGCCTCGAATCCCATGATTCCGGTTAGTTGGCCCACCGCGAGTCTGTCGCATTTGATCCTCAGACATCAATGCGTGACGGTCTCTTGTTCGCGGGGAGTTGTAACAATTGCGCCGCACTCTCAGACTGATTGGTATGCGCGACCGCGAGAAGATCGACTCGGAATTGCGGCTCATCGCGCTTCGGCGCCAGGCGATCCGCGAGCAGGGTGGTCGGCCATCTTCCATAGAGGCTGACGAACTGCTCGACGAAATCCTGGCCCACGGCGCTGGGACGTCTGAGCTCGACTCGTTTGCAGCCTGGGAGACCGAGGTCGTCGCCGCAGCCCGGTCGCGCGCCCGCAAAATCCGCGCGATGGCGTCGCGGCGGCAAAAGGTTGCTGCGTTGCGCCGCTTCGGTCTGTTCGCGGCACTGCCGCTGTCTCTGGTCGCCGTCGTCTCCGCGGTGGCGGTGATGTTCGCGCTCCACCGCCAGGATTCGTCGGCGCAAGCTGAGGACCCGCCGCCGTCGGCGGCGCCCTCGACACCGGCCGCGCCCTCGACACTGGCCGCGCCCTTCACACCGGCCGCGCCGAAGCCGTCCGCTCCGGCGCTCAACCCTATTGACGCGGCGTACATCTCCGTGTTGAAGCAGGAAGGCGTGCCAGTTCCCAGCCAGGAATACGTGCTGGCCCAAGGGCACGCGGTGTGCGACTTCCTGGCGCACCAACCGAACTTCGCGGACGCGGTCGGCTTCGTGCAACGAACATCGGTATGGGACGCCGATCAAAGCACCGCCGTTACCGCGGGCGCCATCGCCTCCTACTGCCCGCAGTCTCGGCCTACGACCCCGGACCAGATCTCGCCGGCCTATCAGAACACACTGTCTGATCTGCAGGCGATCGAACGAAAGTTGCAGGGCATCCAAGGCAATCTGCAAGACATCCAAGATGGTCTGCCGGGCATCCCGGGCCGGCCGTGACGATGCCTGGCGATAGTAACAACGCTGGGTTGGCGTGCCTCCGGCTAGATAGTCGCGCCGCGGTGCCCGTTATGGTTCTAACAACAGTCTGAGTTGTTGGCCGTACAGGCTGAGCGATTCGACAGTCAGCATGTTTTCATGCGCGCAGTCGACCGAGTAATCTGTGACGCTGCCAGCGACGTATGGCCGCCAGGTTTCGACAAGATATGAACTGCGATCGCTCTCGTTCCCCACGGCGGAGAATATGATCAGATCACCGTCGAAAATGCGAGGTTCGTGTGATCGCTGTAACTCGGTGTTCTTATTAAAGTTTTGGATTATCCAATCCACGAGTCGTTTGTATCTGGGGAAGTCTTTGACTCCTCGTTCGAGCATTACCTTTTCTATCTGCTCGGCGTCGAGCGGCTCTTCCAGCTCGGCGATATCGATGCCATAGAACCGCAAGATTTCGTCCAGCATCTGCTTGTCTTCTAAAGGATGGGTCGGTAGGCTCGCGCCCTCGAGGCTCAGTTGAGCATCGAACACGATAAGGCGTGCGATTACGCATCCACGTTGCTGAAGCTCGATGGCGACTTCATGAGCGACGAGCCCTCCAAAAGACCAGCCCAGGATATTGTAAGGCCCAATAGGATCGACCTTTTGTATCCTGTCGGCGTAATTCTTCGCCATATCGGGAATTGTCTGGGGTTCAGCTTCTTCGTCCAGTAGAAGTTGTTGAATTCCAATGATCGAGCAGCTCAAATAATTACTAAGACGCTGATACGGCCAACTCATCCCGCCCCCGGGATGGATGCAGAACAGCGGAAGACCAGCACCCTCTTTGAGGACCTCGACGGGGACGATGTCGAGCTGGCTCCCGTCTGCACCCAACTGCCCGCTCAAGCTTCGAACCGACGGCGCGTGGAACAAGGTGCGCACCGCGAGGTCGGCGTCCAGGCGCTTGTTGATCTCGGCGACCACTCGCATCGCCGAAAGCGAATCCCCGCCCAGGTCGAAGAACGAGTCGTCGACCCCGACGCGCTCCAGCCCGAGCACTTCAGCGTAGATGCCGGCGAGCGTCTCCTCAGTGGGGTTGGCAGGGGCGCGGTAACGATTGGTGCCCTCATATTCCGGTGCGGGCAGGGCACGTCTGTCGAGTTTCCCGTTGACCGTCATCGGCAATGCGTCAAGCGCCACTACCGCCGCGGGGACCATGTATGCCGGCAGGCGAGCGCCCAGCGCGGCGCGGGCCTCGGCCGGGTCGGCGGTGCCGGTGATATAGCCCACCAGGCGTTTGCTGCCAGGGCGGTCCTCACGGGCGATTACCACCGCCTGATCCACCCCGTCCAGCGCGGCCAGCGCCGCCTGAACTTCGCCGAGTTCGATGCGATATCCGCGGATCTTGACCTGCTCGTCAGCGCGCCCCAGATAGTCCAGCTGCCCGTCGGCGCGCCACCGCACCAGGTCCCCGGTGCGATACATCCGTAGCCCCTGCGATCCCGG
>NZ_LZMB01000285.1 GCF_001673555.1 Mycobacterium sp. 1165178.9 | reverse complement strand
CCCTGCGAACCGGCCTGTGTGCTCGGCATCAACCAGGATCCGGTGACGATCAAGCAGATCGAGCTGGAGATCATCGACAAGGCCTTCGATGAGGGCTGGGTGCGGCCCTTGCCGCCGGACGCCAAGACCGGAAAAAAGGTCGCCGTGGTCGGTTCCGGGCCGGCGGGTCTGGCCGCCGCTCAGCAGCTCACCCGCGCCGGGCATACCGTCACCGTGTTCGAGCGGGCGGATCGCATCGGTGGACTGCTGCGCTACGGCATCCCGGAATTCAAGATGGAAAAGCGCGTGCTTGACCGCCGGCTGGACCAGATGCGAGCCGAGGGCACCGAATTCCGGGCCGGGGTCAATGTCGGCGTCGACATCACCGCCGAGCAACTGCGCGCCGACTTCGACGCCGTGGTACTGGCCGGCGGCGCCACCGCAGGGCGCGATCTGCCGATCCCCGGCCGTGAACTGGACGGCATCCACCAGGCGATGGAATACCTGCCGTGGGGTAACCGCGTGCAGGAGGGTGACGACGTGCTGGGCCCCGACGGCGAGCCGCCGATCACTGCCAAAGACAAGAAGGTCGTCATCATCGGTGGTGGGGACACTGGTGCCGACTGCCTGGGTACCGCGCACCGGCAGGGTGCGAAAATCATCCACCAGTTCGAGATCATGCCGCGTCCGCCAGAGACGCGCGCGCCGTCCACCCCGTGGCCGACCTACCCGCTGATGTATCGGGTGTCGTCGGCGCATGAAGAGGGCGGCGAGCGGGTGTTCTCGGTCAACACCGAGGAATTCGTCGGCGAAGACGGTCACGTGACGGCGCTCAAGGCGCACGAGGTGACCATGCAAGACGGCAAGTTCGTCAAGATGAAGGGCTCCGAGTTCGAACTCGAGGCCGACCTGGTGCTGCTGGCGATGGGATTTGTCGGGCCTGAGAAGGAGGGCCTGCTCACCGACCTCGAGGTGAAATTCACCGAGCGCGGCAACGTCGCCCGCGGGGCGGATTTCGACACGTCGGTTCCGGGCGTCTTCGTGGCCGGCGACATGGGTCGTGGCCAGTCGCTGATCGTCTGGGCGATAGCTGAGGGAAGGGCCGCCGCGGCCGCGGCGGACCGATTCCTGATGGGGTCGACTGCGCTGCCGGCGCCGGTCAAGCCCTCCGCGGTGCCGCTTCAGTAGTAACACCAGCCACACAAGAAACACGGCCGAGTTCACTCGGCGAGTCTCCCACTGTTTGCCAGACCGTAGGTGTGTAATAACCCGTTGTGAGCCCGCTCACATGGGGGTCACACCGGTTTCCCGGTTGAACGGACCGATCGCAGGAGAGATTCTTGTGCATATCCACCCATTACCTCGGACACGGATGGGGCGAATCGCCTGGTCATGGTTGCGTCACCCGGTGAAAAGTCGTGAATTTCCCGCTAAGCACGAGCGTTTGGTGAACGCTCAGGACTTGCTGCTCTTCGGTGCGTGACCGCCCGGCCGGCGCCCCGACTCGCGCGCGGCGGGTTTGCTCAGAGTGCGCCCGGCGGGGTTTCCCCTATGGTTCGAAGATGCGGCGGTAAAACGGCGTCACCGATCCCATAGGCCCGAGTTGCGGATCGCCTCGGCGAGCGGTTCCAGCACGGCCGGGTCGTGTGGCGGGGGAAGGTAGACGATGCTCAGATCCAACCCTTCGGCGGCCAGCCCGGCCGCGTCCTCGATGACTTTCGCGTAGTTCAGGTCAGGCTCCAGGCGCAGGTGTGCCGAGAGCGTGATCTCCTTGGGATCGCGGCCGATGTCCGCGCAGTGCGAGGCCAGGACGTCACGCTTGTGGGCGAAAACGTCGGGCGGACCGCCCACGAAATTCCAGTGCTGGGCATAGCGGGCGGTGATCCGCAGCGTGCGCTTCTCCCCGCTGCCGCCGATGCAGATCGGCGGGTGTGGCCGCTGCGGACCCTTGGGCTCGTTGCGAGCACCCTTCAGCTGGTAGAACTGGCCGTCGAAGTCGGTGGTCTCCTGGCTGAGCAGGCTGG
>NZ_LZMB01000284.1 GCF_001673555.1 Mycobacterium sp. 1165178.9 | reverse complement strand
CCTCGGCGGCCGGTTCGTCGGGACGTTTGACGAGCTTGCCGTTCTCGAACTTGGCGCCGGCACGGACAAGGGCGACCAGGGGGAAGAAATCGCGTGATTTAGCGTCCGATCGATCGGTTGCTTAACTGGGGAGGTCTGTTCTATGGTGACTGCTATGTCGCCTAGAGCGTCTGCTGTGGAGGCCGCCCGCACTCGTGATCGCATCCTGACTCGTAGCGTGGCGATCGCCTCGGTCGAGGGACTCGATGGACTGACCCTCGGTCGCCTGGCCGCCGACCTGAACATGAGCAAGGCCGGTGTGATCGGCCATTTCGGCACGAAGGAAACGCTGCAGATCGCCACCTTGGATAAAGGCTATGAGTTGTTCGAGGCCATTGCTTTCGAGCCGGTCGGGCACGTGGACCCAGGTCTGCCGCGCGTGCTGGCGCTGTGCGAGGGCTGGATTCGGTATCTGCTGAATGAAGGAGACTCCTTCCCGGGCGGGTGCCTGTTCACTACCGCAGCAGTCGAATTCGATGCTCGCGGCGGACCGGTGCGCGCGGCGGTGGCGGAGCTGTTCGGACGATGGCAGGACAAGCTGTCACACGCCGTTGGCGAGGCCCGCGACGCTGGGCACCTGCCCGCGAGCACTGATGTCGCGCAGGTCGTTTTCGAGTTGATCGGTACGTTCACGGCGATGAACCTCGCCGCGCAGCTGTTCGCCGACAAGAAAGCGGCGATGCGCGCGCGCCGCGCCGTCGCACGCATACTCGGCCTGGCTGACCCGGGCACCGGGCGGCTACCACGGCTCGCGTCGACTAATCGCGGCACGAAGACCTAACCGCAACTACCCACTCCTGTCGCTTTCTGCTCGATTCGCTCTGTCTGCAAAGGGGTTTTGCCATGCTCAAATCCGATGAGTTCGACCACATCGTGGTCGGCGCCGGCAGCGCGGGCTGCGTGCTAGCCAATCGGCTCAGCGCTGACGCGTCGACCCGAGTGCTACTGCTGGAGGCCGGCGGCGAGGATTCCGCGCCCGAGGTGCATATTCCGGCCTTGTTCGGCACGCTGTTCGGCACCGAGATGGACTGGGCGTACCGGTCGGTGAAGCAGTCCGGAACGGGCACCAGCGTCTACATACCGCGGGGGCGTGTGCTCGGTGGCTGCTCCTCGATGAACGCGATGGTCTACATCCGCGGTAACCGGCTGGACTACGACGGTTGGGACGCCGACTACGGAGCCGTGGGCTGGCGCTACGACGACGTGCTGCCATATTTTGTCCGCGCCGAGCACAACGCGCGGCTACACGGACCGCTGCACGGCGTGGATGGCCCACTGCATGTGCAGGACCCGGTTTATCTGCACGACCTCAACATGAAGTGGATGGAGTCCGCGACCGCCTGGGGGCTACCGAGAACCGACGACTTCAATGGGGTGCAGCAGATCGGTGTCGGCCCGTTTCAACTCACCCAGGCGCAGGGCAGGCGTTGGTCGGCGGCGGATGCCTACCTGCGCCCGGCGCT
>NZ_LZMB01000283.1 GCF_001673555.1 Mycobacterium sp. 1165178.9 | reverse complement strand
GTGGTCCTGTTCCTCCGGGGCCGGCTCCCACTTCAATGTCGGCACAAGCGGCAGGTAGTCGTTCTGTACCCGTACGGGGCACTGCTTGGCTGCGTATCCGCCAAGCAAAATCGATTCGAGGGCTGCTGACACCGTCTTATATTGTTCCAGATATCTCGATCCTCGCTGCGGTTAATGCTTTTCCGTACGACGACTGGTTTCCGAGCGGCCGCGTGCCGACGTCAACATCGGAGACCACAACGCTGCGGTCAGCTGGCCCTTACGGCCCCTCACCTTTGTGCGAAAGTTCCCAGCAACTAACATGAAGCTGTGGCCGAGCAGTGGCAGAGCACCCCACGAAGTCGTCATCTTTCAGGCCGCCGCAACGAAGGAACGCTTCCCGAGATGCGCCTTAGGTCTGCCCTGCATCGACTGGGGGCGAGGTTTCGTCTGCATCGAAGGCTTGCGCCTGGGTGTAGCCCTGACATAGTCCTGCCGCGCCACAAAGTTGCGGTTTTTGTGGATGGCTGCTTCTGGCACAACTGCCCGAAGCATGGCCGGAAGAGGCCATGGAGCGGTCCGAACGCTCGTCTCTGGGAGGCGAAGCTGGCCCGAACTGCCAAACGAGATACCGCAGCTGTTGAAGTTGCCGAGGCACTCGGGTGGAAAGCAGTCCGAATTTGGGAATGCGACGTAATGGCTGATCCGGAAGCGGTAGCTCGAAAGCTCCTTTAAGGCGGCGCGGTTCACTCTTCGACCTCGGCGAAACGGTGTCAAGGGAACACTGGGTCATATTTAGTGGTGCAGTCATAGGGTGGGGTCACGTCAGATATCAGGCATCGCTTGGCTCATGAAAATGAATTGATCCAGGACTGCCGAACTTCCTTGGGCACCCTCGAACCATTTAAATAGTCTTGTACTTGCTCAAAGAAGTAACGCCGGCCGGTAAGTGGCAGCTCTGCAAGTTTTCCGGCAAGCCATCCGTAAATATTCACAAATTCGAAGACAATTCCGCCTCGAATTAGCTCGCCAAGAAACAGCGGGTCCGATGTAGGCTTACAATCAGCTGGCACATCCCCCTGACGGCAGAGGACGATCACCACCATATCTTCCGGAAGCTTATGTGAGAAGTAGCCATCTATTGACTGAACGCACTCGTCAATTCTTTGCGGCGTAAACGGCTTAATCGTTACTTCGTAGACGCGAGCCAGAGCCCCGTCGATCGTTACAGCGACGTCGCCCACCTTGCCTGACGTGAGATTTGTGGTGGAAACGCTGTCACGCGCCCCTTCTACGCAGGCGCCACCTATAGGAAGGAATTCGGCCTCTAGAGCAACGCCGACGAGCAACTGAGGGGTTGCTCCCCCAAGCGGGTGACGATCGATCAGGTGGCGCGCCACCCTTGCGAGTTCTGCGGAGGAATCGACAGGTGGCAGGTAAGCCTTCGTGAGAACCACCTCGAGCGCAAGTGCGTCGAAGCGAACACCAAGCTCTCGAGCGAACGCTCCCAAGCCGGCTGGGCGCATTGTCAATGCTTCTTCAATAAGCCGGAGCATCGCTTGCGCAACCTGGGGAGGCCTCCTTTGAGCTGCCCATTGTTCATTTAGGCTTTTTGCCGCCTTCGCGACGTTCAACGGGCCTGATTGCCCGCAGGGGACGCCGCGCTCTCTGAGCACCGGACGGATGATCTGCTCATATAACGGCCGGGGATGACATTCGTATAGTTCTACGGTCGGGTCATATTGGTAATCGATCAACCTCGCGAAAACCACTGTAGTTAGCAACTCGCGAAAGCCTGTCGCTCTTGAGGCGAAGACGACATTGAGGTCAACCTCTACGCGCATTGGAACCTCATAGGTGACATTCGCATGGAAGAACAGTTCCTCGAAGCTTTCGCGGCTCCTCTCAACCTTTCTGGTCACCTGCGGCCACCCACTTCGATTGAGGTAAGCAGGTCGCTGAGGCGGATGTCGAGCGCGTCGCTCAACCGGGCAAGCGTCACCAAGCTGGGATTTCGAACGCCCCTCTCTGCACCACTTACGTAGGTGCGATCCAGACCGCTGGCTTCAGCCAGGCCCTCCTGCGTCAGGCCTGCTCTACTTCTGGCTCGCCGGAGCGCCTTGCCGAAGCTTGTCAGCACGCTCCCGTAGTCTGAGTCCACCTGGCAGACTCTCGGCCAAACGAGACTAATTAGTCCACGGACGATAAGTCACATAGAGGAGGATCGGTGGGGTTTTGCAGCAAGCCGACAGTAGCGACGTTCTACTGCGGCGCTGGTGGCCTCGACATAGGTTTTGAACGTGCGGGGTTCGAAATCATTTTTGCGAACGACATCGATCCCGTCGCCGTCGAGACGCACCGACGGTTCTCCAAGGCACGGGTGGCAGTTGCCGGTGACGTCCACAATGTCGACCTGCGGCCGGCCGCAGGCGCAGACGTCATCATTGGCGGGCCACCCTGCCAGGGCTTTTCTGTAGCCGGGAAGATGGACCCACACGACCTGCGCAGTAGGCACGTGTGGACGTTTTTGTCTCTAGTGAGCAGGCTTAAGCCTAAAGCGTTCGTCATGGAGAACGTGAAAAACCTCTACGACAACGAGCGCTGGGCTGATCTGCGGGAGGACTTGCTTGCGGCGGCAAGGATCTTGGGATACTCCACGCGCCTCTCACTTTTGAATGCCGCGAACTTTGGCACGCCCCAAGAGCGCAGCCGAATGTTCCTAATGGGCCTTCGCGGCGATGGGTTGATCCCCGAAATTGACCCGGACCCCGCTTCGCCCGCCATCTCGGTCCGCGAGGCGTTCAAGCGACTACCGCGATTCGGAGAACCTGGCAATAACACGTTCTGCCCGGCGAAAATTACTCCCGCTGCTAAGCCAGTGCTTCGGAGGTCACCGTATGCAGGGATGTTATTCAACGGGGCTGGCAGGCCCTTGGACCTCGAGCGGCCTTCAACCACCCTGCCCGCATCGATGGGTGGAAATCGAACACCCATCATTGAGCAGAACATGCTCGAGGGCGAACACGATTCCTGGGTGCGCAAGTACCACGCGCATTTGTGGGAGGGAGGAGAGCCGCTACCCATGGGGCGGATCGACGGCCCGTTACGCCGTCTCACTGTAGAAGAAGCAGCGGTACTTCAAGGATTCCCTGTGGGCGTAAACTGGGCAGGCCAAGGCTCGGCGCAGTTCCGCCAAATCGGAAATTCCGTACCCCCGCCCCTCGCTGAGGCAGTGGCTCGCCACGTGATGACTTTCATTTCAGATGCGGATGAGGGCGTGGAGGTTCCTACGATGGATGAAGATGAGCTGATCTATGCTGCCGTCGACGCGCGCGAGCAATATTTGCTTTGGGCGCTCACAAAGACTCTCAACTTGGCGAGCAAGTCCCGAAACTCAGACGAAGTTCAGGTTCTCGATGAAGCAGCCAATGCAAGCTGAGTCGGCATAGACTCGCTGGCACCTCCTAACCCGGCGGTCCCTCGGCGGGTATTTGTTTTCGTTGCTCGCCACAGGCTGGAACTGCCCTTCAGCCGCAAAAGTTCTGCGTTGCGTACGAGCGGTAATGCGTACGGTGCGGCAAGCTGCAATGATCTGCAACCCCTGGGGCTGCCAACGTGTTTACAGGCAATGTCGGTCGAATGTCCCGGGTGGCCGAGGCGAATAGCGCCGAAATTGCGCCGAGCTGCCATGCGTGACGACCGCAGCCTGATCCCCGGCTTAATCGAGGGGACACTGCGCATGGAGGCCCCGGTGAAGACGGCGTGTCGGTTGGCGCGCGAGTCGGTCCGTACCGGCAAAGTCGACTTCCCGGCCGCTTCGAGGATCCGCACAATACCGCGGCAATTTTCACGACCACATCGCGTCGGGCGCGAATTATGGTCGAGGAGTCCTTTGCGACGCTGGAGGGACATTCACCCTCGCCGCGCACCGACCGGTAGACAAAGGACTACGCGATGACGCGCATGCCTTCGGTCAGCACCTTGCGGCATTCCGAACGGATCCAGCAGTCCATCGCACGTCCCGACACGCTCAACGAACTTCGACTGCTCGCCGACGCTTCCCCGGCGGACGCCGATGTGCCGCAAGACGTCTGAGTACGCACTGGCCGTCGGGGTGCTCGCCGTGCGCCAAACAGTCTGAGGCCTTACGGATGCCAGCTTGATTTCATGGCAATAACTACCCGCGTGTCGGTGCGGGATTTCCGCCAACTTTCTGTCAATCTCCGTTCAGGGCCACAACCTGAACCTCTTTTCGTCACGTCTACACGCCGTCGCGGCGGCGCCGGAGCGGACACCCATGGCGAGCACCTCGCGGGCAAAGATCACCAGCGCCGCACTAGCGGTCGGCCGGGTCGTTTTGTTGTCCGCCACGATCGCAGCGTCGCCGGTGATGTTGGCCGCTGGGGTGCACGCCAACCCGGGCGTTCCCGTCCCCGACGCCGACCATGAGTTGGGAATGTATGGCGATCCCGTCGCCGCCGCGCCCTACTGGCGCGAGCAACACGCTTCCGACTGTGGGGAAATGGCAGTGGCCGATGTGGTCGGCCAAATTACGGGACACGAGCCAACAGAGCAGCAGATGATCACGTTGGCCGAAAACACACCGAGCACAGCGGGTCACGGGCCGATTTGGACGCCAACGGGCACCACCAATATCGCCGACCTTCCGGTACTGCTGTGGCACTACTGGATCAGAGCCGACAACGTTCAGACCGATACCGCCGCCGTGGCGCGCAACCTGGGGGGAAACCACAAGGTCATCGCCATCCTCAATGCCGAAACAATTTGGAATCGGCCGGGAAAGCGGAACTCTGCGAACCACTTCGTGGTGGTCACGGGCATTGACAGCAAGGCCGGGGTGGTGCATCTCAACGACAGCGGCATCAGTACCGGCCGCGACGAGCAAGTGCCCATCGCCGTCTTCGAGCGGGCGTGGGCCCCTAACTACAACTCGGCCATCGTGACCAAGTGACGGTCGGCGACGCGAAAGCGAAATAACCCGCAATCACACGCAATCGGCAGCCGGGCGCCGGGTCCGCGGGTAGAGCCCGAAAGCGATAGCGCATGAGCTAGCGGTTTCGGCAACGCTCTATACGTCCGAAACCCGTTCACTACAGTCGAGGAACGCCTCCTCGACGAGAAAGGGCCTCGGCGTATGACGCGAATGCCTCTGGCCAAAGCGGACGAGCAACCGGAACAGATCCGGCAGCTGCTGACCCGCCCCGACACCCTCGATGTGCTGCGGCTAATCGCCAATGCCCCCAACATATTCGCGAGCTGGGCACAGATGGCCGGCGAGCTCTTCGAAAGCCCCACCTTCACCCCGCGGATGCGCGAAATCATCATCCTGCGGGTGGCCCACATGCAGGACTCGCCCTACGAACTCGCTCAGCACGTGAATTTCGCCCGCAAAGCGGGGCTCTCCGACCAACAGATCGACGCCCTACAGAACAAGGCGGACCTCAAAGTGGCCGGATTCAGCCGCGACGAACGCACCGTCATCGACACCGTCACCGAGTTGTGCGCCATCCGCCGGCTGAGCGACGACACCTTCGCCTCCGCCCACGCCCTGCTCGGCGACGAGGCGCTCACCGAACTGCTTATGATCGTGAGTTGCTATTACGGCCTCGCGCTGGTGCTCAACGCCGTCGACCTCGACATCGATGCAAAATGACCCGCGTCCCTTATCGCCGGCATGAAGGCATGACCGAACTCGCCCGCGAATTGACCGCGCGGCGCGGCAATCTGAACGTCTATCGCGCACTGGCCAACGCCGAGAAGGTGTTCACCGGCTGGATGGTGGCCGGCGACGCCGCCCTGACCAGCCCGGTCCTGCCGAGAAGGCTTCGCGAACTGATCGTGCTGCGCACCGCCTATCTGATGGATTGCGCCTACGAACTCGGCCAGCACCGAGACGTCGCGCAAACGGTCGGACTCGACCTCGCCACCATCGACGCCGTCACCTCCGAGTCCGACTGGCAGACAGGACAATTCGACCCTACCGAGATGGCGGTGCTGCGACTGACGACCGAGCTGGTGACCACCCGTCACGTCGCGCAACCAAACTTCGACCAGGTTCACACGGCACTCGGCTCGGAGGCCACCGTCGAAGCGTTAATGGTGATCAACCGGTCTGCGGGCCTGGCGTTGATGCTGAACGCGCTCGAGGTCGACCTCGATGAGACCGCCCGACTCCCCGTTCCGCCGACGAACGAGGGACCCCTCCCGTAACCTACGTGGTGTGGTGGTGCGAAAGCAGCCCTCGACCCGCCTGTCAGCCGAGGACTGGCTCGAGGTGGGTTATACCGTGCTCGCCGAAGAGGGGGTGCGCGCCCTCAAAGTCGAACGCCTCTGCCAGCAGGCAGGCGTCACCCGCGGCAGCTTCTACTGGCACTTCGAGGACATCGGAAACTATCGGACCGCGCTGATCGAGTCGTGGAACAAATTCCTCGAACGCGACCGCCAGGCGCTCTCCGAGCTCGACGCGCTGGCACCCCGGGAGCGCTTGTCGGCCCTGACGGCCAATCTGGTCAGCCCCCAGTACTGGATGCTCGAGCGGGCGATGCGCGAGTGGGCCCGGTTGGATCCGGTGGCCGCCGAAAAAATCCGCGCCACCGATCGGCTGCTGCTACGCACCGTGATAAAGGCTTACCGCGACTACGGTTTCAGCGTCGAGGACGCGAAGCTGCGCGCCCAACTGACCTTCGCGGCGGGCATCGGACTGCTGCACCTCACCAGCTCGGCCGAACAGGCTCAGTCGGTGGCTCAACGAGAACGGTTCCTGGCCCTGATGCTGGGCGAGACGGCCACCTCAGACCATGGCGATGGGTGAAATCTTCGCGCCAATCGCCAACGCCCCGGCCAACTCTCGACCGGTATCGTAGTCGAACACCACGTGACCCGCGACGATGTCCACATCGCGCTTGGCGCGCTGCATGGGACTCGACAGGAAGTGAACGCCGGCACCGGACGCCTCCATGAGATCGGCGATGATCGACCGGCTTTCGTGCACGGTGCGCGCGGCCGCCAGCCGTGCGTCGGCCCGCACCGATCGGCTCACCCGTTCCCCGCTGACCACGATCGCCTCGATATCGTCGGCGGTCTTGGCGACCAACGCCCGCAGCGAGCTCAGCCGTACCCGGGCCTCGCCCAGCCGGATCTGCGCGGCGGGCTGATCTTTTTGCGCCACCCCGCTGTAGGCCAGCACGCGCCCGCTGAGCCGTTCGGCGAAGAGTCCGGTCACCCGTTCCGCGGTCCCCAGCACGGGCATGGACGCCGTGAGTGCCAGCGCGGGAACCAGCGGCCACCGGTACGTCGGGACCCCGTGCTCACGCGCGCCGAGTGCCGTGCCGCCGTAGATGTCGGCCACGGCGACCAGTCGATGCTCGGGCACGAGAGCGTCGGTGATGACGAGATCGTGCGAGCCGGTACCGCGCATGCCGGCCGTGTGCCAGGTGTCGACGACCTCGACCTGCGCGGCGGGCACCACGGCCAACGCCGGATCGATCCGGTCCTGCCGTTCGATGAGCGCGCCGACGATCACCCAGTCGGCATCCAGCGCGCCCGTGGCCCAGGACCACCTGCCCGTCACGCGCACCCCGCCGTCGGCGGGGACGCCACGGCCGGTGGGAGCCAGGGGAGCCGGCGCCAGCACGGGCCCCGACGCGAAAACCTCGTCCTGTGCGCGCGGATCGAACAGCGCCAGCATCCAGTTGTGCAGCGCGTAGAAACCGAGCGTCCAGGCGCTCGACGCGCAGCCGTGCGCCATGCGTCGAATCGGTTGCAGCAGTTCGGGAAACGGGCCCTGGATGCCGCCGAACCGGGCGGGCAGCAGCAACCGGAACAGGTCGGTCTGCCTGAAGTCGCTGATCGTCGCCGCGGGCAGGCGCCGCAATCGCTCGGCCTCGTCGGCGCGATCGGCCAGCCGCGCAACGAATTCGTCGGTGACGCCGTGCAGCGGGCGGTTTTCGACCACGGACATGCCGGAGACCATAACATACTTTTTTGTATGGCAAGCTCCGGATGCGGTTGCGCGCCGCGACGATCGGCCTGACGCACCGGGAGTCGCCCCGATGTCGCGAGATGTGGGAAACGTGACTCAACGTGAGGAGCTAAGTCACGCGCACGGCCGCAAGCTGGCCGCGTGGCATCGAGCACTCTGGCAGTTGAACGTCGGATGAACTCGCGTCAATCGATGAACCGAGGCAGCCGGGGGCCCGTCTGCATTGTGTCGCAGTGCTTTACCGGCGTTGGGAGGTTCGGTGATCGTCAACCATCCGCATCACTGCCAGGCCACGACTCTCGTTCGTCCTTTGGGCGCAGGGGAGCGGCTGTTCTACCGATACAGCGAGCGCAATCCCGCTCATTTCTCGGTCGTGGCGGAATTTGGTGAAGTGCTCGCTGTGAACCAGCTGCGGGCCGCGTTGGCCGCTGTCCAGCGACGGCATCCCCTGCTCTCGGTGCATGTAGAGGATCGGACCGGTACACGACTGGGCTTCTATCGCGCGGCGGCGGTCCCGCGGGTCGAGTTGACCGTCCGGCGCTGGACTGAGCTGGCGTGGCAGGCCGCCGCGGCCGAGGAGCTCAGCCGACCGTTCGATCGCTCGCGTGCGCCGTTGATGCGTGCATCGTTGCTGCAGGGCCCTTCGCGTAGCCTGCTGCTGCTCACCTTCGACCACACGATCGCCGACGGGATCAGTTCCACGCTCGTGCTCAATGACGTGATCACTGCGCTTAACGGTAAGACCTTGGCGAGTCTGCCTGTGCCGCAAAGTCAGGAGCGCATCGTCTCGGATGTGCTCGGAGCAGCTGAACCGCTGAAGCCCACCGCGCTGCCCGGAGACGCGAGGATGAGCACGCCCAGCGTCCTTCGTCCCTTCGATGGTGCGTTGACCAACGTCCGCACCATGGCCCTAAGCCGCGCAGATACCGCGACGTTGGTAGCGCGTTGCCGGGCCGAAAGCACCACGGTGCACGCCGCGCTGGTGGTTGCGATGTGCCGAGTGCGGGCCACAGACCGCGGCGAAGAGTTCACCCGCGTCCTCACCCCGATCAACCTGCGGCCGATTCTCGGAATCGAGGGAGGCTGCGTCCTGTGCATCGTGCCGACCGCGACGGGGCACGTGCCGTGGGACGGGACACCGTTTTGGGGGCAGGCCCGCGCGATGACCGCGCACCTCGACGTCGCCCGATCGGCGCACGGAATCCGCACGGCCTCCCTTGCCCTGGAGCAAATGATCACCACCGATGCCACAACCAGCGATGCCGAGGAACTTTTCACCAGGATCAGCCCGTGGGAGATCATGGTCACCAACCTGGGCGTGCAAAACCT
>NZ_LZMB01000282.1 GCF_001673555.1 Mycobacterium sp. 1165178.9 | reverse complement strand
CTGATCATCGCCGACGAGGGTTCCTACGTGCACTATGTCGAAGGCTGCACCGCTCCGATCTACAAGTCGGACTCGCTGCACTCCGCGGTGGTCGAGATCATCGTGAAACCCAATGCGCGCGTTCGCTACACGACGATCCAGAACTGGTCGGGCAACGTCTACAACCTGGTCACCAAGCGGGCCCGCGCCGAGGCCGGCGCCACCATGGAGTGGATCGACGGCAACATCGGGTCGAAGGTGACCATGAAGTATCCGGCGGTCTGGATGACCGGCGAGCACGCCAAGGGCGAGGTGCTCTCGGTCGCCTTCGCCGGCGAGGACCAGCACCAGGACACCGGCGCGAAGATGCTGCACCTGGCGCCGAACACGTCGAGCAATATTGTGTCCAAGTCCGTGGCGCGCGCCGGGGGCCGCACCTCCTACCGCGGCCTGGTGCAGGTGAACAAGGGCGCGCACGGATCGCGCTCGAGCGTGAAATGTGATGCGCTGCTGGTCGATACGATCAGCCGCAGCGACACTTACCCCTACGTCGACATCCGCGAGGACGACGTCACCATGGGCCACGAGGCCACCGTGTCCAAGGTCAGCGAGAACCAGCTGTTCTACCTGATGAGCCGCGGCCTGACCGAGGACGAGGCGATGGCCATGGTGGTGCGCGGCTTCGTCGAGCCGATCGCCAAAGAACTGCCGATGGAGTACGCGCTGGAGCTCAACCGGCTGATCGAGTTGCAGATGGAAGGCGCTGTCGGCTAGTGACCAACCTGACTGAAGCGGTTGAGGGTTCGGCCCTGACCGCGGCCAACAAGGGCGAGGTCTTCTCCTCGTTCGATGTGGACGCGTTCGAGGTCCCGCACGGCCGCGACGAAATCTGGCGGTTCACCCCGCTGCGCCGGCTGCGTGGCCTGCACGACGGGTCGGCACGCGCCACCGGCAAAGCCGAGATCAGCGTCACCGAGCAGCCCGGCCTGCGGGTCGAGACGGTGCGCCGCGGCGACGATCGGCTCGGCCAGGGCGGCGCCCCGACCGACCGTGTTGCCGCGCAAGCCTTCTCGTCGTTCAACTCCGCAACCCTGGTGACCGTCGAGCGCGACACCCGTATCGCCGAGCCGATCGCTATCACCGTTACCGGCCCCGGCCAGGGCGCGGTGGCCTACGGGCACCTGCAGATCCGGGTCTC
>NZ_LZMB01000281.1 GCF_001673555.1 Mycobacterium sp. 1165178.9 | reverse complement strand
CTCAGGCGCGCTCGCTGGGTATGTTGACTGCCGTGCGGCTAACGGAGTTTCACGAGCGGGTAGTCCTGCGCTTTGGCACCACCTACGGGTCCTCGGTGCTGGTGGATCACGTGCTAACGGGCTTCGACGGACGCACGGCCGCACAAGCCATCGAGGCGGGCGCCGAGCCCCGCGACGTCTGGCGGGCGTTGTGTGTGGACTTCGACGTGCCTCGGGAACAGTGGTGAGCGCGGCGCGCTACTCGTATGCCGGGTACGTGTTCTGCCGCAACACCGTTGCGAGGTGCACGGCGTTGCGGACCGCATTGCCGGTAGCGGACGCGACGGCTTCCGGCACGTCGTCCAGGTCGGTGTAGTCCGTGCCCTACATAGCCTCGCCGTTCCAATTGGTGCATCCCTGCGCGGCGATCGAGAATCCAATGTCATTGAGGGCCTGAAATAGGTCGGCGACGATCTTGTGCGCGCCGTCCTCATTGCCCACGACCGCGGCCAGGGCCACCTTGCCGACCATCCGCGGCCTTCCCGCGTCATCGGTGTCGGACAGCTCGGCGTCGAGGCGCTCCAGCACGCGCTGCGCCACGCTGAACATGTGACCGACCCAGTGGGCGTCGACACGACCACGATGTCGGCGGCCTTGATCTTGTCGAGCAGGGACGGCCAGTCATCGCCCGGCCCCATGTCGGCTTCGTCCCATCGGGCCCTACCGCCGCGTCCGGCGCAGTCCGCAGTCGCCGCAGAGCGAACCCCCGGGCAGACGGTAAAAAAGGCAGCAGCTGCGACGCCTGAAGTCCAGCTGCGGGCCGGTGAGGACACCGGATCCGGACATCGTGCCGGTGTCCAACAGCAAACGGGCCGTCCGCACGATCGCCGGCCGCAGGTCGGGCCGCGCCGCAAGCAGGGCCTGCGCCGCCCCGGCCAGCGCGGAGGCGATGTTGCCGGCGAGCAGGGCGGGTGCCAGCTTGACCGGTAGGCCAGCGGCGAGCGGCCTCATGTGTTCGACCACGACGATGCGATACAGCGCCTCGGGCGCGGGCGAGGTGATGGCTGCCCCAACGGGTTGGGGCAGCCGTAGCTGTGCGCCGCCGTCGGCGCGTTGCAGGTCGTCAAGGTCGGGCAGCACGCCGTGACCGATCGCGCACGCGAGCACCGGTGACCACAGCCGGGCGGCGTGGCCGAGGTGAACCAGCGAGGCGCCGATCCGCTGGTCGTTCGTGCGGTAGCGCCGGACGGTGGCGTCGATCAGGTCGGCGCAGCCGTCGGTGTAGGACCGCCCGACCGGATGCCATCCCGCCGCGTCGCCGCCCACGGTTAGCGCGAAAAAGCCACCGTAGGAAGCTATTTCGGCCAACTCGGTGGAAATGTCCATTGTCGCGACCGCCTCTTGGGGAAATGCGCCCCAGTCGTCGTGAGCCCAGTTGTCTGGGCCCCGGCTGTCATGGGTAGTGCCGACGCTATCTGGCTCTGTCGGGTGCAAGGAGATCACAGCGGCGGGACCGCATCGGATTCGCACCGATTTCCTCGGGCTGCCCGGTGAAGCGAAGCCGCTCGACGCTTCGGTAGCCGATGCTGCCACAGAGGCGACGCGCGCGGCGTGTCGAACTTGAATCGAACACCTGTTCGGCTACTGTAGTGAGTGTTCGGCCAGTCAACTTGTCGGTGGCTTTCTCTAATGTCACCGCCAACCGACCGATACCGGTCAGACGAACACCGACTATAGGAGAGGCACCATGGCGCAAGCCCCCGACCGCGAGAAGGCTCTCGAACTGGCGATGGCCCAGATCGAAAAGAGCTACGGCAAAGGCTCAGTGATGCGTCTCGGCGACGAGACACGTCAGCCGATCTCGATCATTCCGACCGGATCCATCGCACTGGACGTGGCCTTGGGCATCGGCGGGCTGCCCCGCGGCCGGGTCGTGGAGATCTACGGTCCGGAATCCTCGGGTAAGACCACCGTCGCCCTGCACGCGGTGGCCAACGCCCAGGCCGCCGGCGGCGTCGCCGCCTTCATCGACGCCGAGCACGCCCTGGACCCGGAGTACGCCAAGAAGCTCGGCGTGGACACCGATTCCCTGCTGGTCAGCCAGCCTGACACGGGGGAGCAGGCCCTCGAGATCGCCGACATGCTGATCCGCTCCGGCGCGCTCGACATCCTGGTCATCGACTCGGTGGCCGCCCTGGTGCCGCGCGCCGAGCTCGAAGGCGAGATGGGCGACAGCCACGTCGGCCTGCAGGCCCGGCTGATGAGCCAGGCCCTGCGGAAAATGACTGGCGCGCTGAACAATTCGGGCACCACCGCGATCTTCATCAACCAGCTGCGTGAGAAGATCGGGGTGATGTTCGGCAGCCCCGAAACCACAACGGGTGGAAAGGCTTTGAAGTTCTACGCGTCGGTGCGCATGGACGTACGCCGGATCGAGACGCTCAAGGACGGCACCAATGCGGTCGGTAACCGCACCCGGGTCAAGATCGTCAAGAACAAGGTGGCGCCGCCCTTCAAGCAGGCCGAGTTCGACATCCTCTACGGCCAGGGGATCAGCCGGGAGGGCTCGCTGATCGACATGGGTGTGGAGCAGGGCTTCATTCGCAAGTCCGGTTCCTGGTTCACCTATGAGGGTGAGCAGCTCGGTCAGGGCAAGGAGAACGCCCGCACCTTCTTGATGGAAAACGACGAAGTCGCGAACGAGATCGAGAAGAAGATCAAGGAGAAGCTCGGCATTGGCGCGGTCGTGACCGATGACGACGTCCTGCCCGCCCCCGTCGATTTCTGAGCCCTCCCGCGAGGAGCAGGCGCGGGCACTGTGCCTGCGCCTGCTCACCGCGAGAGCGCGCACCCGGGCCGAGCTCCACGGCCAGCTGGCCAAACGCGGTTACCCCGACGACGTCAGTGCGCGCGTGCTCGACCGGTTGGCCTCAGTCGGCTTGATCGACGACACCGACTTCGCCGAGCAGTGGGTGCATTCCCGCCGGGCGCACGCCGGGAAGAGCAAGCGTGCCTTGGCCGCAGAGCTGCACACCAAGGGCGTCGACAACGACGTGATCACCTCGGTGCTGGCGGGGATCGATGCCGGTGCCGAACGGGACCGGGCGGAGCAGTTGGTCCGGTCCAAGCTGCGCCGGGAGACGCTGGACGGCGACGACGCGAGGGTGACTCGCAGGCTGGTGGGAATGCTGGCGCGCCGTGGTTACAGCCAGAACCTGGCATGCGAGGTGGTTTTCGCCGAGTTGGCCGCCGAGCGGGACCGTCGCCGGGTCTAGGCCCGTGACGTGCGGTTTCCCGTGCGCCGACCCGCCGCCGTACCATGGCCCCGTGACTTCGATGGTGGCGCGGGACGCCGGGCCCGCAGGCGCGACGTCCGACGCCGCGTCCGTGCGTACCTACCAAGTCCGCACCTACGGCTGCCAGATGAACGTCCACGACTCCGAGCGGTTGGCGGGCCTGCTGGAAGCGGCCGGCTATCAGCGAGCCGGCGCGGGCGTCGACGCCGACGTGGTGGTGTTCAACACCTGCGCCGTGCGGGAGAACGCCGACAATAAGCTGTACGGCAACCTCAGCCACCTGGCTCCGCGCAAGCGCGACAATCCCGAGATGCAGATCGCCGTCGGAGGCTGCCTGGCCCAAAAGGACCGGGACGCGTTGCTGCGCAAGGCGCCCTGGGTCGACGTCATCTTCGGCACACACAACATCGGATCGCTGCCCACGCTGCTGGAACGCGCCCGGCACAACAAGGTCGCCCAGGTCGAGATCGCCGAAGCGCTGCAGGAGTTCCCGTCGTCACTGCCCAGCGCACGCGAATCCGCCTACGCCGCTTGGGTTTCCATCTCCGTCGGGTGCAACAACAGCTGCACGTTCTGCATCGTCCCGTCGTTGCGGGGCAAAGAGGTCGACCGCAGTCCGGACGACATCCTGGCCGAGGTCGCCTCGCTGGTGGACGACGGCGTGCTCGAGGTCACGCTGCTGGGTCAGAACGTCAACGCCTACGGGGTGTCCTTCGCCGACCCGGCCCTGCCCCGCGACCGCGGCGCCTTCGCCCGCCTGCTGCGGGCGTGTGGCGACATCGACGGGCTGGAACGAGTGCGGTTCACCTCGCCGCATCCGGCCGAATTCACCGACGACGTCATCGAGGCAATGGCGCAGACGCCTAATGTCTGCCCCGCCCTGCACATGCCGCTGCAGTCCGGATCCGACCGGGTGCTGCGCGCGATGCGACGGTCCTACCGCGCCGAGCGCTACCTCGGCATCATCGATCGCGTCCGCGCCGCCATGCCGCACGCCGCCATCACCACCGACCTGATCGTCGGATTTCCCGGAGAGACCGAAGAGGACTTCGCCGCCACCCTCGACGTGGTGCGCCGAGCCCGGTTCTCGGCCGCGTTCACCTTCCAGTACTCCAAGCGGCCCGGCACCCCGGCCGCCGACCTCGACGGGCAGATACCGAAAGCCGTTGTGCAGGAACGGTACGACCGGCTGATCGCACTGCAGGAGGCGATCTCGCTGGAGGGTAACCGGGCCCTGATCGGACAGACCGTAGAACTGCTGGTCGCCACGGGCGAAGGGCGCAAGGACAGCCGCACCGCGCGGATGACCGGGCGGGCGCGCGACGGCCGGTTGGTGCACTTCGCCGTCGACGCACCCGCCGACACCCCGGTGCGGCCCGGGGACATCATCACCACGGTGGTCACCGAAGCCGCGCCGCACCACCTCATCGCCGACGCGGGCATCGTTACGCATCGCCGCACCCGGGCCGGTGATGCGCAGGCCGCCGGGCAGCGCCCGCGCGGCGTCGGCCTTGGCATGCCCGCCGTCGGGCCGCCCGCCGGCCCGCCCGAACCCCTTGGATGTGCGCTGTGAAAAAACAGACGAACAACGACGACTTACAGCTCGGCGCCCTGCGGACCGAGATCGAGGCAGCCGAACGCCGCGTGGCGCGCGGAATCGACCCCGGTCCACGGGCTTTCTTCGTGTCGATCCTGGTGTTCGTGCTGCTGGCGTCCTTCATCCTGCCGCACACCGGCGACGTGCGCGGCTGGGATGTGCTGTTCGGTAGCCACCACGCCGGCGCGGCCGCCGTCGCCCTGCCGTCGCGCGTGTTCGCCTGGCTGGCACTGGTATTCGGCGTGGGCTTCTCGATGCTGGCGCTGGTAACGCGGCGCTGGGCGCTGGCCTGGGTTGCGTTGGCGGGCACCGCCATTGCGGGCGCCGCGGGCATGCTGGCGATCTGGTCGCGGCAGACCGTTTCCGCGGGGCACCCGGGGCCGGGCTGGGGCCTGATCGTCGCGTGGCTCACCGTGCTCGTGCTCATCTACCACTGGGCACGCGTGGTCTGGTCACGCACCATCGTGCAGCTCGCCGCCGAGGAGCAGCGACGCCGCGTCGCGGCGGCGCAGCAGTCGATCACCCTGCTGGACGGTCTGGACAACCCGGCCACGCCGGCAGCCTCGGAGGCCCGCGACGATCCCGACACCAAGGGGGTCTGAGGCCGCCCCTAGGGCTTGCGGGTCAGCGCCTCGACCGCCGCCTGCGCCCACTGCCGCCACTGCTCGGCGTTGGCTTTCGCCTCTTCGGCCTCCTTGGTCCGCCCCGCCGCGGCGGCCTTCTGAGCCTGCTGTTCGTATTGCTCGGCGCGGGCCTGGAATTGCTCGGCTCGAGCCTGCGCCTGCGGGTCAGACCAGCCCGCGTCGCCGGCGTCGCGCACCTTCTTCTCGACCGCGCGCAGCCTCCGCTCGAACTCGGCGGACCGCTCGCGCGGGACTTTGCCGATCGCGTCCCACTTCTCGGTGATCGTGCGCAGCGCGGCACGGGCGGCCTCGTGATTGCTGGTGTCCAGCTTCTCCGCCTCGGCCAGCAACGCCTCCTTGGCGGTGGCATTGGCGCGGAACTCGGCGTCCTTTTCCGCCGTCACCGCGTTGCGCGCGGTGAAGAACACGTCCTGGGCGGCCTTGAAACGCCGCCACAGGGCGTCATCGACCTCCCGGGTCGCCCGCCCGGCGGCCTTCCACTCGGTGAGCAGCTTGCGGAATTCGGCGCTGGTCGCGGTCCAGTCGGTCGAGTCGGACAGCGCTTCGGCCCGCTCGCACAGGCGTTCCTTGGCCTGGCGGATACTCGAGCGCTCCCGGTCCAGCTCGGCGAAGTGCGATCCCCGCCGCCGGTTGAAGGCCTCCCGGGCCGCGGAGTAGCGCTTCCACAATGCGTCGTCGACCTTGCGGTCCACCCCGCTGATCGTCTTCCACTCGTCGAGGATCGCGCGGAACCGGTCGCCCGCTGCCTTCCACTGCGTCGCGTTGGCGGCCAACTCCTCGGCCTCCGCGGCCAGCGCCTCCTTGCGCGCGGTCTGGGTGGCCCGATGCTCTTCGCGCCGGGAGCGGTCCGCGGCAACCGCCGCCTCGGCGTGTTCGGCGATGGTGCTCAACCGGCCCGCCAGCGCGTCGACATCGCCCAGCACGGCAGCCGTCGGCAACGTCTCGGTCAGCTCGGCCGCGTGAGCCTTGATCTTGCGCGCGTCACCGCTCCCGGAGGCCAGTCGCTCCTCCATCAGGGTGACCTCGGTGGCCAGGTCATCGAAGCGACGGCCGAAGTGGGCGAACGCCGCCTCCCGGTCGCCGGCCTGCCAGGAGCCGATGATGCGCTCGCCGGCGGAGCTGACCAGCCACACCGTGCCGTCGTCGTCCACGCGTCCGAACTGGTGCGGATTGCTGGGCGGCGGCATCACCAGCGGGTGAGCGGTGGTGGGCCGCGGTGTCGGCCGGGGGCCGGGACGTGGTCCCGGACGCGGCGCGGGCCGAGCTGAATCGTCGCGAGGCTCGTCAGCCGTCATGCGCTCGTCACTACCCTTTCGCAACCCTTCCGCGCGGTCCGTGTCCCGCGCGCCTGCCGCGCGTAGCGGCACCGTTTCCTGCGTCTGCGGGATGCCCGTGGCCGGGTCCTCGCAACAGGTGCTTAACAGTATTCAAGCAGCTTGCTCTGGCACGCGCCGCCACCTTCTCGTTCCCGACCGGCCCGGCGACGTCGCGTCAGCGTTGCCTGCGAAATCGCGCAGCGGTGGGAAGCGGCGCGGGCACACGGCGAGCCGCCCCGTGAGCGTGGCCCACGACTCGCCGAACGCTCTGGACGGCGCTGTGACACCGATTCCATCGCGCCAAGCGTGAAGCGGCCGGTTGCCTGGGGGACGTAACCCGCGCTCATAGCTAGCTGTGTAGTTCTCTTAGAGTTCTCCCACGCGTTACATAGATTGCTGAAGTAATAGTTGAACGGTTACCTGCGGCGTTATTAGCAACGTGTGCAACGTCATACGTTTGTAGTTGAACTGAACGCGAATTGTGCGTGTATTTGCTTGCGCCACGGGGAAAGCTGGGTCGAACGGTCGTCGGGCGGAGGGATCGATCATGTCGAAAGTTGATGTCGCGGCGTTACTAGCCCTGTGCGCAGCGCTGGCATCGGCGGTAGGCGACGTGATCCGCCAGCGCTCCGCGCACGAGATCACCGACAAGCCGGTCGGTCACCTGGAGCTGTTCCGCATGTCGCTCCGGGACACCCGGTGGTGGCTTGGCGGCCTGGCCGCGATCCTCAACTACAGCCTGCAGGCCGCCGCCCTGGCGTGGGGTTCGGTCGTCTTGGTGACCGCCCTGCAGGTGACGGCCCTGCTGTTCGCCCTGCCCATCTACGCGCGGCTTGCTCATCACCGGGTGAAGCCCCGGGAATGGACATGGGCCCTCACCCTGGCCGCCGCGCTGGCGGTCGTCATCATCGTCGGCGATCCCGCCGCCGGAAAGCAGCGCGCGCCGCTGCAAACCTGGATCATCGTCGCCCTGGTCATGGTGCCGCTGCTGGTGGCCTGCGTGGTGACCGCACGACTGCGGGCCGGCAGCCCCTTCTCGGCCGTGCTGCTCGCGGTGGTGGCGGGCTCCTCACTCGCGCTGTTCGCGGTGCTGACCAAGGGGATCGTCGAGATGTCCGAGCACGGCCTGCTGCGCGTGCTCACGTCGCCGGAATTCGTGCCCTGGCTGCTGGTGGCCCTGGCCGGGATGATCTTCCAGCAATCGGCTTTCCGCGCGGGCGCGCTGACCGCGTCGTTGCCGACGATGACGGTGGCCAAACCGGTGGTCGCCGGCCTGCTCGGCGTGCTGGTGCTGGAAGAGACGCTGAGCGCCAGCGGCCCCAAGGCTTTCGTGCTGATCGGCGCGGTGGCGGTGGTCCTCATCGCCACGATCGCCTTGGCCCGCGGCGAAGCCGCAACCATCGACCGCGCGGAGCAGGGGTCAGGTGGTGCCCCGCGAGAAGTACCGGCCCGGGACGTGACCGAAGACGACGACTTCGGTCCCTGCAGCGACCGTCTGGTGGTGGCGGACAGCTTCCGTCCTTGATGTCCGGCGGCTCGGGCAAACCGAACTGATGCCCGGCCGCGGGCGCGGTCACGTTAGTTTGGTGGCGTGCTGAGCGCGATTGCGATCGTCCCGTCGGCGCCGGTCCTCGTCCCCGAGCTCGCCGGAGCGGCCATCGCCGAGGTGGCCGACCTGGCCGCGGCGACGCTTGCGGCGGCCGCGCTGCTGCCCGACCGCTGGGTGGCGATCGGGACGGGGCCCGACGACGGCGTGCTGGGTCCTGACGCGGTGGGCACCTTCGCGGGTTTCGGCGCCGACGTACGCGTCCGGCTTTCGCCGCAGGCGGACGCGGCCGCCCCGCCGGTCGCGTTTCCCGTCTGCGCGCTGCTGGCCGGCTGGGTGCGCGGCCAGGTGCAGCCGAGCGCCACCGCGCAGGTCCGGATCTATCGCACGGATCACGAAGCCCAAGCCGCACTGCGCCTTGGCAAACAGCTGCGCGACGAGATCGACCGCCAGGCCGAGCCGGTCGGGGTGCTGGTCGTCGCCGACGGCGCGAACACGCTGACACCGGCGGCCCCCGGCGGACACGACCCGGACAACGCCGTCGCGCAAGAGGCGCTGGACGACGCGCTGGCCGTCGGCGATATCGCCGAGCTGCGCCGGCTGCCGCGCCAGATCCTGGGTCGGGTCGCGTTTCAGGTGCTGGCCGGGCTGGCCGATCCCGGACCCCGATCGGCCAAGGAGCTGTACCGCGGAGCGCCCTACGGGGTGGGCTACTTCGCCGGTGCCTGGCAGCTGTGACGGCCGCCGTGCGCCCCCTGGCGATCATCGGCCCAACCGGCACCGGCAAGTCGCAGTTGGCCCTCGACGTCGCAGAACGGGTCGAGCGGCTTGGCGTCCGCGCCGAGATCGTCAACGCCGATGCGATGCAGCTCTATCGCGGCATGGACATCGGCACCGCCAAGCTGCCCGTCGACGGCCGCCGCTGCATCCCGCACCATCAGCTCGACGTCCTCGACGTCACCGAGACCGCGACGGTCGCGCGCTATCAGGGCGCGGCCGCCGCCGACGTCGAAGCGATCGCGGCCCGTGGTGCGCTGCCGATCATCGTGGGCGGCTCCATGCTCTACGTCCAGTCGCTGCTCGACGAGTGGTCGTTTCCCGCCACCGATTCCGCGGTGCGCGCGCGCTGGGAGCGGCGGCTCGCCGAGATCGGGGTGGGCGAGCTGCATGCCGAACTGGCCCGTCGCGATCCCGCCGCGGCCGCCTCCATCCTGCCCACCGATGCCCGACGCACGGTGCGGGCCCTGGAAGTGGTCGAGCTGACCGGCCAGCCGTTCGCCGCCTCCGCTCCGCAGATCGGCGCCCCCAGGTGGGACACCGCCATCGTCGGGCTGGATTGCGACACAGCACTTCTCGATGAGCGGCTGGCCCGGCGCACCGACGCGATGTTCGACCGCGGTCTGGTCGGCGAGGTGGTCGCGCTGCTGGACCGGGGCTTGCGCGACGGGGTCACCGCCTCGCGCGCGCTGGGCTATGCCCAGGTGTTGACGGCGCTGGACGAGAGCGGTCCGGCGGGCCCTAGCGCCGATCAACTCCGGAAGGCGCGCGAGCAGACCTTCTTCGGCACCCGACGCTACGTCCGGCGCCAGCGGTCCTGGTTTCGCCGGGATCATCGCGT
>NZ_LZMB01000280.1 GCF_001673555.1 Mycobacterium sp. 1165178.9 | reverse complement strand
GATGAGCAGCGCGCCCAACAGCACGCCCGCCCCGACCGTGATGGCGGGCCAACGGTTGACCCCGCGGGCTTCCGCTTCTCGGTCGCGGTAGCGGGCCAGCAGCAGCTGTAGGACGATCATCAGCAGGCACACCACGATCAGCGTCGCCAGCGCGGTCCAGCCGTTCCACGGAATTCCGATGGCACCAAACGGAATAATGGCGAGCGCGACCATGCCGAAGGTCAGCGCCGGGCCGACCGCGACAGCGATCGACCAAGACAGCTGACTGATACGTGCGATGATCGCCCCGGGCGCTATCAGCAAGAACAATGCAATGAGCGTTCCGAACCAGAGCCCCACTCGACTAGTATGGCTGGCCGGGTGCCCTGGCTCGGGAGGCCACCAACTGGCCGGAACGTCTGTGGGACCCGCTACCGTCACAGTTTCGCAAAAAGCGGAAGCCCTAAGGTGGCCCACATGGCTTATGACGTCGCCCGGGTGCGCGGACTGCATCCGTCGCTGGGTGACGGCTGGGTACACTTCGACGCCCCAAGTGGGATGCTGATTCCCGATTCCGTCGCGACCACGGTGTCGACGGCTTTTCGCAGGTCCGGTCCCACTACGTCGGGCGCACACCCGTCCGCGCAGCGCAGCGCCGACGTGCTGGAGGCGGCGCGGGCGGCGGTGGCCGATCTGTTCAACGTCGACCCCGCCGGTGTCGTGCTGGGTGCCGACCGTGCGATCTTGTTGTCCGCGCTGGCCGAGGCGTCGTCGTCGCGGGCCGGCCTGGGCTACGAGGTCATCGTCAGCCGCCTGGACGACGAAGCCAACATCGCCCCGTGGCTGCGCGCGGCACACCGGTACGGCGCCAAGGTCAAGTGGGCCGAGATCGACATCGAGACGGGTGAGCTCCCGACGTGGCAGTGGGAGGGCCTGATCGGGAAGTCGACTCGGCTGGTCGCCGTCGCCTCGGCTTCCGCGGCGCTGGGCACCGTCACCGACCTGCGGGCGATGACCAAGCTGGTGCACGACGTCGGCGGGCTGGCGGTGGTCGACCATTCGGCCGCGGCGCCCTACCGGCTGCTCGACGTCAAGGAAACCGACGCCGACGTGGTGGCGGTGAACGCCGCGGCTTGGGGCGGTCCACCGATCGGGGCGATCGTGTTCCGCGATCCCGCGTTGCTCAACTCGTTCAGTTCCATCTCGCCGGACCCCAAGGCCGTCGGGCCGGCGCGCCTGGAGATCGGCGCGCACCAGTTCGGTCTGCTGGCCGGGGTGGTGGCCAGCATCGAGTACCTGGCGTCGCTCGACGAATCCGCCCGCGGCAGCCGGCGCGAACGCCTGGCGGTGTCGATGCAATCCGCCACGTCGTACCTGAACCGGATCTACGACTACCTGATGGTGTCGTTGCGGTCACTGCCGTTGGTGATGGTGATCGGCCGTCCGGAGGTGCGGATCCCGGTGGTCAGTTTCGCGCTGAACGGCGTGCCCGCCGAGCGAGTCGTGCAGCGGTTGGCGGACAACGGCATTCTGGCCGTCACCAACGAAAGTTCCCGCGCGCTCGATGTGTTGGGCGTCAACGACGTCGGCGGCGCGGTCACGGTCGGCCTGGCGCACTACTCGACGACGGCCGAGGTCGATCAGTTGGTGCGCGCGCTGGCGTCGCTGGGTTGAGGCTGGGCTAGTCCGGCACCGTCACCGCGTGTGCGCTCACGGCGTGAATCCACCGTAAATCTCGCCCTACTTGCACACTGAAAGCCCTGAGTGCACAGTCAACCGCCCGGACGCTCGGCTAGACCGTCAGGACAACCTTTCCGGTCACCTTGCTCGACGTCAGCCGTTGATGTGCCTCGCCGGCCTGCTGGATGGGCAGACGGGCACCGATGATCGGCCGGACGCGGCCCTCGGCGATCATCGGCCACACCGACTCGATCACCGCCTGCACGATCTCGGTCTTGCTGTTGGGCCCGGTCGCCGGGCGAGCGCGCAGCGTGGTGCCGATGACCCGAGCCCGCTTGCCCAGCAGCTTGCCGATGTTGAGCTCGCCTTTGATTCCGCCCTGCATGCCAATGATCACGAGTTGCCCGTCGGTGGCCAGAGCGTCGATGTTGCGGTCGAGATAGGACGCGCCCATGATGTCGAAGATCACGTCGGCGCCGCCGGCCTCCTGCAGGCGCGCGACGAAGTCCTCGTCGCGGTAGTTGATGGTGATCTCGGCGCCGAGCTCGCGGCAGAACTCCAGCTTCTCCGCCGACCCGGCGGTGACCGCCACGCGCACGCCCAGCGCCCGGGCCACCTGAATGGCGTGGCTGCCGATTCCGCTTGCCCCGCCGTGCATCAGCAGCAGCTGCCCCTTGCCGAGAT
>NZ_LZMB01000279.1 GCF_001673555.1 Mycobacterium sp. 1165178.9 | reverse complement strand
TGGTGGGCGCGGGCCAGCTCGTGCAGGGCGCGGGTGGTGTGTTCGGGCAGACGGTAGGAGGTGGTGTGGCGCGGGCCAGGGTGCCCGCGCCCGGGGGGTCCGATCAGGGTGGGGGTGTCGAATCCGGCCAGCACTTGGGCCCAGGCGGTGCGCGCGGCGTGCTGGTCGCGCTCGGCGAGCCAGTGGATGAACCGGCGGTAGGAGACCGGGGCGGGCAGGGGTTGTTGGTGGTAGGCGGTGAAGATCTCGCCCAGCAGGATGGGCAGGGACCAGCCGTCGATGACGATGTGGTGGAAGGTCAGCAGGCATCGGTGTTGGTGGGCGGTGGTGCGGATCAGCGCCACCCGAAACGCTGGGGGTACTGCCAGATCGCCGACGGCGGCGCGCTCAGCGGCGCACAGTTGCGCGATGTGCTCCTCGACATCAACGTCCCGTGCGCCGAGTTCGACATATCTCCATCCCGGTTCGGGATCGGCCGGGATCAGTTGCACCGGGGGGTCGTAGTGGGTGGCGAACCGGGCGGCCAGGTGGGGGTGGCGGCTGGTCACGGTCTGGACCGCGTGCTGCAGGCGGTCGGGGTTCAAGGCGCCGGTGAGGGTGATGTCGAGTTGCATGGCGTACACATCGGGGTCGTGACCCTGGGCGCTGTTGGCGTGGAAGAGCAGGCCTTGTTGCAGCCCGGTCAGCGGCAAGATGTCAGCCACGCTGTACTGGCGGCACAGCTCGTCGATGTCGGCCTGGCTAAGCCGGGCCGGGGCGATATCGGAGGGGGTTAGCCCGCCGCCGCCGGCGTGCACGTGCGCGCAGATCCCGGCCAGGGCCTGCAGCCACAATTGGCTCAATTCGGTGACTGCGGTGTCATCGAGGGCGGTGGGCGCCCAGGTCCAGGTGGCCTGCAGTTGGGGGCCGGTGTCGGTGTCGAGGGTGGCGGCGTTGAGTTCCAGGGAGTGTCCCAGGGGCATGGGGATCGCGGCGGCGACCCCGAGCACGGCGGTGCCGCGGGGGTCGAGGCGCCACAGCTGGGGGTGGTCTTCGCCGGTGGCTGCGCCGAGTCGTCCGAGGTAGTTGAATCCGAGCACCGGATCGGAATCGCCTAGGTCGATGTCGGGGTTGAGGTAGCGCAGGGCGCCGTAGCTGAGCGGGTCGGGCAGGGCGCGTAGTTGTTCTTTGGTGTGTTTGATCAGTGCGCCAAGCTCGGGGTCGCCGGCGGTGATGTGGGGCCAGTGCAGCCGTCCGACGGTGAGGGTGACTGGGTATTTGGTGGTGAACCAGCCCACGGTGTGGGACAGGTCGAGGTGGGGGTCGAGGTCGTCGTGGCGGCCGTGGCCTTCGACGTCGATGCTGATGGGGGCCGCGCCGTTGCCGACGAACTGGGCCACGGCCATGGCGTAGGCGATGAGCAAGATGTCGTGGATACCGGTGTGGAAAGCTGCGGGGACCTCGGCGAGCAGTGCGCCGGTGGTATCCGGGTCCAGGGTTACCGAGAGGTGTCCGGCGCTGGCGTAGGTGTCGTGCTCGGGTTGGGGGGCGGGCACGATCGCTGGGGCAGCGGCCAGTTGTTTCCAGGCGTCGGCGAGCTCGATTACCTCGGGGCGGTGGGCGTAGTCGCCCAGTAGTTGGGCCCAGCGTTGAAATGAGGTGCCGGTGACCGGCAGCGCTATGGGTTGGCCGGCCCGGTGTTGGGTCCAGGCGGTGTTGAGGTCATCGAGCAGGACCCGCCAGGACACCGCGTCGATGAC
>NZ_LZMB01000278.1 GCF_001673555.1 Mycobacterium sp. 1165178.9 | reverse complement strand
CGTCGAGTTCGCCGACCCGGCGGCGCCCGCCCCCGAGCCCGTGCTGCAGCCGCTGGCGCCCGGCCAGGTGTTGCGCATCGGCCCCAGTGCCGGAACCGGCACGCCGACTGTGGACTACGGCATCGGCGCGACAGACCTGTGCGAGTTCGTCGAGTTTCCCGCCGAATTGCTCCAAGTCTGCGGCGACAGCTTCGCCGGGCAGGGGGTCGGATTCGGCGGTTGGTACGCACCCGTCGCGCTGCGCGTCGACACCTCGTCCGTCGACGACCCCGGCGGAGTGCGCTACACCGGGGTCACCGGCATCAGCAATCCGCTGCTCGCCGAGCCCACCCCGCCGGGAGCCTCGCAGCTGCCGGCCGGTGTGGTGCAGATCAATCGGCACAACTACCTGATGGTGACGACGACCAAGAACCTCGAGCCGCAGACCTCCCGGCTGGTGACCGCCGAACCGGCGCGCGCGGGCTGGCAGACGATCCCGGGATCCAAGCGACCCGCGGCGTACCAGGGCGGCGCGCAGACCCAGATAAGCGGCTACTACGACCCGATCCCCACCCCGGAGTCTCCTAGCGGGTGGGTGTACATAGTCGCCGACAGTTTCACGCGCAGGGATCCGGTCCTGCTGTATCGGGCTACGCCGCAGACGTTTACCGACCGGTCGCGGTGGCAGGGTTGGGCGGCCGGCCCAGGCGGAGGCTGGGGCAAGCCGCCGACGCCGCTGTGGCCGGACGCGGTGGGCGAGCTGTGCATCCGGCAGATCGAGGGCAAGGCCGTGCTGTCCTATTTCAATGCCGTCACCGGCAACATGGAGGTCCGGGTGGCCAACGACCCGACGTCGCTGGGCGACGCGCCGGTCACCACGGTGGTGCAGCACGACGAGTGGCCGGAGCCGGCGGAGAGCCTGCCGCCGCCCTACGACAACCGGCTCGCGCAACCGTATGGCGGTTACATCTCGCCCGGTTCGACGCTTGACGAGCTGCGAATCTTCGTGAGCCAGTGGGACACTCGGGCACGCGTTGCCGCGCCGTACCGGGTGATCCAGTTCGCGGTCAACCCGCTGCGGCCCGAGTAGCGGCTGTTCGAGACGCTTGAATTTGGTCTATTTCGAGACAGTGGCGCTGCCCCTGTCGTGTTTGGCGCGCCCGGTGCCCTGTGGGACGATAGGCCCTGTTATGCAGTCCGGACCGCGGAGGAACCTTGCGGGAGGGAAGCAGCACGCCGCCACGTCGCCACGAGCTCTCGAGCATGGCCGACGACTATGCGCGGCACGCCCTCTCGCAATGCGCTTGCTTCGAGGCGACGCACCCGGCGGTGATGGCCGCAGCGGAGCGGCTTGCGAACGAGCCGGTGCTCCGCGTGTCGGATCTGGGCGCCGCCGACGGCGTTAACTCTCACGGCCTCATCCGCGATCTCGTGGCGCAGCGCGCCGGCCGGGCGCTGATCTACGCGCTCGTTGATCTCCCGACAAACGCTTGGCGGGTCGCCGCCGCCCATTTGCGGGATGCCTTCGTCCTTGCGGCGGATGAGAGCCCGATCGTCGTGATACCAGCGCCAGGCGAGGCCGGCCCCGGAGTCGCCGACGCGGGCACGGGCGCCCACTATGCCGTGCCGGAGGCCCACGGCGAGGCCTGTCGGCGAGTGCTCGATCGCGACCCAGCCCCCGCCACGGTGGTCTCCATGGCCGGAATCCCGCTGCACCGGGCGCCCTCCTTTGCACCGGGCACAGTGCACATCGCGGTGACCGGGACGTGCATGCACTGGGTCGCCGACGCCGCCGGGTTGGCTTCGAGTGGCTCAGTCTTCCCCGGCTACCCGGACCACGTGAACGAGGACGAGCGACGTGCCTGGCGCGTCGCCGCGGAGCGGCACTGGGAGCGACTGCTCGAGATGCGCGCGGCGGAGCTGGCCCCCGGAGGGTGGTTCATCGCCGCCATCCCGGCCTCCCCCACGCCATGCCCAGACAGGACGGGGCTCTATGTCGAGATCATCGGAGACATGAACCGGCTGCTCGCCGATTGGCGCCACGCGGGGCGCATCGGCAGCGCCACCGTCGAGGCGGCCGTTGTCCCGGTCTGGTCGCGCACGCTCGACGAGTTCGGGGCTCCCTTCAAGGCGGGCGGCGGACGCTTCGCCGGCCTCGAACTCCAGAGTGCCGAGCTCTTTCGTCTCGACAATCCCTACTGGCACGACGATCCCGCGGTGTTCGCGCGGGAATACGTCCAGAGCGTGGCCGCATGGGGAGAGCCGCTCCTTCTCCGTGCCTTCGCGCACGAGGGCGAGGCATGCGCCGCCGGTCTCCTCGCCGATTTCCTCGGAGAACTCGAGGAGCGCGTCACGGACGCCCCCGACCGCTACCGCTGGGACTACGTCGAAGCCCTCATCATCTGCCGCAAGGACGAGGCGCGCCGAGGTCGTACCCACGTCTCCTAGACAAGTTCACCAACACGTCATGGCGTGCTGCCTCTTGGGTGATTGGTCCGTTTCGTCCCGTAAAGCGCGCCTTCGCCGGGTCTTCTGGCGCCCGTCGTCTCGACGAGCCACTCGGTGCGTCGCTCTCGCCGACCTGATTAGGTGGGCGACGAGCCGCCACAACTTCTACCGACTCCTCGTGGGGTTCACGTAGTGTCATCAACGAGTTGATCCACCTCGACGATGTCGTCGCGGTAACGCTCGAACAGCGCGAGGAATTCTTCGCGCTCGGCGTCGCCGACGCCGTTCTTGGTGAGCGCGGCACCCGAGGCTGCCATATTCGTTTCCCATTCAACCTCGGTGATCCCGAGTCCCCTATGGGATGTTTGCATGTCGCGGCCAATGTACTGGCATGGTCCTCCGCTTAGCGCACACATCTGATCCACTAAGAGCTGCCGAGCGCGAATGACCGAATCCTGACTGCGGCCACCGAAGAATCGAGCGAAAGCCGGGTCGTTATGCAATATCGCGAAGAGATCATCGATGACCGCAGCGATCACGTCGTAGCCGCCCATCCGCTGATACAAAGGCCTCGCCGAATCACTCATGATTTCCCCCTCCCTGCTGGCACATTTTCGATGAGCATCAACATTGCACGCCTCGTTCGAGAACGCTAGGAAACGAAATAAGCGTGCATTGCGAGCGGCGCCTCTTCGCGGTCGCACAGCCTGTCGCCCTGGCCTGGTACCCACTGGTCCTGACACAGACTTTGCGACTCGTAAGTCGGCTATTTCGAGACCGCTTCGAGCTCCGCGCGGGCCGAATCGATTTGGTCGTATGCAAACGCCACGATGGCGGCCGCAGTCATCGCCTCGCCCTTGCGGGCAAACGATTCGTAGGGTTGCTCGCCGAGCGTCTCGCGGAGGTGCGCGATGGTGGGCGCCAACTCTGGGGCCGTCGCCAGGGATACGACGTCGCACGAAAAGCCGGCTATTGTCGCGGCGGGCTCGAACCGCCCCATGCGATCCAGGAATGTGCTGAGCATCGCGAGGGGCCCGACCAAATTCGCGAGATTCCCGGAGTCGTGCCAACGCCGAATTACCAGCCTCACATGGTCGAACGCCGTTGCGGTAACGGATGTTTCGGATTCGAGTCGGGCCAGCGCCACCGCGAGAATCGCTTCGTTATATCGATTGCCGCTGTCCTGGGCGAGCGCTAACCCCTGCCGGCAGAGCGCGAGGTCACGTTCGGAACCCGCCGAACTCAGGCAGTATGCGTAGGCGGCGGTCGCGAACGTATGCATATAGGGGTTATCGGTGGCGATGGCTGCTTCGATCAAGCCGTCGACGGCTTTTCTCGCCTCCTCGAGGAGACCGGCGAAAGTCAGTGCACAGACTCGGCAGGCCCGAATGACAACGTGGTTGTCGCCTCGGCGTTCGAGCGCGGTGCGGCACATTTCCGCCCACCGCTCGGCTTGTCCGACGCCCATATACGCGCCCCCAAGCGTGCCTTCCATGCCGAACGGCGGCACATGTGGGCTGCTCGCCACAGCGGCCTGACCGCTGTCGGCGTATGCGAGCGCTCGATCGACTCCGCCCGTTAGCCAGCACAGCGATGCGCAAGCGTACAGAGTCGCCAGGCGCGGGTGCCCGATTGCGCTCGCGGGCTCGATCAGCTCTTCCGCCCACGAAACCGGCTCATAGTTCTCGTTGCCATAGAAGCCGAGAATCCAGGCGTACGTCACGATGGGCGCGGCAACGTCGAGGTCACCCCGGTCGGCGGCCCAGCGGAATGCCGTGCGCAGATTGGCGAGTTCGGTGCCGAACCAGTCGTATGTCTCGCGCTGTGGGATAGCCCGCGCC
>NZ_LZMB01000277.1 GCF_001673555.1 Mycobacterium sp. 1165178.9 | reverse complement strand
CTGCGTGAGTTCCTCGGTCCGATGATCACCGGCCTCGACGACTATCCCTTCGGCAAGCTGACCGAACGCTACGAGTGGGTGGCTCACAATAACAGCAACTGGAAGATCTTCGCCGACGCCTTCCAGGAGTACTACCACGTGCCCTCGCTGCACTCCCAGCAGGTGCCCGCCGAGGTGCGCGACGCCAACGCCGGATTCACTTGCGGCCATTTCCAACTCGACGGGCCGCACCGGTTGGTCTCCACGGCCGGGCGACGCCGCTGGCTGCTGCCACCGGAGTACATGTACCCGATCGAGCGGGCCACGCGCAGCGGGCTGGTGGGACCGTGGCGAACACCCGACATCGGGGAACTGCCGCCAGGGCTCAATCCCGGGGGCATCGAGCCCTGGGGCATCAGCAACTTCCAGATCTTCCCGAACATCGAGATCCTGATCTATGGCGGGTGGTATCTGCTGTACCGGTACTGGCCCACCTCACACAACACGCACCGATTCGAGGCGTACACCTACTTCCATCCGGCGCGAACCGTGCGGGAGCGCATCGAGCACGAAGTCGCCTCGGTGGTGCTGAAGGAGTTCGCTCTGCAAGACGCCGGGATGCTCGGCGGGACGCAAGCGGCACTGGAATACGGCATCGTCGACGAGTTTCCCCTCAACGACCAGGAGATCCTGGTGCGCCATCTGCACAAGGTCGCCGTCGACTGGGTCGAAGCCTATCGCCGCGAACAGGATTCGGTAGGAGTGTGACGATGCAGACCATGCTGCCCAGCGCTTTCGCCGAGCTGGAGGACTACGCCCGAACCTGGTGCCTGGCAACCGAAACCGAGCGCTGGAACGCCCGAGTGAACGCGTCGATGCCCCAGCTGCGCGACTTCTACGACGCGTTCTTCCCGCGCCTTGAAGAGGCGATCGACTACTGCGACAAGTTTCCCCTCGACAATGTGCCCGACGATGCGCTGAACCTGCTGCACATGATCTATTCGCTGATCATGGTCGCCATGGCGGTGGAGATCATGCACCAACCCGCCCCGGTCGACGCCGCCGACGCCGTCATGATCCGCACCGGCGGACCGGTGCCCTAGGCGCTACACCCGGCGCGGGCGCACCTACCTCACTTTTGAAAGAAAGGAGCGACCATGAGTCTGCTCACCGTCACCAAACTCACCGAGTCCGTCGGCGCCGAGGTCGCGGGCCTGGAGCCGGCCGCGCTGGCAAGAGACGACTCGGTCGGTGCAGCGGTGCTGGATGCGTTGGAAGACAACGGGGTTCTGGTCTTTCGCGGTCTGCAACTCGACCCGGAGGCCCAGGTCGGATTCTGCCGTCGCCTGGGCGAGATCGACCATTCGTCCGATGGGCACCATCCGGTGCCCGGCATCTACCCGATCACTCTGGACAAGTCGAAGAACGCCTCGGCCGCCTACCTGAAGGCGACCTTCGACTGGCACATCGACGGCTGCACGCCGCTGGGCGACGAATGCCCGCAGAAGGCCACAGTGTTGTCGGCGGTACAGGTCGCCGAATGGGGCGGCGAAACAGAATTCGCCAACTCGTACGCCGCCTACGACGCCCTGACCGACGAGGAGAAGGAGCGGTTCGGCGCCCTGCGTGTGGTGCACTCGCTGGAGGCTTCCCAGCGTCGCGTCTACCCCGACCCGACGCCGGAACAGGTGCAGCGCTGGCGATCCCGGCGCACACACGAACACCCCTTGGTGTGGACGCACCGCAGCGGCCGTAAATCGTTGGTACTGGGTGCCTCCGCGGATTACATCGTGGGCATGAATCTCGACGAGGGACGCGGCCTGCTGGACGAACTCCTCGAGCGCGCCACGGTGCCGGACAAGGTCTACAGCCACAGCTGGTCGATCGGCGACACGGTCATCTGGGATAACCGCGGGGTGTTGCACCGCGCCGCTCCGTACGACCCGGATTCACATCGAGAAATGCTGCGCACCACCGTGCTCGGCGACGAGCCGATCCAATAGCATGACCGCGGCCGACCGGCATCCGCTGCGCCTGACACCGTTGCCCGCCGACGAGTGGGACGAGCGAGCCCGCGACGCGCTCGCGTCGCTGATCCCGACCGAGCGGGCGAATCCCGTTGGCGCGGGCAATGTTTTATCCACAATGGTCCGCCACCCCGGCCTGACCGCGGCATACCTGCCGTTCAACGCCTACCTGCTCACCCGATCGACCCTGTCGCCCCGGGTGCGCGAAGTCGCGCTGCTGCGCGTGGTGCACCGCAGCAATTGCGGCTACCTGTGGTCGCACCACATCCCGATCGCTCTGCGCGCCGGCCTGACCGATTCCGAGATCGAGGACATTCGGTGCGGCCGCTGCGCCGACCACGCCGACCAGGCGGTGATCCGGGCCGTCGATGATCTCACCGGTGACAGCACGATCAGCCAACCGACCTGGAAGCTACTGGGCGACTTGTTCACCGAGCAGCAATGCATGGATCTCACGTTCACCATCGGCGGATACCTGTTGCTGGCGTTGGCCGTCAACACGTTCGGCATCCAGGAAGAGCGTGGTTAGGCGCGCCCAGGCGATTCAGGCGCGCGGCACCGGGGCCGCCGACCCATCAGGTGACTTTCGAAAGCGCTAGCAGTGCAGCTAGCGCATCCGCGAGTCACCTCATGGTTGGTCCGTGGTGCTGTTGTGACGTCTGGGCGCTAGTCCTGGCGGGATAAGGCGGCGCGCGGGCACTCGGCGATGGCCTTCTCGACCAGCGCCTCCTGGGCGGCGGGCACCGGGTCGGCGGTGACCACCGCGTAGTCGTCATCGTCGAGCCGGAAAACATTTGGCGCGATGTTCACGCAGTAGGCATTGCCTTCACACCGATCAAGATTCACCACCGGCCGCATGAAGATCCTCCTTCGAGTCTCGCACGAGGTTTTCACAATTGAGGCTGTGTAAATTCTAGTATGCCGCTTCTCAGTGACCTCTCAGTGGCGCGGCCTTACGCTGAGATTCTGGTTCCGGGAGGTCGATGATGAAGATCGCGTCCGTCATCGCCCGCCAATTGCTGGACTGCAAAGCCCGGCCGCTGCTCGAGGTCGAGATCACCACGGATACCGGCGTCGTCGGCCGCGGCGCGTCACCGACGGGCAGTTCGGTGGGTTCACACGAAGCGTTCGTTTTGCGGGATGGGGATCGAACCCACTACAACGGGCTGAGCGTGCGCCGCGCCATCGCCGCCGTGACCGACGAAATCGCCCCCGCCCTCATCGGCGCGGAACTCGATGACCCCCGCTCCCTGGACCGGGTCATGATCGACCTCGACGGCACGCCGGACAAGCACCGGCTCGGCGGCAACGCGATCTACTCCACGTCGATCGCGCTACTGCGGGCGGCCGCCGCCGCGGCCGGCACACCCACCTACACCTACATCGGCGCACTGCTCGGGCTCGAACCACCGGCCACCGTCCCGGTGCCCAGCTTCAACATGATCAACGGCGGTCAGTACGGCGATGTCTGCCAGAGCTTCAGCGAGTTCCTCGTCGTGCCCTACCGCGCGGAGTCGATCGAATCCGCGGTCGAGAAAGGCGTGAGCTTGTTCGAGACGCTCGGCGAGGTGCTCACCGAGCGCCTGGGCCGCGCACCGATGCTGGCGTCGTCGTACGGATACATCGCACCGTCCAGCGACCCACACGTGGTTCTGGAGGTGCTGGCCGACGCCGTCGAGCGCGCCGGCTGCGCCGACATCATGGCGTTCGCCCTGGACTGCGCGTCGAGTGAGGTGTACGACAGCGATTCTGCGACATACGCATTCAATGGTGAGAGGGTGACCGCGGAGGCGTTGATCGACTATGCACGGGCACTATCGCAGGAATTCCCGATGCTGTTCATCGAAGACCTGCTAGACGGGGATGACTGGGCCGGATTCGCCAAAGCGGTGCAGACGGTGCACCGTTCGATCATCCTCGGAGACGACTTGATTGTCACCAACCCTGCCCGCTTGCAGCGCGCCGTCGAGATGTCCGCCGTGGACGGGTTCATTCTGAAGCCCAACCAGGTCGGAACCATCGCCGAAGCCCTGGACTGCTTCGAATACGCCAGGCGGAACGCCGTTTTGGCCATCCCTTCGGGCCGCTCGGGCGGCGTCATCGACGACGTGGTGATGGACTTGGCCGTGGGCTTGGGGGCGCCGTTTCAGAAGAACGGCGCACCGCGGTCGGGTGAGCGCATCGCGAAACTCAACTTCCTGCTGCGCGCTGCCGAGGGCATCCCGGATTGTGCGTTGGCGGACGTGCCGGCATTGGCACATTTCTGAGCGCGTTTCAGAGTCAGCGGCCGGCGACCACGGCCAGCTCGGCCGCCACGGCGATCCCAGATACCGCCAAGACGATTGAAAGTGCCACCCAATCCGCCGGTTTCGGTCGCGACGGGGCTGCCGAGATCTGGCCGGTGCCGCCGCGGGCGGTGATCGCATCGCCCATCTCGTCGGCGCGCCGCAGTGTCACCGTGATGACCGCGACGACCACGTCGACGACGTCTACCGCCGGACTTCGCAACCGGGCCCAGCGGCTTTGTGGCCGCCGCTTGGGCCGCAACCGGCGGGCGGCGAAGAGCACCCGGAACTCGTCGATGAGCATCGGGAAGGTGCGCAGCGCGAGCGCCAATGCGACCGACCAGTCATCGACCGGGATCCGGAACGGTCGCAGGAAGCGACCCAAAGTGGCCACGGCCGGGGCGACCTGGGCGACATTGGTCGTCCACGACACCAGCCCGCCCAGGGCGACCAACACCACCGACAACGCGGTAATGCGCAAAAAGTCCAGCAGGCCGCCGAAGCCGAGCGACACCGTGCCCAGCTGGATCCTCGGACTTCCGCCGGCGATTGCCGCGTTGACACCCACGATGGCCAGCACGATCCACAGCCAGCGCGGCACCGACGGCAACACGCCCCGGGGGATGCGCGCGAGCCTTATCCCCGCCCCCGCCAGCGCGGCGCTGAGTCCGATAGCCACCCAACCCGGAAAGAATGTCAAGAGCAGCGAAATACCAAACACAACAAGCAGTTTCGTTCCAGCCCACAGCGTGTGTATGGGTGAGCTGCCCGGCACCGGCCGCAGCAACACGACCGGGCGCCGGCGCCGGCCCGGGTGCTTCGCCGGAGCGGCCGCAGCCGCCGTATTGCTCTGCGCCGCAGCCGGTACCGCCTGTAACGACCCGTCCCGCAGGTGCAGGGTGCGCGGACACAGCTCCTGAAGCCCGGCGAAGTCATGCGAGATGACGACGACCGTCAGGCCGTCGTCACGGCGTCGCTCGGCGAGCAACTCGACGAGCCCGCGTTGGCTGGCGGCGTCCAGCCCTGCCAGCGGCTCGTCGAGGATCAACACCCTCGGCGATCGGGCCAGCAGCCCGGCGAGCACCACGCGACGCATCTGGCCACCGCTGAGCTGGTCGATGCGCCGCTGCGCCAGCCCGGGCTCTAGGCCAACCGCGCCCAGCGCTGCGGTCACCCGGGCGTGATCGGCGGGCGAAAACCCGGCCGCCGAAGCCACTTCCAGGTCGACCCGGCAGCGCATCAGCTGCAGCCGCGCCGCCTGAAATTGCAGCGCGACCGCGCCGACCTGGTCAGCAGTCGGGCGCCCGTCGAGCAGGCATGAGCCGGTTGCCGGCTCGGTCAACCCGGCCATGATCCACGCCAGTGTCGACTTGCCGGAACCGTTTCCGCCGTGGATCAACAGCCCGTCACCCTGGTGCACCGCGAAGCTGACATCGCGCAGGGCGGTCTGAGCCCACGGCGTGCCGCCGGCGTATTCGTGTCCAACGCCGACGAGTTCGAGCACCGGTGCGCCGGAGTCGACGCCGGCCGACAGCGTCGGCGCCGGGGCGGTCGCGGTGTGCACCAGATCGGTTTCCACCGACGAATCACCGAGATTGATTGCGCGCCCAGCGTATTCGGCCTCGTCGTTGTAGTGGGTGATGTGCACCAGCGCCGTCTGGTGGCGCTCGGTCAGGCCGGACAACACCGCGAGCAGTTTCTCACGGCCCTGCCGGTCGACCATACTGGTGACCTCGTCGGCAATCAGCAACGCGGGCTCGCGCGCCAACGCCGCGGCCACGGCCAGGCGCTGCAGTTCCCCGCCGGACAGGCTCCCGGTGTCGCGGTCGGCCAGTGCGGCCAGGCCGACCTCGTCGAGTAGCCGGGAGATGTCGGTGGTCTTGCCCGGCGGCAGTCCCCAGACCACGTCGTCGGCGACCCGCGTGCCCAGAACCTGACTCTCCGGGTGTTGCATGATGACCGCGGTCCCACCGAGTTCACCGAGCCCCACCGCCCCGGGACGGTCGACCGTGCCCGAGGTCGGTTCGCGGCCGGCCAGGATCAACATCAGCGTGGTTTTCCCGGAACCGTTGGCGCCGGTGACAGCGATATGTTCACCGGTACGCACGTCGAGGCTGACCGCGCGCAACGCGTCGTGATCCGCGTGCGGGTAGCGCAGGCGCACCTGGTCCAGTCGTACCGGCACAGGCCGGATCGGTCCGTCGCCGGCCAGCGCGTCCAGCTTGTGCACATCGGGAATCCCGCGTAGCCGCTCCAGCACCCGCGACAGCGCCCACCAACCGACCAGCGAGGCACCCACGATGACGAAGACGGCGTACCCGAGAGCGAGCCACTGCCAGTAGTGCAAGGCCTCGGCGAAGAACGCCTTGAACTGTTGCGCGCTTGCGCGCAGCTGTGGCACCCGCGACACGACCGTGCAGGCGCCTTCCACGGTGGCGCTGGCGGTGTGGAAGGCGAGCTGCCGGAACCGGGTCAAGACGGTCAGCGCGCCGACTATCCCGGCGCCGACGACGATGGCCGCGCCGAAGGACACCGCTATGACGGTGGGCGTTCCCCGGCGGTGCCGCTTGATGCTTCCGGCGAGCCCCCCGACATAGGCGCACAGCCCGATCGCCCCCAAACCGCTGAGGCCGACGACCAGGAAGCCGATCACACCGGCGGCGACGGTCGCGGTGATCAGAACCCGGATCCGGTACCGGTAGGCCAGCAGCCCGGTCGGCACGCTGCCCAGCAGCCCGAGCCCCCCACCGTGGGGAATGATGACCGCGATGATGGCGATCGCCGCGCACAGCGCGCCCATCACCGATGCCTGCGCCATTTCGCCGGGACGCAGCGATCCGGCACGCTTTCTCGGCATCGCAGCGCCGCGCCCTTTCACGACACGATTATGCCCGTCGCCGGCGGCGCGCCCTGAGTTCTCTTATCAGATCTTCAGGTAGCCCTTGTCGGCGGGAATCTGCGCGGCCGTCACAAGCGAGGACGCGTCGCTGGCGAGCCACAAGACGATGTCGGATACCAAGTCCGGGTCGGCGAGTGAGTCGGTGGGCAGCGCACCGGGGGAGAAGCTGTGAATGTAGGTCTGGTTGTCGGCGAATAACTGCCACATCGAAGGATCGTTGGCCATGGGGGTGTCGGTGCCGTACGGCGGTCAGACGGCGCGGATCATCTCACGCGGCGTCGTCGTCGACATGTGAGCACACTGACGAGATGTGTTCGGCCCGGTCAACGATTCGTCAAATGCGGGTCAGGGCTGCGGCAGTGGGCGGGCACGCACCAGCGTCGGCCACCAGAACCACGGCCCCAGGATCCGCAGGATGGACGGCACGACAAACGAACGCACGATGAGTGTGTCGAGCAACAGGCCGATGCACACCGTCGAACCCACCTGGCCGATGGTTCTCAGATCGCTGGTGAGCATGGCCAGCATGGTGAACGCGAACACCAGACCGGCCGACGTCACCACACCACCGGTGCTGCCGAGCGCGCGGATCAGACCGGTGTGAATCCCGCCGTGCAGCTCCTCTTTGACCCGGTTGATCAACAGCAGGTTGTAGTCCGATCCGACGGCTACCAAGATGATGAACGTCAGCGGTAGGACGAGCCAGTGCAGGTGCAGGCCGATGAGGTGCTGCCAGACAAGGATGGACAGGCCGAAGGCCCCCGCGTAGGAGAACGCCACGGTACCGGGAATCACCAACGCCGCCACCAGACTTCGCGTGATGAACAGCATGATCAGAAAGATCAGCACGAAGGCGGCGATCGCCGCGATCAGCAGATCCGACATCGCGTATTGCTTGATGTCCTTATCGTTGGACCCCGAACCGCCGATGTAGACCCGGGCGCCGGCCAGCGACGTCTCCTTCAGGATCGTCTTGATCGCGTCGGGGAACTGTTGGACATGCTCCACACCTTCGGGGCCCATCGCGTCGCCCTCGTGGGTGACGATGAAGCGGGCCGCCTTTCCGTCGGGCGACATCATCAGCTTCATGCCCGCCTTGAGGTCCTCGTTGTCGAAGGCTTCGTGCGGGATGTAGAAGAAGTCGTCGCTGCGGGACTTGTCGAAGTCGTTGCCCACGTTGATCGAATCGTCGTAGGTCTGCTCCGTTTGGATGGACTGCAGATCCGCCGACCCGTAGCTGTTCACCAACTTCGACTGAAGGGCTTCCGTGTCGTCGGCGGTGGCTTTCAGTTGGGCGATGATCTGTGGAAACGCCTTGTCCACCTCCACGAGGGAGATCCTGGCGTACTTGATGTCCTCGGCCAGGTGGTCGATCTGGTCGAGGCCGTCGAACAACGATCTGAACGACCAGCAGATCGGAATGTCGAAACAGTGCTTCTCCCAATAGAAGTAGCTCTTGATCGGGCGGAAGAAATCGTCGACGTTCGCGATCTCCTCGTTGATCTCGTTGCTGACCCTTTCCAGGTCCTCAACGGTGAGCACCGTCTGGTGCAGTTCGTCGGACACCTTCTGGAAGAAGCCGATCTCCTTGCGCAACACCGAGACGGAGTGCGCCTGGATCTCGGCCTGCGCATCGGTGTTCGAGTTCTGTTCCCTGTTGAACGGGAGTTGTTGCCCGTTGCCGCTGCCTTGCGTGGTGAAGAGGTAGGGAATGCTGGCGTGCTCGAGCGCCCGGCCCAACGGCCGCGTCATGCCTTGCACCATCGCCACGCCATGCAGGCGGATCAAAGCCCTGGCGACCCGATCCAGCGAAATGAAGTCGGCCGAGTTGCGCATGTCGTGGTCGGTCTCGATCATCAGCATCTCGGAGAACAACTTGCTCTTGGGGAAGTGCCGATCGGCAGCCTGAAAACCCAGATTCGCGGGCGCACTGGCCGGCTGGTACTGCCGATCGTCATAGTTCTGCCGGTAGCTCGGCACGAAGATCGCCCCAAGCAGGACGATGGCGGAACTGGCCACCAGGATCGGCACCGGCCATCGCACGACGCTCGCCCCGATGCGCCGATAAAGATATCCCTTGGCGCTGGTTCTCGGGTCGAACATCCCGAAAAGGCTGCCGACGGTCAGTACCGCCGGGCCCAGCGTCATCGCCGCAGCAATGGTGAACAGCATGGTGATTGCGACGGCTGGCCCCATGGTGTGGAAGTAGTTGAGGCGCGCAAACGTCAAGCAGTAACACGCGCCGGCGATGGTCAGGCCAGACCCGATAATGATGGGCGCGACACCCTTGTAGGCGATGTAGAAGCTGTCCTCCCGGCTTTCGCCGGCCTGTCGCGCCTCGTGATATCGGCCCATCAGGAAAATGCCGTAATCCGTTCCCGCCCCCAGCGTTAACGCGATGACGATGTTCACCGCGAACGATGAGAGTTCGATGTACCCGTAATGCCCGAGGGTCGAGACAACGCCCTTCGCGACGAGCATCTCGATGAGGACTCCGAGCAGGGGCACCAACAGGATGGCGGGGCTGCGGTACACAAGCAACAGCATCACGAGGATGAGGATGATCGTGACGATCGTGACGTTGTTCAGACTGGCATTGGCGATGGCGAGTGTGTCGGAGGCCAGCGGAGCCGCGCCGCTGACAAAGACCTTGAGCCCGGGTGGCGGTGTGTCATTCTTGATGATGTCGCGGACGGCATCCACGGACTGATTGGCTTGAATTTGGCCGATGTCACCGGCGAGACGCAACAGCACATAAGTGCACTTGCCATCAACGGATTGCGCCCCGGCCGCGGTGAACGGCTTGCCCCACAAATCCATCACGTACTGGACGTGCTTGGTGTCGTGGGCGAGGCGGCGCATCAAATCGTCGTAATACCGGTGATCCTGGTCCGCCAGTGGCCGGTTCGCCTCGAACACCACCATGGTCAGGTTGGTCGAGTTGGACTCGTGGAACTTTTCACCGATGTGCAGCAGCGCCCGCTGCGAGGGCGCGTAGTGCGGCACCATCGGCCCGGCAAGCTCCTCTGCGACCCGTTCCACTTGGGGCATAAAGGTATTCGTGGTAACCGCGAGAAGACCCCAAAAGAAGATGATCGGTATCGCCAAAGCGCGGACCATCCGGGGGACGAAGGGACGTTTGACCCGGGACTCGTCGAGGCGATGCTCGGTCATGCCGACTTCACCCTGCACTGCACGTCGGCGTCCTGATGGTCGCCCGATTGCTCGTCGCGGATCACCCCGTCCACCAGCATCCGGCAACCCACCTGACCGCCATGAACGTGCACCGAGATGCTGCCGGATGCCACCGTGAGCGTGGTGGTCTCGGTGTGGGACCAGGGCAACGACGTGATATCAACCTCGTGCGGATGGCCGTCGATGTCGACGTAGACGAGTTTCCCGCCTTGCCCGGCGGAACCGAACACCTCATAGGTAATCCGTTTGAGGTTGAACTCCTCGGGTGCCTGCGGACCGTTGACGGTGATGACCGGCTCCGGTTCGGAGAACTGATGCACCTTGTACATGCACAACAGACCCACTCCTACCGCGACGACGGCGACCAGCGGCATCCAGATTCGTGAAAGGACGGTTTGCCCGACTGAACGAGGGCTCATTCGATCACCTCGCGCGACCCGGTTCGGACATCATGTTCGTGCCCCCGCTCTCGCCCTTCGCGCCCCGCCAAATAGTAGACGGTCATGTGCCCAATTGACACATCATTGTGCAAAGACCAGGGATACCGCAACCGCAGGCGACCGGGAAGGCCCGCCGGCGCATGCGCCTGCCTCTGCCCGCACAGAATGCGTTCGTCAGGAGACTTTTTTCAGCCGCCGCCTCAACCCTGCGTGGCGGCGAATCTGGATGGCCAGGTTCGTCGAGGTCAACATCGGGATCACTCCGAGGAACGTCCGCTCGGAGGGCGTGGCTCCATGTAAGTGGTAGAGGCTGCCGAACACATAGAAACAGCCCAACATGAACAAAGCCCCGGGGATGCAAAGGGTCAGCAACGAGCCGCGATCAGCTACGAGTTGCTTTGCGTAGCCCAACTCCTCGCGCGACATCGGTTCGCCTTTGCGCACCTTGTGCACTATTGCTTTGGCGCTCCCGATGTGTTCGCTGACCGGAGCGGTCGTTCGGCGCTCCAATCGATTGACGTATACGGCAGCGACTGCGGCCAACGTCAAGGCCAGTACGACGCTAAGTGCGGTCAGCAGACCATATAAAGAAGAACTCATTTTCCGGTCCTTGCTTCGCCGTGGGAACTACCGAAGGCTCGCGAAGAACGCTACCGCACTCGATCGCGCCCCGACGTCAGTGCTTTCCGGAGTGATCGGACTTCGGGGGCGGGTCCGATTCCGGTGGTGGCGGCGACTTCGGGTTCTGATCGCCCCGGATGCGGTCAAGT
>NZ_LZMB01000276.1 GCF_001673555.1 Mycobacterium sp. 1165178.9 | reverse complement strand
ACCGCTCGGTCGACGATTCGCCCTACGGCGGTGGCCCGGGGATGGTGATGAAGGCGCCGGTGTGGGGTGAGGCGCTCGACGAAATCGCCTCTGCGGAAACGCTTTTGATTGTTCCCACCCCGGCAGGCCGATTGTTCACGCAGGCGACGGCCGCGCGCTGGAGCGCCGAGGCCCACCTGGTGTTCGCGTGCGGTCGCTACGAGGGGATCGACCAGCGGGTCATCGAGGATGCCGCGGGGCGGATGCGGGTCGAGGAGGTTTCGATCGGCGACTACGTCCTGCCCGGGGGCGAGTCGGCGGCCCTGGTCATGATCGAGGCCGTGCTGCGCCTGCTCGACGGCCGGGTATAGCTCGGACCCTCCAGGCGCCGGTCCAGTGCCGGCGAGTGCGAATCCTCCCGGTGCGACGCGGGATTGCCGAGGACGCCGTCGAGCAGGCGCAGCACGGCCTCGATCATGACCAGGGCCGCCGACTCGCCCCCGGGCAGGACGTAGTCGCCGA
>NZ_LZMB01000275.1 GCF_001673555.1 Mycobacterium sp. 1165178.9 | reverse complement strand
GGTGAGGCTGTCCCAGCCCGTTTTTGCTCGCGGGTGGCTGACGATGCGCCGTTCCACGCCCAACCCACGCAGCGCGCGGCCGACCCGACGGGCGTCGGCGGTCGCCCCGCACTCGATGTAGGTGTCGAATGCCGCGTTCAGTTGATCGAGGGCCTCAGCGTTGCGCTCTGCGCGAGCCAGCTCGCCGCCGGCGTCCTCGGCAGCGCTGGCGTAAAGAAGCGGCCGCGAAGAAGTGCGAAGCAACTCCGCAACAGCCACCAACGACTGGGCATCGTGTTCGAGGATCGCGCGGGCATACCGAGCCACCGCCGCCAGCAGTGGCACCGCAGGTCGTTCACGCTCAAGCACCTCGGCGGCCTGCAAGACCCGCGCGCGCAAGCCGGCATCACCGGCGGCCGAGGCCACCCGCGCAGCCAAGATCAGCCGAACCAATGCATGGGGGAAAAGGGGTGTCCCCAGTAGGCTGATGTCGCCAAGCCAGCGCGCTGCGTGGGTTGGGCGTGGAACGGCGCATCGTCAGCCACCCGCGAGCAAAAACGGGCTGGGACAGCCTCACCGATTCCGAACTCAGGGTCGTCAACCTCATCGCACAGGGCGCGACCAACCGCGACGTCGCTACCGAGCTGCACCTCTCCCCCCACACCGTGAAGACCCACGTACGCAATGCGTTTGCCAAGCTCGGCATTACTTCCCGCGCCCAATTGGCGCAGCTCATGCGAGGCGCTGACCGATCGACAGCGCATCGGGTAGTCGACGTGCGCGGCCTAGAATGACGTGCACTGCAGTGACAGTCCGCTAGACGGAAGACAGGGAACCCCGTGGGGTCTTCAACCGGCTTATTTGATGTCGGCGGCCAGCGGCTGGTCACCCCGCCGATTCGGGGGCGGGCAGACGAGCTGAAACTGATCGGCGCACTGGTTACCGCGGTGGCCCAAGGGCGCGGGGGCGTTCTGGTCATCGAAGGTCCGCCCGGCATCGGCAAGAGTCGTTTGCTCACCGAGGTCTTGGCGCTCGCCGAGAAGGCCGGTGTTCGGGCACTGTTCGGCGAGGCGTTCGAGTATCAGCAGACGGTGCCGTTTTTCTCGCTGTTCATGGCGACGCTGCGCGCGGATCCCCCCGTCGGTGATGCGGAGGCTTTGCGTCGCTTGGGCACGTCGGCCGATCTCCGCTACTGGGTGGTGCACGATTTGGCCGACGCCATTCATACGGCAGCCGCACAGACCCCGCTGGCGATCCTTCTGGAAGACGTCCACTGGGCCGACAACG
>NZ_LZMB01000274.1 GCF_001673555.1 Mycobacterium sp. 1165178.9 | reverse complement strand
CGGGCGGCTCCTACACCCTGGCCACCGAGCACAGCCCGCTGCCGCTGGCGCTGCACAACGGCCTGGCCGTTCCGATTCGGGTGCGGCTGCATGTCGATGCGCCGCCGGGGATGAACGTCACCGACATCGGCCAGATCGAACTGCCGCCGGGCTACCTGCCGCTGCGCATCCCGGTCGAAGTCAACTTCACTCAGCGCGTCGCCGTCGACGCGACCCTGCGGACCCCGGACGGTCTGCGGCTGGGCGAGCCGGTGCGGCTGTCGGTGCATTCCAACGCCTACGGCAAGGTCCTGTTCGCCATCACGCTGTCCGCCGCGGCGGTCCTGATCCTGCTGGCCGGCCGGCGGCTGTGGCACCGCTTCCGTGGGCAGCCCGACCCCGCCGACTTGGACCGCCCCGACCCACCCGATGCCCGGCACGCCGCTGACCCCGACGTCGATGACCGGGTCGAGCAAGAGCACCGAGTATGACCCCCGCCTATCGGCAGGCCCAACCACACCACCGCCTGCCCGAGCCGGCGCGGCATTCGCGGGTGCCGGGCTCACCGCCGACCGGCCCGCTGCCGCCCGTTGCCGCCGAGATCGATCGCCGGCGCCCCGAGCTCTCGGACGCGGCGCTGGTATCGCGGTCGTGGGCGATGGCCTTCGCCACGTTGATCAGCCGGCTGACCGGCTTCGCCCGGGTGGTGCTGCTGGCCGCGATCCTGGGCGCCGCGCTGTCCAGCGCGTTCTCGGTGGCCAACCAGCTACCCAACCTGGTGGCGGCGCTGGTGCTGGAGGCGACGTTCACCGCGATCTTCGTGCCGGTGCTGGCGCGCGCGGAGCAGAACGACCCCGACGGCGGCGCGGCGTTCGTGCGACGCCTTGTCACGTTGACGACGACGCTGCTGATCTTCGCCACGGTGCTGTCGGTGGCGGCCGCGCCGCTGCTGGTGCGGGTGATGCTGGGCCGCAACCCGCAAGTCAACGAGCCGCTGACCGTCGCCTTCGCCTACCTGCTGCTCCCCCAGGTCCTCGCCTACGGGCTGACATCGGTGTTCATGGCGATCCTGAACACCCGCAACGTATTTGGGCCCACGGCGTGGGCCCCGGTCGTGAACAATGTCGTCGCGCTGGTCACGCTGGCGGTGTACGCACTGGTCCCCGGGGAGCTGTCGGTCGATCCCGTCCGGATGGGCAACGCCAAGCTGCTGGTGCTCGCCGTCGGCACCACGCTGGGCGTGTTCGCCCAAACCGGGTTGCTGCTCGTCGCGTTGCGGCGCCAACGGGTCGACCTGCGCCCCCTGTGGGGAATCGACCAGCGACTCAAGCGCTTCGGCACGATGGCCGCCGCCATGGTGCTCTACGTACTGATCAGCCAGCTCGGCCTGGTGGTCGGCAACCAGATCGCCAGCACCGCAGCGGCGTCGGGACCCGCGATCTACAACTACACCTGGCTGGTGCTGATGCTGCCGTTCGGCATGATCGGCGTGACGGTACTGACCGTGGTCATGCCGCGGCTGAGCCGCAACGCCGCCGCCGACGACACGGCGGCGGTGCTCGGCGACCTGTCGTTGGCCACCCGGCTGACGTTGATCACGCTCATCCCGATCGTGGCGTTCATGACCGTCGGCGGTCCCGCGATGGGCAGCGCCCTGTTCGCCTACGGCCATTTCGGAAACGTCGACGCCGGATACCTGGGCGCCGCGATCACCCTCTCGGCGTTCACGCTGATTCCCTACGGGCTGGTGCTCCTGCAGCTGCGGGTGTTCTACGCGCGTGAACAGCCGTGGACGCCGATCGTCATCATCCTGGTCATCACGGCCGTCAAGATCCTCGGCTCGGTGCTGGCGCCGCACCTCACCGACGACCCCAAGCTGGTGGCCGGTCTTCTCGGGCTGGCCAACGGCGTTGGATTCCTCGCCGGCGCCATCATCGGCTACATCCTGCTGCGACGCACGCTGCTGCCGGCCGGTGGCCACCTGATCGGCGTCGGCGAAGTCCGGACGATCCTGGTGACGCTCACCGCATCCATGCTGGCCGGATTGACCGCCCATGTGGCCGACCGCCTGCTCGGGCTGGACACCCTCACCAACCACGGCGGCGCCGGATCCCTACTGCGCCTGTTCGTGCTGGGGCTGATCATGCTGCCGATCACGGCGGCGGTGATGCTGCGCGCAGACGTCCCGGAGGCGCGGGCGGCGTTGGATGCCCTGCGGCACCGCATCACGGGCCGCGGACCGCGCCCGCGCAAACCGAGTGCCAAGGATCGATCGTCTCACCGGCGCCCGGTCACGTACCCTGAGCAGAGGAATTCGTCCCCGCCTGGGGTAAGTGCGGTCCAGGAGCCGATCCGGCGCAGGCCTCCGGAGCGGGCAACCCGAGCCCGGCTAGTGAAAGGACCGGAGGTGACCGACCGCCCGATGGAGAGCGCAGCCCCCAGCTCTGGGCCCGGCGCAGGCTCAGGTACCCCGCTGCCGCGGCCGATCGCCGACGACTTCCAGCCCGACATTCCCGCCGACGAGCCCAAGCCGTCCACCGCTGGGCGCCCGTCGGACAAGTCCAACGGCGACATCCCAGGTTCCCGGCATGCACACACGCCGTTCGAAGCGCCACGCGGCCGTTCGGCGGATGCCGCGGGAGACGACGTGCACCTCGTCCCCGGCGCGCGCATAGCCGGCGGCCGGTACCGACTGCTGGTGTTCCACGGCGGCGCCCCACCGCTGCAGTTCTGGCAAGCGCTGGACACTGCCCTGGACCGGCAGGTGGCGCTGACCTTCGTCGACCCGGACGGCGCCCTGCCCAACGAGGTCCTCCAAGAGATCCTGTCGCGCACCCTACGGCTCAGCCGCATCGACAAACCCGGTATCGCCCGCGTCCTCGACGTCGTGCATACCGGCGCCGGTGGCCTGGTGGTCTCCGAATGGATCCGTGGTGGCTCGTTGCAGGAGGTCGCCGACACCGCACCCTCACCGGTGGGCGCGGTGCGGGCCATGCAGTCGCTGGCAGCCGCGGCCGACGCGGCCCACCGCGCCGGCGTCGCCCTGTCGATCGATCACCCCAGCCGAGTGCGTGTCAGCATCGAGGGCGACGTCGTGCTGGCCTACCCGGCCACCATGCCCGAGGCCAACCCGCAGGACGACATCCGCGGCATCGGCGCAGCGCTCTACGCCTTACTGGTCAATCGGTGGCCCATCGTGGAGAGCGGGGTGCGCAGCGGGCTCGCGGCGGCCGAACGCGATTCCTCGGGCAACCCCGTCGAGCCGATGTCCCTGGACCGCGATATCCCCTTCCAGATCTCCGCGGTCGCCGTCCGAGCGGTCCAGGAGGACGGCGGAATACGCAGCGCCTCAACGCTTTTGAACCTCCTTCAGCAGGCGACCGCGGTCGCCGACCGCACCGAGGTCCTAGGACCGATCGACGATTCGCCCTCGCCCTCGGCGGCTCCGATCTCACCCGGTCAGGAGCACGCGGCCTTCGCCCGGCGGCGGCGCAACCTGCTCATCGGGGTCGGCGCGG
>NZ_LZMB01000273.1 GCF_001673555.1 Mycobacterium sp. 1165178.9 | reverse complement strand
CTACACCCAGGCTTCTGTACGTGAACCCGGCGACGGTGGTGACGTGCCCACCGGACGTGCCGCCCGGTTCCTCGCCCTCCAGCAAGAGGTCATCAAGCAGGACTTCTTCACCTGGGAGAACATGAAATACCTGGAGAAGCCGAATCTGGCTCCCGAAGAGGCGCACGACTACGCGGCCCTGCGCCGCTGGGCGCACCGCTTCTACCCGGGCGAGGAGCCCTCACCGTCCGACTTCGGTTACGGCGCCGACGGCGAGCCCGACCCCGCGGCCGCCAAAGCTTGATCAAAGTCAGACACGCTGATGTGCGCTGACCGCAGCGGGCCCGCGCAGCCCTCCGATTTCGGCGTCGACAGTTTCACCGTGCCGGCCGTGCTCGATCACCGCGCGAGGCAGTACCCCGATCGGGTGATGATGTCGATCGCCGGTGTCGACGTGACATTTGAGCAGATGCGCCAGCGGTCCTGCGCCGCGGCAAACATGTTGACCGACTTGGGTGTCGGGCGGGGTGACCGCGTCGCGTTGTTCACGGGCACGTGTCCGGAGTGGGTGTACTTCTGGCTGGGCGCCGCACGAATCGGCGCGGTGAGCGCGGCGGTCAATGCCGCGAACAAGGGCGACTTCTTACTGCACGCCCTTCGCCTGTCACGGGCCAAGGTGATGCTGACCGACGCCGAGCGCCGGCCCCGGGCCGCCGAAATTGCCGACGCGGTGGAGACCCTGACAAGCGTTGTGGTGCTGGATGATTCACTTACGGCAGCGCTGGCTCAGAACGCGGAAAGTGCGGCGACCGATAGCCCAGGGTATCCGGGCGACCTTGGCTGCTTGTTCTACACGTCAGGCACCACCGGCCCATCCAAAGCGGTCGCCACGACATGGCATTACCTGTTTTCGGTGGCCGCAACCGTAGCGTCGGCTTGGGAATTTCGTGAGGGCGAGGTGCTGTGGACGGCGATGCCGCTGTTTCACCTCAGCGCGGCGCCCAGCATCTTGGCGCCCATGCTGGTAGGTGCGACGACGGTGCTGGCCGGGGCTTTTCACCCCGGCGAGGTGTGGGATGACATACGCGCCCGCGGTGCCATCGGATTCGCCGGCGCCGGGGCGATGGTCTCGATGCTGCAGAATCTTCCTGCGGATCCGGATGACGCACGGCTACCGCTGCGGTTCATTTCCGCCGCGCCGATCGACGCGAACTCCTACCGCGACATCGAAAAGCGCTACGGCTGTCGCATCGTCACGATGTACGGGCTCACCGAGGCGTTCCCCATCGCGGTCAAGGCGCTGGCCGACGCCGGGGTTCCCGGAACGTCGGGACGGCCCAATCCCGATTTCGAAGTGCGGATTCTGGACGAGCGAGGAACCCCGATGCCCACTGACACAGTGGGTGAGATCGTTTGTCGGCCCAAGCATCCGCACGTGATGAGCGAGGGATACGTCGGCGGGGATTCGCGGATAAAGCCGCATCCGGAATGGTTTCGCACCGGCGACCTCGGGCGGCTCGATGGCGATCAGAATCTGACCTATGTGGACCGGATCAAGGATGCGTTGCGCCGGCGCGGTGAAAACATCTCGTCGGTCGAAGTGGAGCGCGTCGTCATGTGTCATCCCGCGGTTGTCGAGGCCGCCGCGGTCGGCGTGCCCAGCGAGCTGGGGGAGGACGATGTTCTGGTGGTAGTCACGCTGCGGCCCGGCGCCACACTGGATTTCGTGGAGCTGCTCGACTTCTGCGCGGCGCGCATGCCCTATTTCTGCGTGCCGCGATTCGTGGAGACCGTCAGCGAACTCCCGAAGAATGTGATCGGCCGGATACGCAAGGACTTATTGCGCGAACGGGGCGTCAGTCCGAACACGTGGGATCGTGAAAGTAGGGGGTATGTCGTTAGCCGTTAGGTTCCGATACTGTCACCTAATAGTCGATAAGTTGCCTTAGTGTTCCGTCAGCCCATTGTTGGCAGTCATTCCCGAGAGAGGCTGGAAAGCGATGACCATGACCTATCAGGAACAGCAAATGCTTCAAGCCGCCACCGGACGCGCTGCCATCCTGGACCTCGATGCCCGGCACAATCGGGCCTTTTCCGAAGGCGACCGCGACCGCTGGATCTCCACCTTCCGGCACTCCGGTGCGAGCTACACCCGCGACGGTGAGCTGTTCAACGACCTGCGTTCGGCCTTCGACGGTGGTGATGGCCAGCGACTGGTAACGGTCGATCACGAAATCCGCGTCGACGGGGTGAACGCGACTCAGCATTGTGTCGCCGTGCTTTTCGCCGCCATGTATGGCGACACCGTGCTGCGCGCCACCGGAACATTTCGCGACAGTCTGATCTACGAGCGCGGCGGCTGGTACTTCACTTCCCGTACGTTGCAGTGGGATTCGGTCCCGAGTCGGCACCCGCTCGTCATGTGAGCGCGCCGATACGTGGATCAGGATTTCGCTCAGCGGCTGGCCTTCGGCACGTACGACGATGCGCTGCGGATGGTCGGTGCGAAAGGCGAGCCCCGCACCGCCGCCGCCGCGGTCAGTGCCGCACGCATCCAGCTGTTCGCCGCTATGGTCCGCGACGGCAATCGCTCGTATTGGGATCCCGAATTCGCCCGCCTGCACTGGGGAGGTCTGCTGGCGCCGCCGGCGCTGTTGGTGGGCTGGCTGATCGCACCGCCATGGCAACCAGGCGGTAGGAGGGCGGGTTCATTGATCGCCCTGCGGGTGCCGCTGCCCGGCACCACAATCATCAACGCGGCCAACGAGGTCGAGTTTCCGCAACCCATCGTCGAAGGCGACGTGCTGACCGTGGTTGACGAGCTGGTTTCGGTGTCGCCGGAAAAGCGCACGCGGCTGGGAGTCGGCCATTTCGTCGAGACGTTGGAGACCTATCGTCGGCAGGATCAAACCGTGGTGGCCACCTGTCGCAACACCTTGTTCCGGTTCACTCCGGGAGCGTCCGCGTGAGCGCCGACGGCCTGGACTGGCACCAGATCTCCGTTCCCGTCGACCTGCCCGAGGTGATCGATTACATCAGCTACCAGCGGGTGGTGGAAAACGCCGGGGCGACGTGGGACTATTTTCCCGGCCATTTTGATCCGGAATACGCTGCGGCTCAGGGCAACCCGGCGATCTACGTCAACACGATGCACCTGGCCGGATTCGCCGACCGCGTCGCGACGGACTGGGCGGGCCCGCGCTCGCGCGTGGTGCGGCGGTCAATGCGGCTCGCCGGGTCGGTGTATGCCGGTGACACGATGGTCGGCCGCGGCAGGGCCGTGGCGAAGCGCCGGGACACCTCGGTGGAGCCGCCGCGTTGCCTGGTCGACGTCGAAATCCAGGTGACCAATCAGCACGGCGCGCTGTGCTGCCCGGTCGAGCTGACCTTGCACGTGCCCGAATTCCCCCGCGACGGCGATGGATGACGTCGGCGAATTGCACTTGGCGGTATGCCGTCGCTTCGGTGCGGCCGTCGCCGCGGCGAACGGCAAATGGGACCGTCCATCGCCGTGTGATGAGTGGGACGCGCGAGGAGTGCTTGAGCACGTCATCGGTTTTCATGACGCTCTTCTGTTGCGCCCCTTGGGTTTGAAGCCTGACCGGCCACGCGGCGACCCGCGGGCGCGATGGCAACTCACCTATGACTCGCTGACGGAGGCTCTTGGATCCGGGGGAGCGACGCGGCTCGATGAGTACCGGTTGATGCCGAACCTGACCCGTGATGTCTTGGTGCATACCTGGGACCTCGCCCGCGCGGTGGGCGCCGACGCCGCTTTGGACCCCGCGTGGTGTGAAATGTTCTGCGCGAGCCTACCGGAAGATCCGCGGGCGTCGGCCGCGTCTGGAATGTTCGGTGCGCCGGTCGCGATCGACGACGAGACCGATTCGCAGGGAAGGCTTTTGGCGCGGCTTGGTCGCGACCCGTTGTGGAGACCAAAAACTTTATAGGGGCGGCAGCTGGCCTTTGCAGATCAGCGTCTGCAGCTCGACGTACTCATGCAGCCCCTCCGGCCCGAACTCGCGCCCGATGCCAGACTGCTTGAAGCCGCCGAACGGTGCACCGATGTCCAGGGTGTACATGTTGATGCCGTAGGTTCCCGTTCGGACGGCGGCCGCGACGTCCAGGCCGTGTTGGATATCGGCGGTCCACACCGAACCGGCCAGGCCGTAGTCGGTCTCGTTGGCGATGCGGACCGCGTCGTCCACGTCACGGTAGCGAAGCACGGTGAGCACCGGACCGAAGATCTCCTCCCGGGCGATGCGCATGTCGTTGGTGGCATCGGTGAACAGCGTCGGCTGCACGTACCAGCCGCGCTCGGCGGGGCTATGTTCGCCACCGAGCACAACGCGGGCGCCTTCGCTGCGGCCCGACTTGATGTAGTCCTGGACGCGGCGCTGTTGGCGTTGGGCCACAAGCGGTCCGATGTCCGTCGACTCGTCGGCCGGGTCGCCGACATTCAGCGTGGACATCATGTCGGCCAGCGCGTCGACGACCTCGTCATGCTTGCGGTCGCTGACCAGAATCCGGGTCTGCGCGACGCAGGCCTGGCCGTTGTTCATCAGTCCGGCGGACTTCAGGCCGGCCACCGTCTTGTCGATGTCGGCGTCGTCGAGAATGATCGCCGCGGACTTGCCGCCCAGCTCCAGGCTCACCCGCTTGAGTTGCTCGCCGCACAGGGCGGCGATCCGGCGGCCGACCGCACTGGACCCGGTGAAGGCGATCTTGTCCACCCCGGGATGACGCACTAGCGCCTCGCCGATCTCGGCGCCTCCGGGCAGCACCGACACCACGCCTTCGGGCAGCCCGATCCGCTCGATCATCTCGGCCAACCACAGAGCGTCCAAAGGGGTTTCGGGCGCGGGTTTGATGATGACCGTGCAGCCCGCGATCAGTGCCGGGATCAGCTTGGGCATGATCAAGAATTGCGGCACGTTCCACGGCACGATCGCCCCGACCACCCCGACGGGGGCCCTGCGCAGATGTACTTCGCCGAGCACGCCCTGGCGGCGTTCCTCCCACGGGAACTCGCGGGCGGCGGCCAGCGAGAGGTGGATCAGCGCTACGGCGGCCGCCCCCTGGCCCATCCGGCTGAAGCTGCGCGGCGACCCCATCTCGTCGGTGATGAGATCGGCCATCTCGTCGGCGTGGCCGGCGTAGATGCCGGCGAGCTGTTCGACCTTGGCCATCCGGTCTGCGTGGCTCATCCGTGGCCACGGACCGTGATCAAACGCGCGCCGCGCGGCGGCGACGGCGGCCTCGACATCCTCGGGACCTGCGACTTGGACATGCCCGACCGGCTCCTCGGAGTGGGGCGAGATCACGGCAAGCTGCTGGGGATTGGCGGGCTTGCGCCACTGGCCCCCGATGAACAGCTCGTTATAGGAGCGATGGCCGGAAGTCTCTGTCATCGGGGCACTTCCTCAGGGGATGGACGTGGCCGCTATTTCGCTATTCACGCTAACATAGCGAAAAAAGCAGCGAGGCCCTCTATGACCAGCGATTGGCGCAGTTACCCGTTTCAGTTGGTGCCCGGCGACGGCCAGTTACAGTTCCCCGCCGCCGAGGGCGAGCACCCCGACCAGGAGTCGGACACCTGGTTCATCGCCGGTCAGCTCGAGGCCGCCGAGACCGACCGATCGTTTGCCTTTCTGACCATCTTCAACAAGAACCGGCCCGGCGGAACGGTCGTCGCGGACTTCTACACGATGGCGCTGTTCGACCTCGACACCGGTGATTACGGCACCTTCACGGATTACGACATGCCGCCGGCCAACATGGAGCCCGGTGCCCAGCGCAAGCTGACTATGGCGGTGGGCCATCTCGACATCCACTACCACAGCAGCGCGGGAACCGCGTCGTGGACGACCAGCCGCAACGGCGATGGCGAACTGCTGCCCTACACCTATCGCGTCAGCCTGGTCGGGAAGGATCAGTCCGGGCGGCCCATGCGACTGGATTTGGCCGTAACCCCAACGCGCGCACCGACACCGGTGGGTGCATCGACCTATAACGGGAAGATCGTCTGCTTCGGTCAAAGCGACACCTACTCGTATTTCCAGACCGGCATGGCGATGACCGGCACCCTGCGCTGGGGCGACGTGGTCGAGCAGGTCTCGGGCACGAGTGGGCACGTCGATCGGCAGTGGTTCCCCAAGTACGCCGGCGGCGGCGGATCCGGCGGGGACCCGCGGGCGAGGTCACACGAATGGCGCACGATCAACTTCGACAACGGGGTCGACCTGAGCATCTGGCGCCAGTTCGACCGCGCAGATGGCAATGCGCTGCAACCGTTCACCGGTGTCACGACAAGCCACCCGGACCCCGCAATCGCGCCTGAGTGTGCCGAAGACGTCGAGGTCACGGTCAGCAGCTATGTGCGGTGGCCGGAGGCCATCCGGCCGCTGGTGCGCCCTCTCGCGCCGGCCCGGTACATGCCCGACCGGCACCGGATCATTTGTCCCACTCTGCAATTGGATCTCGTCGGAGAGCCGCTGGTGGCCGCCCCGGCGCACGGGCTGCCGATCGAGTACATGGAGGGCCCCTATCGTTATCACGGGACCATGTGGGGAAACCCGGTGACGGGCTTCGCGTTCAATGAACGCTCGCTGGCTCTGTACCGAGATTGGGAACTCGTCGAGGTGCTGTCGACGACTGTCTCGAGCCTGGCACCGCCGAAGCCCGAACTGCAGGCCATGGTGGACCAGGTCGGGCCGCTGGTGGCGGCCGGCCGGCGCAAGGATGCCGTCGAGCTGCTGTTCAACGTGACGCCTGCCGAAAATGACATGCTGGCAAAGCTTCTCGACGATCTGATCGCGGTCCTGTCAGCCGACGTCAGCTGACGGGGACAACGCCCGGGCCCACGTGATGTGGCGATGCTGCAACCCGGGCTCGTTGCGGCCGAACACCAAGTGATCGCGGACCCCGGACTCGAGGTTGGCTTGCAGCCCCTCGACCAGTCGGTAGTCCTCGTCGCGCACGGTGGCGTGCGCGTATTCGAAGACGGCTTGGGCGCCGGCGGCCACCGACTCATCGGCGAGGTCCTGCGGTGTTGCGTTCTGGTGGACGGTGATTGACCTACCAGGCCGATCCCCGGGGTAGACGCGGAACAGTTCGCCGTTGGCGATGGTCACCGACAGCACGATGTTGGGGAACAGCGCATAGATCACCACCATGTTGTGGAAGGGATTCCACTGATCCTCGGGCAAATTGTCGAGCTCCAGGATGGTGTTGAGCGGGAAGATCAGCCGGTGGTGGGGTCCGTAAGAGTCGAAGACCGTGCAGTTGCTACGTGCGATGGTGGCGAACGTCTGCTGATGCACAGTGGCGAAATGGTAGTTCTCGGCGAAGGTGTCGATCGCCAGTTTCCAGTTGATGGGGCAGTCCAACACCTTCTCGCCGAGCGGTGACCAGCGGCCGATGCCCCACGAGTCGAGTTCCTCGGCGAGCGGGCCCAAGTGTCCCGCCACGTCCAACGTGGATCCGGGATCCAATGCCACCCAAAGGAATCCGGCGAATTCGGTGGCCGGGAGTTCGGTCAGACCGTCGGACTTGACGGTAACGTCCGGGAATCCCTCGCGTCCGGGAACTGCCACCAGGCGACCGGTGTTGTCGTATGTCCAGGCGTGGTACGGGCAGGTGAACCGCTTCGCGGTGCCGCATCCGGTCACCACCTGCGACTGGCGGTGCAGGCAGACGTTATTGAACGCCTTCACCGTTCCCTCTGATGTTCTGGTCAACACGATGGACCGCCCCATCACCGTTTTCGTGCAATACGAACCCGGGGCGGGAAGTTCCGAGACGTAGCCGACCAACTGCGGACTGGCCAGCAGCATCGCCCGATCACGGTTGTGCCGCTCGATGCCGGTGTAGTCACGCGCGTCGACCGTGTGTTGGGCCGGAGCGAGATCAGTCGTCTTGTCCCGCGCCAACTTCAACGCGCGCCGCGTCAAGTCTATGAGCTGGTCGTGTTCCACCTGAACTCCGATCGCAGTCAAGCGCTCTCGCTAACTGTATTAACTTTATAGTGACAATAAATTAAGGCCAAACGCCGCCCTAGCGCGCTACGGAAAGCCCGAGATAGCGGTGCGGCTGCCCAACCGCCGGCGCTGGCAACCCATCGGACGGATGGTGGACACGCTGGACAACGTCAACGCCTGACGGAAATGAGGCGCCTCCAGCGCGGCGCCCCATGATCCGCTCGCTGCTGAGCCTGATGGCGGTGACCTGGTCCTACGCGATGTTGGGCGCGGCGGGCGCGCTTCAGCGCCGATGAGGCGCCGTGATGCAGATGTGATCTTTGTGATTGGCGTGACATATGGGATCTCTGTCGTACTCTGTGGCTTGTGTCATCCGTTTCGCGACGCGATCTGCTGAAATTCGCGGCCGCTACCCCGGCCGTGCTCGGCCTGGGCGTCGCGGGCGCGTCGCTGAGCGCCCCGGTGGCATCGGCATCGCTCGGCACCCTGCTGGACTATGCGGCCGGAGTCATTCCGGCGAGTCAGATCCGCGCGGCGGGCGCGGTGGGGGCGATTCGGTACGTGTCGGACCGGCGCCCCGGAGGCAACTGGATGCTCGGAAAGCCGATCCAGGTCAGCGAAGCGCGCGACCTCGATAGCAACGGGCTCAAAATCGTGTCCTGCTATCAGTACGGCAAGGCCAGCACCGCGGACTGGCTGGGCGGTGCCAACGCCGGCCTGCAGCACGCGCAGCGCGGGATGCAGCTACACGCTGCGGCCGGCGGGCCCGCCAGCGCGCCCATCTACGCCTCGATTGACGACGACCCCTCTTACGAGCAGTACAAAAGCCAGGTGGCGCCTTACCTGCGTTCGTGGGAATCGGTCATCGGCCATCAGCGCACAGGCGTGTACGCCAATTCGAAAACCATCGACTGGGCGCTGCACGACGGATTGGGCTCCTACTTTTGGCAGCACAATTGGGGCTCGCCCAAGGGATATGCCCACCCGGCGGCCAATCTGCACCAGGTTGAAATCGACAAACGCAGCGTCGGAGGGGTCGGCGTGGACATCAACGAGATCCTCAAGCCCCAATTCGGCCAGTGGGCCTAGCGTCAGATGCCGTTGCTCGGTGCGGCCGGGATGCGGACTCTTAAAAATTCCAGCAAACACTCGTTCGCTCATTTTCCGGGCACGCGCGGGGGGCGGATCGCGGTCAGCCGCGCCCGACGGCGCCACGATGGCGTTTTGTGACCAAAAATTTTTATGTAACGATTCGATAACAAGATAGCTTTGATCTGCGCAGTTATAGCTACTCGACCGTAACCACCTGCATGCAGCGGGTTTGTTAATCGGCTCCTCGCCGCCGGTGAAACCGCGTGTTACCCAGGACACGGTTACCCATGCGTAGAACTCACCAGTAACCGATCAGCACGGGAAACGAGGGTCGATCCTTATGACACTCTTAGTACAGCCGATGGAGTCCGTCGCGCCGCTCAGCGCCACTCGAGCGGTCCGCCGACAACACACCGGCCGGCCGTTTCCCGGCTGTGATTCGACGCGGAATCGACAGGACCCCGCCCTGCGGTGGTGAACCGCCAGACGAACGAGACCTAAAGACGCATACAGGGGAGACAGACAAGGTGACGATCCACGAGCACGATCGGGTGTCCGCTGACCGAGGCGGGCAAGCTCCGCAGGGGAGCAAGAACCCCCAAGCCGGGGACACCCTCGCTCTTGTCGACCGACTGACGGCCGGCGAGCCCTACGCCGTGGCATTCGGCGGCCAGGGCAGCGCCTGGCTGGAGACTCTCGAAGAACTGGTGTCCTCGGCCGGCATCGAGTCCGAGCTGGCCACCCTGGTTGGTGAGGTCAACCTGCTCCTGGAACCCGTAGCCAAAGAGCTGGTCGTGGTGCGGCCGATCGGCTTCGAGCCGCTGTCGTGGGTACGTGCGTTAGCGGCCGAGGATCCGGTCCCATCGCACAAGCACCTGACTTCGGCCGCGGTGTCGATTCCGGGGGTGCTGCTCACCCAGATCGCGGCCGTGCGTGCGCTGGCACGGCAAGGCATGGACTTGAAGGCGACGCCCCCGGTGGCCGTCGCAGGACATTCCCAGGGTGTGCTCGCCGTCGAGGCGCTGAAGGCCGGTGGTGGCCGCGATGTCGAGCTGCTGGCAATGGCCCAGCTGATCGGGGCGGCCGGGACGCTGGTGGCTCGTCGGCGTGGCATATCGGTGCTTGGCGACCGCCCCCCGATGGTGTCGGTCACCAACGCCGATCCCGAACGCATCGGCCGGCTGCTCGACGAGTTCGCCCAGGACGTTCGCACCGTGCTGCCGCCCGTCTTGTCCATCCGCAACGGCCGCCGTTCGGTCGTCATCACCGGCACCCCGGAACAGCTGTCCCGCTTCGAGCTCTACTGCCAGCAGATCTCGGAGAAGGAGGAAGCCGACCGGAAGAACAAGCTGCGCGGCGGAGACGTCTTCGCGCCGGTCTTCGATCCGGTGCAGGTCGAGGTGGGCTTCCACACGCCCCGGCTGGCCGACGGCATCGACATCGTCGGCAGCTGGGCCGAGAAGGTCGGCCTGGACGTCGAGCTGGCCCGGCAGCTGACCGAGTCGATCCTGGTGCGTCCGGTCGACTGGGTGGAGGAGATCACCCGGGTCAACGACGCCGGGGCGCGCTGGATCCTCGACCTGGGGCCGGGCGACATCCTGACCCGGCTGACCGCGCCGGTGATCCGGGGTCTTGGTGTGGGCATCGTCCCCGCGGCGACCCGCGGCGGGCAACGCAACCTTTTCACCGTGGGTGCTGTTCCCGAGGTGGCGCGGGCCTGGTCCAGCTACGCTCCGACGTTGGTTCGCCTGCCCGATGGCAGGGTCAAGCTCTCGACGAAATTCACCCGGTTGACCGGCCGCTCACCGATACTGCTGGCCGGCATGACCCCGACCACCGTCGACGCAAAAATCGTGGCCGCCGCTGCCAACGCCGGGCACTGGGCCGAGCTGGCGGGTGGCGGGCAGGTCACCGAGGAGATCTTCGCCGACCGTATCGAGCAGATGTCCGGGCTGCTCGAAGACGGCCGTACCTACCAGTTCAACGCGCTGTTTCTGGACCCGTACCTGTGGAAGCTGCAGGTCGGCGGCAAGCGGCTGGTGCAAAAGGCGCGCCAGTCCGGCGCGGCCATCGATGGTCTGGTGATCAGCGCCGGCATCCCCGATCTGGAGGACGCCGTCGACCTGATCGAGGAGCTGGGCGAGGTCGGCATCAGCCACGTCGTCTTCAAGCCGGGCACCGTCGAGCAAATCCGCTCGGTCATCCGCATCGCGACCGAGGTGTCCACCAAGCCGGTGATCGCGCACATCGAGGGCGGACGCGCCGGTGGCCACCACTCCTGGGAAGACCTCGACGACCTGCTGGTGGCGACCTACTCCGAATTGCGGTCGCGCTCCAACATCACCGTCTGCGTCGGTGGCGGCATCGGGACGCCGGAGCGGGCGGCCGAATACCTGTCCGGACGCTGGGCGCAGACGTACGGCTTCCCGTTGATGCCGATCGACGGCATCCTGGTCGGCACCGCGGCGATGGCGGCCAAGGAGGCCACCACGTCGCCGTCGGTCAAGCGGATGCTGGTCGAAACCCAGGGCACCGATCAGTGGATCGGCGCCGGAAAAGCCTCCGGCGGAATGGCTTCCAGCCGTAGCCAGCTCGGTGCGGACATTCACGAGATCGACAACGGCGCGTCGCGGTGCGGCCGGCTTCTCGACGAGGTCGCCGGTGACGCGGACGCGGTCGCGGAGCGCCGCGACGAGATCATCGCGGCGATGGCCAAGACCGCCAAGCCGTACTTCGGCGATGCCGGTGAGATGACCTACCTGCAGTGGTTGCAGCGTTACGTCGAATTGTCCATCGGGGACGGTGATTCCACCGCGGACACCGCGTCGCCGGGCAGTCCGTGGCTGGCCGACACCTGGCGCGACCGTTTCGAGCAGATGTTGCAGCGGGCCGAAGCCCGTTTGCATGCGCAGGATTTCGGTCCCATCGAGACGCTGTTCGACGGCTCCACTGACGACGGCGTGCGCCTGCTGGAAAATCCTTCCGAGGCCATTGCCACCCTGCTGGCGCACTACCCCGACGCCGAACGCGTGCAGCTGCACCCGGCCGACGTCCCCTTCTTCGTCTCGCTGTGCAAGCTGCTGGGCAAGCCGGTCAACTTCGTGCCGGTGATCGACAAGGACGTACGGCGCTGGTGGCGCAGCGATTCGCTCTGGCAGGCGCACGACGCGCGCTACGACGCCGATCAGGTGTGCATCATTCCGGGTACCGCGGCCGTGGCCGGCATCACCCGGATGGACGAGCCCGTCGGTGAACTGTTGGACCGCTTCGAACAGGCGGCCATCGACGAGGCGCTCGCCGCCGGAGCGGAACCCACGGCGGTCACCTCCCGGCGCACCGGCCGCGCCGACGTCACCGGACCGCTGGCGGTCGTGCTGGACGCCCCCGATGTGCAGTGGGCCGGCCGCACCGCGACCAACCCGGTCCATCGAATCGCCGATCCCTCCGACTGGCTGGTGCATGACGGACCCGAGAGCCGCCGCGCCACGCATTCGTCCACCGGGGCGCAGCTTCAGGTCGACGGCGACCGCGTCGTGCTCAGCGTTCCGGTGTCGGGCACGTGGATCGATATCCCATTCACGTTGCCGCCCAACACTGTTGACGGCGCGACCCCGGTGGTCTCCACCGAGGATGCGGCCACGGCGATGCGGGCGGTACTGGCCATCGCCGCAGGGGTCGACGGGCCGGAGTTCTTGCCCGCGGTCACCGACGGAACGGCCACGGTCACGGTGGACTGGGACCCCGAGCGGGTCGCCGACCACACCGGCGTCACGGCTACCTTCGGAGAACCGTTGGCGCCCAGCCTCACCACCGTGCCCGACGCACTCGTCGGGCCGTGCTGGCCCGCCGTCTTCTCGGCGATCGGCTCGGCCGTCACCGACGCCGGTATTCCGGTCGTCGAGGGCCTGCTGAGCCTGGTGCATCTCGACCACGCCGCCCACATGGTCGGCAAGCTGCCGAACATCCAGTCGCCATTGACGATCACCGCGACGGCCTCGGTGGCCATCGACACGGACATGGGGCGCGTCGTTCCGGTCTCGGTCACCATCGCCGACCCCGACGGTCAAGTGATCGCCACCCTGGAGGAGCGCTTCGCCATCCTCGGGCGCACCGGCGCCGCCGAACTGACCGACCCGACGCGCGCGGGTGGGGCGGTCTCGGCAAACGCGACCGACACCCCGCGTCGGCGCCGCCGCGACGTCGCCATCACCGCCCCGGTCGACATGCGGCCGTTCGCGGTGGTCTCCGGTGACCACAACCCCATCCACACCGACCGCGCCGCCGCGCTGCTGGCCGGCCTGGAATCGCCCATCGTGCACGGCATGTGGCTGTCGGCCGCCGCCCAGCACGCGGTGACCGCCACCGATGGTCAGGCGCGCCCGCCGGCGCGGCTGATCGGGTGGACCGCCCGCTTCCTGGGCATGGTTCGGCCCGGCGATGAGGTCGCGTTCCGCGTCGACCGGGTCGGAATCGACCAGGGCGCCGAGGTTTTAGAGGTCGCCGCCCGCATCGGATCGGATCTGGTGATGTCGGCGACGGCACGGCTGGCCGCCCCGCACACGGTCTATGCGTTCCCCGGACAGGGCATTCAGCACAAGGGCATGGGCATGGACGTGCGGGCCCGGTCCAAGGCCGCCCGCAAGGTGTGGGACAAAGCCGACAAGTTCACCCGCGACACGCTGGGCTTCTCGGTTCTGCACGTGGTGCGCGACAACCCGACCAGCATCATCGCCAGCGGTGTGCACTACAACCACCCCGAGGGCGTGTTGTACCTGACGCAGTTCACCCAGGTCGCGATGGCCACGGTGGCCGCGGCGCAGGTCGCCGAGATGCGTGAGCAAGGCGCCTTCGTCGAAGATGCGATCGCGTGCGGCCACTCCGTCGGCGAGTACACCGCGCTGGCCTGCGTGACCGGCATCTACGAGCTGGAAGCCTTGCTGGAGACGGTGTTTCACCGCGGGTCGAAGATGCACGACATCGTGCCTCGCGACGAGCTGGGCCGGTCCAACTATCGGCTGGCGGCCATTCGCCCCTCACAGATCGACCTGCCCGACGACGAGGTCCCCGAATTTGTCGCGGGAATCGCCGAGAGCACCGGCGAATTCCTGGAGATCGTCAACTTCAACCTGCGCGGGTCACAGTATGCGATCGCGGGCACCGTGCGCGGGCTGGAGGAGCTCGAGGCAGAGGTGGAGCGGCGCCGCAAGATCACCGGCGGCAAGCGCTCGTTCATTCTGGTGCCCGGTATCGACGTGCCGTTCCACTCGCGTGTTTTGCGAGTCGGTGTGGCGGAGTTCCGGCGATCGCTCGACCGAGTCATGCCGCGCGACAAGGATCCTGACGTCATCATCGGGCGCTACATCCCCAACCTGGTGCCGCGGCCGTTCACGCTGGACCGCGACTTCATCCAGGAGATCCGCGACCTGGTGCCGGCCGAGCCGCTCGACCCGATCCTCGCCGACTACGACACCTGGATCGCCGAGCGCCGGATCGAGATGGCGCGCATCGTCCTCATCGAGCTGCTGGCGTGGCAATTCGCCAGCCCCGTGCGCTGGATCGAAACCCAGGACCTGCTGTTCACCGAAGAGGCCGCGGGCGGTCGAGGCGTGGAGCGGTTCGTCGAGATCGGGGTGAAGTCCGCACCGACCGTCGCGGGCCTGGCCACCAACACCCTAAAGCTGCCCGAATACGCCCACAGCACAGTGGAAGTCCTCAACGCAGAGCGCGACGCGGCGGTGCTGTTCGCCACTGACACCGACCCCGAGCCGGAGCCCGAGGACGAGCCGGAGGTAGCCGCCGAAACTGCGTCGGCGCCGGAAGCGGCCTCGGCCGCACCCGCCCCCGCCGCCGCGCCGACCGCGCCGTCGGGTGCGGCCCGACCGGACGACATCGGATTCGATG
>NZ_LZMB01000272.1 GCF_001673555.1 Mycobacterium sp. 1165178.9 | reverse complement strand
CGAGGACTCCGAAGCGTGCCGCCGTGACGCCGTGCCGGCGGGTGATCTCGGCGACGACCTGCGCGGCCACGCCCCGGCGTTCGGCGTTGTCTCGCCACCTCATGCAATAGCCCTGTGCGTCCATGTCTTCGGACCAATTTAGGGTGTAGCGAATGAGCAGGGGGCCTCGACAACGCGCACGCGGCATCACACAGATCACCCGGGGACTGGGCACGCTGGACAGAGAACTGTTCGATGCCATCGCCGAGACGGACACGCCGTTGCTGGACACCGTCATGCCGCCGCTGACCCGCGCGGCCGACCGTTCCAAGCTCTGGGTCGGCATCGGTGCGGCGCTGCTCGCCACTGGCAGGCAAAGTGCGCAGCGCGGCGCGATCCGCGGATTGGTAACGCTGGCCGCAACCAGCCTGGTCACCAACCAGGTGGCCAAACGGATCCGCCGGCGGCCGCGCCCCGGCTATGACTTGGTGCCTCTGATCAGGCAGGTCCGCCGGCACCCGACGTCGAACTCGCTCCCGTCCGGGCACTCCGCCAGCGCCGCCGCGTTCGCCGTCGGGGTGGGGCTGGAGAACCCGCCGCTGGGTTTCGGGCTGGCGCTGCTGGCCGGGCTGGTGGGTTTGTCACGGGTGGCGACCGGCGCGCACTACCCCGGCGACGTCATTGCCGGATTCGGCATCGGCTCGGGCCTGGCCGTGCTGGGCGGCCGGCTCGTTCCGCCGATCATCGAAACCGCCCGTCCGCGAACCGAACCGCTCCGCGTCGCCGCGCCGCAGCGGCCGGACGGCGCCGGCGTGGTCCTGGTCATCAACCCGGAGTCGGGCAGCGGCACCGGCGCCCGGGTGGTCGACCAGGTGCGCGCCGAGCTGCCCAAGGTCGACATCCGCGAGCTGGGCCCCGGCGACGACCCTGTCCAGGTTCTGCGCGGGGCGGCCGAACAAGCCGAGGTGCTGGCCGTGGGCGGCGGCGATGGCACCGTCGCGGCCGCCGCCGGGGTCGCCATCGACGCGGGACTTCCGCTGGCGGTCTTTCCCGCCGGGACGTTCAACCACTTCGCCAAGGACATCGCGTGTGACACCGTGGCCAAGACGGTCGACGCCATCCGGCGCGGCCACGTGGCGTGCGTAGACCTGGTGTGTCTCAACGAGACACAAATGGTCCTCAACACCGCCAGCATCGGCGCGTACCCGGCCTTCGTGCGGCGACGCGAAAAACTCGAGAAACGCATCGGCAAGCCGCTGGCCGGTCTCTACGCGATGCTGCGCACGTTGCGCACGGACGAGCCCGTGCGTATCCGCTACGACAACAAGACCCTCCTGACATCGCTGTTCTTCCTGGGCAATTCGCTGTACCTGCCGACCGGGTTCGCGCCATCGCGGCGGACCCGCATGGACGACGGCCTGATCGATGTCCGCATCCTCGAGACCGGCCGCCGCTGGGCGAGGACCAGGATCCTGACCGCACTCGTCCTGGGGCGCCTGGAGCGCAGCCCGCTCTACCACGAGTTGCAGGTGCCGGAATTCAGCTTCAGCGCCGTCGACGGTCCCACGGTCATCGCCTGCGACGGCGAGGTGGGCCACCGCTACGACGAGGCCAGCTTCAGCGCGAAGTACCGAGTCCTTCCGGTGTTTCGGCCGCTTCCCGACGACCAGTGACTCCCTCGGTGAGGTCGCGCACCCGCGCGTAATGCGCCAGCACCTCCGGCGCGGGATTGGCGGTGTATTCGTCTGCGGGCGGGGGATGCCACGCGGGCGGACGGTCCGATTCGCTCAACGCCCAGGCCGCCTGCCGCGCCGCGCCCAACGCGACGTATTGCGCCGGCGTTGGTGCGAGCACCGGCATGCCGAACACCGCGGGCGCGATCTCGCGCAGCGCCTGCGATTGCGCGCCGCCGCCGACCAGCAGGATGCGGCGTACGACGACACCGTGCGCGGCCAGATGCGCGATCCCGTCTGCGAGCGAGCACAGCAATCCCTCCACCGCGGCCCGGGCCAGATTGGCCGGTGTCGCATTGGCGGCACGCAGGCCGTGCAGCGCGCCAGTCGCGTTGGGCCGGTTGGGAGTTCGTTCGCCTTCCAGGTAGGGGACCAGCACCAGACCCGCGCTGCCGGGAGGCGCCGACAGCGCGAGCCGGGACAGTTCATCCTGGCCGACTTGCAGCATCGCAGCGGCGGCCTCGAGCACCCGCGCCCCGTTGAGGGTGCACACCAGCGGGAGATAGCGCCCGGCGCCGTCGGCGAATCCGGCGACGTATCCCGCGTCGTCGCGGACCGGATCCGCGGTGACGGCGGCCGCCACGCCCGAGGTCCCGATCGAGACGATCACGTCGCCCTCCTCGGCGCCCAGGCCCAGCGCCGCGGCGGCATTGTCACCGAGTCCCGCGCCGAATGCGCTTGCGCCGCCGTCGGTTCGGCCCGATGGGCTGAGCACGGCCGGCAGTCGGGGGCGACGGCCGCGCAGCGCCAGTTCCAGCAGATCGAAGCGGTAAGCCCCCGTTGCGGCGTCGTAATAGCCGGTGCCGCTGGCGTCGCTGCGGTCGGTGGTCAGGGTCGCGATGTCGGACTCGCCGCGCAGCCGCCACGTCAGCCAATCGTGCGGCAGGCAGACCGCCGCGGTGCGGTCCGCGTGCTGTGGCTCGTGGTCGGCCAGCCAGCGCAGTTTCGCCACCGTGATCGCGGCCAGCGGCACGACGCCGACGGCCTGGGCCCACGACCGGGCTCCACCGAGCTCGCCGACGAGTGCGCGCGCGGCGTCGGCCGATCGCACGTCGTTCCACAGCAGCGCGGGGCGCACCACCCGCCCCGCTGGGTCCAGGCACACCATGCCGTGCTGCTGCGCACCGACGGCGACCGCCCCGACGCCATCCAGGCCACCCGCGTCGGCGATGGCCCTGCGGGCCGCGACTTCCCATGCCGCCGGGTCGATTTCGGTGCCGTGCGGATGACTGGCGTGTCCCTGGCGCACCACCCGGCCGGTGGCACCGTCGCACACCAGCACTTTGCAGGACTGTGTCGACGAGTCGATGCCGGCGACCAGGGTCATGATCCGTCGGCACCGATCAGCGCCCGCAGCGTCGCGCGGGCGCCGTTGCAGTGCAGCGAGTCCAGCGCCCACAGGTAAGCCTCACGGAAGCGTTCGTGATCGACGAGATCACCAAACACCGAACGGTTGGCCAGGAATGCGACCGGGTTGTCGCGTTGCGAGCGGGCGATCGGAACAAGGGATTCGGCGAGCCGGTCCACCACTTCGATCGGTTCGCCTTGTTCGTCGACGCCCTCGGCGTAGCGTGCCCAGCTCGCGACGATCGCCGCGGAAAGCCGCACTCCGCCGCCGGCGCGCAGATTGTCGCGCACCACGGGCAACAACCACTTGGGAATGCGATCCGAGGACTCGGCGCACAACCTGGCCACGGTGTCGCGGATGTAGGCGTTGGCGAAGCGCGGCAGGAGTCCGGCTTTGAACTCGTCGAGCCCCGGGACGCGCTGCAGCGTCGGCATGGCTTCCGAATTCATATAGCGAGCAAGGAACTCGGCGATCAGCGGATCCTGAGCGGCATCGTGCACCAGCCGGTATCCGGCAAGGTAAGCGAAATAGCACAGGCCCTGATGCGAGGCATTGAGCAACCGCAACTTCATCGCCTCATACGGAGCCACGTCGTCGACGAGTTGCACCCCGGCTTGATCCAACGGTGGCCGGCCGGCGGCGAAGTCGTCCTCGACGACCCACATCGCGAAGGGCTCGGCTGTGACGGGCCAGGCATCGGCCACACCGAATTCGGAGTCCAGCCGCTCGAGCACGTCGGGCGTGGTCACCGGCGTGATCCGGTCAACCATCGAGTTGGGGAAGGTAGTCTTCTCGCACATCCATTGCGCGAGTTCGGGATTGAATTGTTCGGCGTACGACGTGAAGACGCGCCGCGCCATGTCGCCATTTCCGGCGATGTTGTCGCAGGAGACGATCGTGGGGGAGGGCAGGCCGCGCTCGCGCCGCCGGTTGCACGCCTCGGCCACCAACCCGAACACCGCGCTGAGCGGTGGCTGATAGCCGCCCTCGGTGATGGTGAGCGAGATGATCCGGGTGGCCGGATCGGCGAGCAGATCGACCACCGAGTCGGGATCGTCAGGCGCATAACGGTAGTCGACGATGGAGCCGATGACCCGCGGCTGTCGCGTGCCGTCGGGGTGTTCGAGGATCAGCGTGTAGAGGTGGTCCTGGCCGCGCAGTGCGTCGCGCATTCGCCGGTCACCCGGCAGCACACCGATTCCGCAGATCCCGAAGTCCCGAGCGAGCCCGTCGCTGAGCAACCGGTCGAGGTACATGGCCTGGTGGGAACGGTGAAAACCGCCGACGCCGAAATGCGCTATGCCGACGCCGATTTGGCTGCGGTCATACGTCGGGACCGGGATCTCGAGGCCGGCCAGGTTCGCTGCGTTGAGCTTCACTCGAGGTCACCTTAGCGCGGACCGCCGCGCGCGGGGCTAAAACGCCTCAGGCGTTAGGGCACAGATCGCGCAGGGCGAAGATCACCACGTCCGCGGCCTGTCGACCGTTGATCCCACCGGTGCCCTGGTCGGCGTCCGAGCGCTGCAGAGCCAAACCCTCGAGTTGTTGCGGAGAAGCGCCCCACGAAAGCTGCTGGCAGAGGTCCGCACCCATTTGCAACAGCTCCGGGTCCCCGCCGTTGACGGCGTGGATACCGGCGTTGTGCAGGTCGTTGATAAAGGCGGCCTGGTCGGCCCGCGCCGGCCCGGCGCAGAGGACCCCGGCGAGCACAAGCGGCCCACTCGCCAGCGCCGCACCCACGAACCGGCCAAACTGCCTGCGTGCCACCATCAACCTTCTCCCTTGTCTGCGCCCGATGCGGATGATGCACTTTTACACAAAAGTGCGAAGACCCGTCGCGCAAACTGATCGGGAGAGTGAACAGTCGGCCAAGAACAGCTGTCGGGCACGGCACCCACCGCGGGCCGGCACGCAGCCGATCGCCACCGCGCTCGCGAGCGGGCGCACTGCGAAAGAGTCAGACGAGCGCTAGCCGTTGGGGCAAAGATCGCGCTCGGCGTAGCCGACGATGTCGTTCGCCTGCTGCGGACTGAGCCCGCCAGCTCCTTGCCGTTCGTCGGAGCGTTGCAGGGCCAATCCCACAAGCTGGGATTCGGGAGCGCCCCACGCCAGCTGCTGGCATACGTTCAGGCCCGCCTGCAGCAGTGCGCCGTCACCGCCGGTGACGGCGTGGACCCCGTCTTTGTGCATGTCATTGAGGAAAGTGGTTGCGTCGGCCTGCGCTGGGCCGGCCCAAATAAGGCTGGCGAGAAGCGGGCCGCCGAGTAGGGCCGAACCGATGAACCCGGTGGTGAGACGAAGTGGTGCCATAGCCTCTTCTCCTCGTTGCGTCAACAGTTCTAATCTCGATGTTAACTTTTATGTAACCTTCAAAGCCATAACTGTTCACCAACAGTTTCCTGTGAGGGACCTGCGGAAAATTAAATTCCGTGAGATTCGAAGTTCGTTCTGGCAACCGATGACCTTGGGCGTGTAGTGGCGTTTCACCGTCTCCAGTAAAGATTGTGTGATTTGCCGCGCCGAGAGCAGCAAAAGAATCGGGTTGCCGGCAACCCGGCGTCCCGTGCAGGAAGGTGTCCGCGTGATCGCCGGAGTGACGACCGACGGCGGTAAGGCGCCCAGGCTGTGATCGGGCGTGCCGATCGTCGGGCACAAATCGTCCAGTCAGCCTAGGGCGCAGGCGTATTCGTGCACGTCGATCGGTGTCTGCCGATTGTGTTTTGGTTCGTGACAGCGTTGTGACGTCACCATTTGGAAACGGCCCGGTGCGGCGTGGCGCGTGTCGCGCGTGTCCTGCTGACAATTGGCGCGGTCGCGAAAGTGACCTCGGTACGGCTAGGCGGGCCTGCTGCACCACTGCGGAAATAGCTGAGCGTGAATAAAGGAGAGTTGACGCTGATGGCGATCGTCGATCGGTTCAACATCAAAGTAGTTGCCGGCGTTGGGTTGTGCGGAGCTGCTATCGCGTTGAGCCCCGGCGCGGCGGCCGCCCCGCTGATCACGGGTGGCAACGCGTGCATCGAGGGGCAGGCCGGCGAGGTGGCGCCGACCGCCGGTGGTCCGGTCGCAGCGGCTGGACCCGTGGCTGCGGGTGCGCCGGCCGCCGGGGGCATGTGCGCTGCGCCCATGATCGATATGTCCGGCGTGCCGATGGCTGTGCCAGGCCCCGTGCCGGTCGGTGCTCCGGTGCCGATCGTGCCGCCGCTGCCCCTTGCACCGCCGGTGCCGATAGTGCCGCCGGTGCCGGTGGTGCCGGCCGGTGCGCCGCTGATTGCGCTCGGTGGGCCGGCGGCTGCCGGAGCTCCCCTGGATGCGGCCGCTCCGCTCATCGACATGTCCGGGGTGAAGGATGCGCCAACCGGCGCCGCACCGAGCGGCGGACCGGTGCCGGGTCAGCCGGTCCCTGCCGGTCCCTCGGGCGCGAGCTGAGGCTTATTCGGATTGAACGGGACGGGCCCGCTGGCAGCAACCAGCGGGCCCGTCCCGTTGTGTGGCCGCCGTGCGCGGCCCACGGCGACAGCGTCGTGTCCCAAGCCGGAAGCCGACGTTTGCGGTGAAAAGCCACGCAGGTCAGCATGATTGAAGCGATGCGGGGGGCCTACGCCTGGGTGCGGAGCTTCCTAATTGTAAGTCGAGTCCACGACGATCACCGGGTCGCCGACGTTGACGTGGTCGTAGTACCACTCGGCGTCGTCCGGACTCAGGCTGATGCAGCCGTGGCTGACGTTCTCGAGCCCCAGTGACGAGACGGCCCACGGAGCCGAATGCACGAACAGGCCGCGGTCGGTGATGCGGACGGCGTAATTCACCGTGAGCAGGTAACCGTTGGGATCGTCGACTGGAATGCCG
>NZ_LZMB01000271.1 GCF_001673555.1 Mycobacterium sp. 1165178.9 | reverse complement strand
GGTGTTGGCGGCAAAATCCACCCGCGCCAACGTCATTGCGACTCCCCGGGTATCGACCAACACACGGTGACAGAGCTGGATCAAAACCTCGACCGGCTCGGAACTGGCGCCCGTGACCGCATCGACCGCGCGCAGTGCGGCCTCTGCGGCGGCCGGCCCGTGGCCGAGCCCGTCTACCACGCCGAACAGCGCTGCCTCCCCGTCGATTTCGACTGCGATACCCCGGTCACCGGACGTGTACTCGCTGGGCAAAGGCCTGCCCGCCCTTGCCCACTCGATCGGCCCGAAGCGTCCATGTTTATGCACGAGGAGGAACCCATTTCCACATTTCGATGACGGTCCCCCGACCCAGAGTGGATTCGACGACCAGCCGGTCCATTAGGCGACGTGCGCCCGGCAGGCCCATCCCGAGCCCGCGTCCGGTGGTGTAACCGTCTTCCATCGCCCGTTCGATGTCGGCGATGCCGGGACCCTGGTCCTCGGCGCGCACCACCAGGGCCTTGCGCCCTTCCCGGTCGGCGATCGCGACGGAAACCGCGC
>NZ_LZMB01000270.1 GCF_001673555.1 Mycobacterium sp. 1165178.9 | reverse complement strand
CTCCCGATCGCGAGGCGCATGCCCGCGGTGTGCGATCCGCATCACGTTGCGGCAACACCTGGGCGGTGCCCGGACACGAGGGGGCGAGACATTGACGAACGAGCACAAGGGAACCACTCGGCGCATCGGCGCCGGGCGAGCCCTGCTGAGCAATCCGCGACAAGCCCGCGAGGCACTGCGCGCGGGTTTTCACTCGTTGCCCGCCATGCCCATCGGTCAGCTGTTCCGCCGGATACCCCCCGTCGATTCGGCGCCGAACGCGGAACCCGTGGTGGCGCAGCAGAATAACGAAATTTCTGAGCCTCGCCTGGCGGTGAGTAACGGCGCGTCGTTCGCCGGCTACACGATCCTGCGGCAGCTCGGCGCCGGGGGCATGGCCGAGGTTTATCTCGCGCTGCATCCCAGGCTGCCCCGCCGGGACGTGATCAAGGTCCTCGCCGAGGCGGTGACCGCCGACCCCGAGTTCCGCGAAAGGTTCAATCGGGAGGCCGATCTCGCGGCGACGCTGTGGCACCCGCACATCGTCGGTGTGCACGACCGTGGCGAATTCAACGGGCACCTGTGGATTTCGATGGACTACGTCGAGGGCACCGATGCCTCGCGGCTGGTCAAGGAGAACTATGCCGAGGGAATGCCGATCCGCGAGGTGTGCGCCATCGTGCACGCCGTCGCGGGCGCGCTGGACTACGCCCACGATCGTGGGTTGCTGCATCGCGACGTCAAGCCCGCCAACATCCTGCTCACGCATCCCGAAGAGGGAGAGCGCCGAATCCTGTTGGCGGACTTCGGTGTGGCGCGTCACCTCGGCGACATCAGCGGGATCACCGAAACCAACGTCGCGGTCGGCACGGTGGCGTACGCCGCGCCCGAGCAGCTGACGGGTTCGCCCATCGACGGCCGGGCGGACCAATATGCCTTGGCCGCAACGGCTTTCCATCTCCTCACCGGGGCACCTCCATTTCAGCATTCGAACCCGATCGCGGTGATCAGTCAGCACCTGCACGAGGATCCGCCGCGGCTCAGCGATTTCCGACCCGAGCTGGCTCAGCTCGACGAGGTGTTCTTCCGGGCCCTCGCCAAACAACCCGAGGAGCGGTTCGAACGGTGCCGCGCGTTGGCCACCGCCGTCCGTGAGTCGATAGGCGATGTCTCCGACGTCGGCGGGGTCCAGTCCCGCGCCGCCGCACCGACGCCACATCGCGGGCGCGGGCCCGGCGGCGCCGTCGTCGGCCTGGGCCGGCGATTTTCGTCGAAGGCCCGGTGGGCGACCGCGCTGGTGTGTGCGGTGCTCATCGCCGTCGCGGCGACCTGGTCGATCCTCTACTCCGTCCAGCCCGACGCGCCGCCGACGAGCCCCGCGCTCGCGTCGAAACCGTCGGTCCCGGCCGCGAGTGCCGCACCGACCCCGGGCGGGCCCGTGCTTAACGGGACTTACCGGTTGGACTACGACCAGACCAAGCGCACCACCAATGGCATCTCGGTCCGGCACGCCGGGGCCGCCACCAGCTGGTGGGCCTTCCGGTCGGCATGCACCACCAACGGATGTGCGGCCACCGGTACCCAGCTGGACGACGCCACCCATCTAGTGGCCAAGACCACTGATGGCGGACAGACCGACACCCTGCACTTCGTGGGCGGCTACTGGCAGGGCACTCCGGCGCAGCAGCGGGTGGGCTGCACTCAGCCCAATGGACAGGTCAGGGCCACCCAGCAGGAAACCATCGCCTGGTCGCTGGCGCCGCAGGCCAACGGAACGCTGCGCGGCACGCTGACCGAGACCGTGCTGAGCAACGAGTGCGGAGCTCAGGGGGCGGTGGTGCGGGTGCCTGTCGTGGCGACCCGGACTGGCGATGCGCCCACCACCGTGGCGCTGAGCGATCCCACCCAGGTGATCAACACCTCGACCAGCGCGTCCGCCCCGGCGCCGCCGGTGCTCGGCGGGCTGTGCAGCGACGTCGGCAAGGTCGCCTACGACCCGACCAACACCGAGCAGATCGTCTGCGAGGGCAGCAGCTGGGCCAAGGCGCCGATCACGATGGGCGCGCACGCCGCCGGCAGCTCGTGCGACCGGCCGGGCACGCCGGTGTTCGCGATGAGCACGTCCAGTGACGGCTACCTGCTGCAATGCGATCCGGTCACCCGGACGTGGACGCGCCCGGCAGGGTAGCCGATGAAATCCCGGCGAACGTGCACTCGTTGCGAATTTTCTGCTGATTCTTCGCGCTCAGTACACGTTCGGCGGCGATCGGCGCGGCGGCGGCGATCGGTGCGGCATCCCGCGGGCTGAGGCGGCCAGACCAGCTCGACGACACTTGTCGGTGATCGGTTCTACCCTGGTGCCATGGCATTCGCCACGGAGCATCCCGTAGTAGCGCATTCGGAGTATCGCGCTGTCGACGACGTCGTGCGCGTCGGCGGCCACTTCGAGGTCGTCAGCCCGCACGATCCCGCCGGGGATCAGCCGGCCGCCATCGAGGAGCTGGAACGCCGGATCAAGGCGGGGGAGCGCGACGTCGTGCTGCTCGGCGCGACCGGTACCGGGAAGTCGGCCACCACCGCCTGGCTCATCGAGCGGCTGCAGCGCCCCACCCTGGTGATGGCGCCCAACAAGACGCTGGCCGCCCAGCTCGCCAATGAGCTGCGGGAAATGTTGCCGCACAACGCGGTTGAATACTTCGTCTCGTACTACGACTACTACCAGCCCGAGGCGTACATCGCGCAGACGGACACCTACATCGAGAAGGACAGCTCGATCAACGACGACGTCGAGCGGCTAAGGCACTCCGCGACGTCCTCGCTGCTGTCGCGCCGCGACGTGGTTGTGGTGGCGTCGGTGTCGTGCATCTACGGCCTGGGCACACCGCAGTCGTACCTGGACCGCTCGGTCGAGCTGCGGATCGGCACCGAGGTGCCCCGGGACGCTCTCCTGCGGCTGCTGGTCGACGTCCAGTACACGCGCAACGACCTGTCGTTCACCCGCGGCTCGTTCCGGGTGCGCGGCGACACGGTGGAGATCATCCCTTCGTACGAAGAGCTGGCGGTGCGCATCGAGTTCTTCGGCGACGAGATCG
>NZ_LZMB01000269.1 GCF_001673555.1 Mycobacterium sp. 1165178.9 | reverse complement strand
CTCACCCAGCTCGATGCGATACCCACGGATCTTCACCTGATCATCGGCACGACCCAGATACTGCAACTGCCCATCGGCGCCCCATCGCACCAAATCCCCGGTGCGATACATCCGCGCCCCCGCCGCCCCCTCACCGGCAAACGGGCACGCTACAAATCGCGACGACGTCAACCCCGCCCGACCGACGTACCCGTAGGCCACGCCGGTACCGGCCACATAAAGCTCGCCCACCACGCCCGCCGAGACGCGACGCAGCCCGGCATCGAGCACGAACAACGCCGCCCCGGCCACCGGGGAACCGATGGGCACCGCCGCCGAGCCCGCCGACAGCGGCGCGCTGACCGCCGCGTACACCGTCGCCTCGGTGGGGCCGTACGCGTTGATGAGCACTCGACCCGGCGCCCATCGATCCACCAGCTCGACCGGGCAGGCCTCGCCGGCCACCACCAGCGCCGCCGACTCCAAACCCTCCGGCGACATCACCCCCACCGCCGACGGCGTCTGACTCAACACCGTGACCTGTTCGCGAATCAGCAAGGCGTGCAAGTCATCCGGTGACGCGGCTACCTCCTCGGGCACCACCACCAACCGCCCACCATGCAACAACGCCCCGAAAATCTCCGACACCGACACGTCGAACACCAGCGAATGCCACTGCGACCACACCCGCACCGGCCCCGCTGGCAACCGACTCTCCACTGCGGCCACCAATTCGGTGACACCGCGGTGCGAGACCGCCACCCCCTTGGGGACACCGGTAGTGCCCGAGGTGTAGATCAGGTAAGCGACATCATCCGGGGCCGGCGCCGGCAAACCGGTACTGGGCTGATCGCGCACAAGCGGATCGGCCAAGTCGACGACCGCTACTTCGCACCCGTCCAGGTGCGACCGCAGCTCCGCGCTGCTGATCACGACTACCGGCGCCGCGTCAGCGACCATGAACTCGATCCGCGCCGTGGGCAGCGCGGGATCGATCGGCACGTAGGCCGCGCCGGTCTTGAGGACCGCCAGGATCGCGACGATCGCCTCGGCCGAGCGCGGCACCAGCAGCGCGACGCACTGCCCCGGGCCCGCACCTCGCCCAATCAACAAGTGCGCCAAGCGATTCGAAGCCTCGTCAAGTTCCCAATACGAGATTGAGCGACCCTCACAGGTCAACGCCACCGACTGCGACGTGCGTCCTACCTGCGCGGCAAACAACTCTGGAATCGACACCGCCGCCGACGGCCGGCCCAGCGCCGCCCGATTGCCCCACTCATCCAGCCCGACCTGCTCATCGTCGTCGAGCAGATCAATCGACAGCAACCGCCGCGTCGTGTCGGCGGTCATGACTGCTGCTCCGCATCGGCGGTCATAACCACCAGCACCTTTTGCAACCTCCTGAAGAGCGACTCGATCCTGGCTGCGTCGAACACGTCGGTGTCGTACTCGACGCGAAGGCTCAATTGCGCACCGGGCTGGACTTGCACCGCCAGCGGGTAGTGGTTGTTTTCACGGGCGGCGACGTCGGTGATGGCCAACTCGTGATCCCCGGCGAGCGCGGCAGCGTCGACGGGATAGTTTTCGAAGACGAACAAGGTGTCGAACAGCTGATCATGTCCGGTGGCGCGGTGGATTTCTCCCAGCGCCAGATGCTGATGCTCCAGAGTCGCGTTATAGACGTCTTGCAGTTGCTCCAATAACCCGGCGACCGTGGTCGCCGCGGTGATGCGCGCGCGCATCGGGACGGTGTTGATCAATAGCCCCACCATCGAGTCCGCACCGGCCAGCTCCGTCGGCCGGCCCGACACCGCGATGCCGAACGCGACGTCGTGCCGGCCGGTCAGCCACATCAATATCTGCGCCCACGCCGCCTGCATGACGATGTTCACGGTCGTGTGATGCGACCGCGCCAGCTCACCGAGCGCCCCGGTGGTGTCCGCAGGAACCGTAAACGACGCGACGCCTCGCTTTCCGAGCCGCACCCGCCCGGGCGGACCCACCAAAGTGGGGGTGTCGAAATCGGCCAGCACGTCGCGCCAGGCCGCGCGGGCGGCTTCAAGGTCGCGTCCGGCCAGCCACCTCACAAAGTGGCGATATGGCGCTGCCGCCGGCAGTCGCTGCTTGTAATAGCTGGCAATTACTTCGCCCAGCAGAATCGGCAGCGACCACCCATCCATGACGATGTGGTGATTGGTCAGGATGAACCGGTGCCGATCCGGCGCGGTACGGATCAATGCCGCCCGAAACGCCGGGGGGTCCGCCAGATCGCACACCGCGGCGCGTTCGGCCGCACATACCTCCTGCACCTTGCGATCGACCTCGACTCCGTCGCCGCGCGCGTCCAACTCGACGTATCGCCAAGGCACCACGGGCTCGGCCGGGATCAGCTGCACCGGCTCGTCGAACTGCGGGCAGAATCGGGCCGCCAGATTCGGATGCCGGTTTACCACCGCGTTCACCGCCTCGTACAGCCGGTCCGCCTCGAGGGCACCGCTCAAGGTGATGTCCAGCTGCACCGCGTAGACATCGTCGCCGCGCTGTGTGGTGGTGGTGTGGAACAGCAGTCCCTGCTGCAAAGGGGTCAACGGCAACACGTCAGCGATGCGGTACTGCTCCTGCAGCTCATCGAGCTGCGGCTGGCTCAGCCGCGCCGGCGCGATGTCGGACGGGGTCAACCCGCCCCCGCCACCGCGAACATGCGCGCAGATTCCGGCCAGGGCCTCAAACCACAACCGGCCCAACCGGTCGACCTGTTCGCGATCCACCGCCGACGGCGCCCACGTCCAGTTGGCGTGCAGGTGCGGGCCGGTATCGGTGTCCACCGTGCCGGCGTTCAGGTCCACGGTGTGCATCAGCGGCATGGGTATCGCCGCGGCCGCACCGGTCAACGCCAAGCTGTCCTGGCAGAGGCGCCACATGTCCTCGGAAAGGTCAGCCCCAGCGCCCAGCCGTCCCAGATAGTTGAACCCGACGGTCGGGTCGGATCCGCCCAACTCGACATCGGGATTCAGATACCGCAACAGCCCGTAGCCCAGCGGATCGGGCAGGGCGCGCAGCTGCTCCTTGGCGTCCTTGATCAACGCTCCCAACGCCGCCTCGCCGGCCACTACGTGGCTCCACGCCAGGCCACCGAGGCTCAGGGCCACAGGGTATTTGGTGGTGAACCACCCCACCGTGCCCGACAGATCGATATCGGCGGCCAGCTCCTCGTGGCGCCCATGACCCTCCACGTCGATGCCGATCGTCGCGCCGCCTGGGCCCAACAATTCCGCCAACGCCAGACCGAAGGCGATCAGCAAGATTTCGTGTACTCCGGCATGGAACGCCGTCGGCACCTCGCCCAACAGCATCCGGGTCGTGTCGGCGTCCAGCGACACCGACAAGTGACCGGCCGCGGCAAACGTATCCACCGCGGGCTGAAGGGCGGGCAGCGCCGCCGGAAGCGCCGCCACCTGCCGCCACGCGTCGGCCTGCTCCACCACAGCGGGGCTCTGGGCGTGCTCGGCCAGCAGCGACGACCACCGGGCAAACGACGTCCCGGCCGCCGGCAGTGTAATCGGCTGGCCGCCACGACGCTGGACCCAGGCGGTGTTGAGGTCTTCCAGCAGAATTCGCCACGACACCCCGTCAACGGCCAGGTGGTGAATGATCAGCGCCAACTGACCCGTCGAGTCCGCCCACAGCGCGCTGAGCATCACCCCGCCGGCCGGGTTCAACCGCGACCGCGCCTTGACCAGCGCCTCCTCTGACAACACATCCACCGCTTGCAGGCGATCGTTGGCATCCACCGAACCGGCCACCGGCACCGTCAATGACCAGCCGCCGGCGCCATCGTCCTCGACGCGCAGCCGCAGCATGGCGTGCCGATCCACCAAGGCCTGCAAAATCGCGACGACGTCGGCCTCGGTCACACCCGCCGGGGCCTGCGCCATCACCGTCTGGTTGAACTGGTCGACCGGGCCCTGGACGCTGTGCAGCCAACGCATGATCGGGGTCGCCAGCACCGGCCCGACACCCTCGTCGACCGGGCCGCCCGCACCTTCGGCGACCCCCGCCACCCGGGCCAGCCGCGCCACGGTCTGCTCGACGAAAATATCGCGCGGCCGACATATCAGACCGGCGGCGCGGGCCCGGGCCACCACCTGCATGGACAAAATGCTGTCCCCGCCGAGCTCGAAGAACGACTCGTCGGCCCCGACCCGCTCGAGCCCCAAGACCTGGGCGTAGATCCCGGCCAGAATCTCCTCAACCGCGCTGCCCGGTGCCCGGTAGTGATCGGCGTCCTGGTACTCCGGTGCGGGCAGAGCACGCTTGTCGAGCTTGCTGTTGACGGTCAGCGGCAGCGCGTCCAGCACCACCACCGCCGCCGGCACCATGTAGGCCGGCAACCGCTCTGCCAACGCGCTCCGCACCTGGGCCGGGTCGGCGCTGCCGGTCATGTAACCGACCAGGCGCTTGTCGCCGGGGCGGTCTTCCCTGGCGATCACCGCCGCTTGCTCCACCCCGTCCAGCCCCAGCAGCGCGGCCTGCACTTCGCCCAACTCGATGCGATACCCACGGATCTTGACCTGCTCATCGGCGCGCCCCAGATACCGCAGCTCCCCATCGGCGCCCCAACACACCAGGTCACCGGTGCGATACATGCGCTGGGCCGATGCCCCGTTGCCGCCGAACGGACACGCCACAAACCGCGAGGCCGTGAGCCCGGCCCGTCCCATATAGCCGTACGCTGCCGCGGAACCGGCCACATACAAATCCCCGACCACGCCGACCGGTACCGGCCGCAACGACCCGTCCAGCACGAAGAACGCCAGGTGCGCCAGCGGTCCCCCGATGGGGCTCGCAGCGCTGTCCAAGTCGCCGTCGACGATCTCCCGGAAGGAGGCGTGCACCGTCGTCTCCGTCGTGCCATACAGGTTCAGCAGACGTGGCATTCCGGGATGGTTATGCCACCACGTTCGAAGGCGCTGTGGCTCTAACGCCTCACCGCCGAACACGACCGCCTGCAGCTTCAGCTGACGCCCGAGCTCCGGCGATAGCGTGTCCGCGGTTTGCAGTGCGTAGAACCCCGAGGGCACCTGGCTCAACACGCTGACCTGTTCGGTCACCAGCGTGGCGTGGAAGTCTTCCGGTGACCGCGTCACCGACTCGGGGACGACGACCACCCGCCCGCCGTACAACAGCGCACCCCAGATCTCCCAGACGGAAATGTCGAAGGCCAGGGAGTGCGCCTGCGACCACACCTGTTCTTCGAGCCGCATCTCACCCTCGAGGGATTCGAACAATTCGGTGACGTTGTGGTGGCTGATGGCAACGCCTTTGGGCACACCGGTAGTGCCTGAGGTGTAGATCAGATAGGCAATGTCCTCGCGGGCCGGCGCCGGCAGGCCGGTGCACGGATAGGTGCGGATCCGGGGATCGTCGAACTCGACGACCAGAAGACCACGGCCATCCAGGCGCGGGCGCAGCTCTGCCGTGGTGACGACGGCGATCGGCGCGGCATCGCCGAGCATGAACTCCATGCGCGCCGGTGGATGCTCAGGGTCGAACGGCACGTACGCCGCGCCGGTCTTCAAAACCGCCAGGATCGCCGTGATGGCCTCGGCCGAGCGGGAGAACAGCAGTGCCACACGCTCACCGGGGCCCGCACCCTGAGCGACGAGGAAGTGCGCCAGTCGATTAGCGGCCTCGTCAAGCTCGCGATAGGTCATCGACAGACCCTGAGAAGTGACCGCGACCGCCTGCGGGACGCGGGCCACCTGGACGGCGAACAATTCCGGAATTGACGGCGAGGCGGTGACACGCTGGCTCAACGCCGGCCGGTTACCCCAGCCAAGCAGCTGGGCGCGCTCGGTGTCGTCCAGGAGATCGACCGACGACAGCCGCCGGGTCGGGTCCGCGGTCAACGCCACCAGCACTCGCTCCAACCGCTTGATCAGCGCCTCGATGCTGTCGGCGTCGAACACGTCGGTGCGGAACTCCACCATCCCCTCGATGCCGGCGGGCTCGCCGGCCTCGGTCCAGCGTTCGGCGAACGACAATGTCAGGTCAGTGCGGGCGACCTGGGTGTCGGCCGGCAGCGTGGTGACCTGCAGATCGCCCAAGCGCAACCCGACGGTGGACCCGATGTCCGGCCCATTGAAGTTCTGCCACGCCAACAACACCTGGACCAGCGGGTGATGCGTGAGGCTGCGGGTCGGGTTGAGTCGCTCCACCAGCACCTCGAACGGCACGTCTTGGTGTTCGTAAGCCGCCAGGCTGCGACCACGGACCTGCGCAAGCAACTCGGCGACTGAGGGGTCTCCCGCAAGGTCGACCCGGAGCACCAAGGTGTTGATGAAGAAGCCCACCAGATCATCCAGCACCGGATCGCGCCGTCCCGCGATCGGGAATCCGACCGCAACATCGCTGCTGGCGCTGATCTTCGACAGCAGCACGGCGAGGGCGGCCTGCATGACCATGAAACTGGTCGCATTGTGCTCGCGGGCCACTTGGGCCACCCGCTGCTGCAACTCCGGCGGCCACTCCATCGCGATGTGCGCGCCGCGGTAGTCAGCCACCGGCGGATAGGGCCGATCGGTGGGCAGCTGAATGCGCTCGGGCATCCCGGCCAGCGCGTCTTCCCAGTAGGCCAGCTGCGCACCGATGCGGCTCTGGCGATCGCTCAGATCGCCGAATTGGGCGCGCTGCCACAACGTGTAATCGGCGTACTGCACCGGCAACGGCGCCCAACCCGGGGCTTGCCCCGCACACCGGGCGGCATACGCCACTCCCAGATCACGGACCAATGGCGTCATAGACCAGCCGTCACCGGCGATATGGTGCACCACCGCAACCAGAACGTGTTCGTCATCGGCAACGCGGAAAAGCACTGCGCGCAAAGGAATATCGGCAGCCAGATCGAAGGGGCGGCGCACCGCCGCGCCGACGGCGTCCTCCAGCCGGCTCGCCGACCAGCCCGTCGCGTCGACGACGTCCCAGCCGAAGTGGGCCCGCTCGATCGCCACCACCAACTGTTGGGGAACTCCCTCGACCGAAGGGAACAGCGTGCGCAGGCTTTCATGACGGTCCACCACGTCGGTCATCGCCGTCGCGAGCGCGTCCACATCGAGGTGCCCGTCCAGACGTAAGGCCACCGCCATGTTGTAAACGGGTGAGGGCCCCTGCAACTGATCGATGATCCACAACCGGTTCTGGGCGAACGACAACGGGACTATCTCGGGCCGCTCAACCGGCACCAACGGCTCGAGCCGGCTTTCATCCGCGCCGATACGGGGCGCCAACTGTGCCACCGTGGGCGCCTCGAAAAGAGCGCGCACCGCGAGGCCCGCGTTCAACGTGGTGTTGACCGCGGCGACGACCCGCATCGCCGACAGCGAATCGCCGCCCAGTTCGAAGAACGATTCGTCGACTCCGACCCGATCCAATCCGAGGACTTGGGCGTAGAGGCCGGCCAGGATCTCCTCGGTCGGGTTGGTCGGGGCGCGGTATTGACCCGCATCGGTGTATTCGGGTGCCGGTAGGGCCCGCGCGTCGAGTTTGCCATTGACCGTCAAGGGCAACGCGTCCAGCACCACCAACGCGGCCGGCACCATGTAGGCCGGCAATCGCTCGGCCAGAGCGCTTTTCAGCGTGGCGGGTTCTGCGGTCCCGGTGATATAGCCGACCAGACGTTTGTCGCCGGGGCGATCCTCCCGGGCGACCACCGCCGCCTGTGCCACACCCTCGAGGTCAGCCAGCGCCGTTTGGACCTCGGCCAACTCGATGCGATACCCGCGGATCTTGACCTGCTCATCCGCACGCCCCGCGTAACGCAACTGCCCGTCAGCATCCCAGGACACCAGATCGCCGGTGCGATACATCCGTTGCGCCGGCGCTTCCGGGCCGGCGAACGGGCAGGCCACAAATCGCGATGCGGTCAAACCGGAACGGCGCCAATATCCGTATCCCACAGTGGTTCCGGAGATGTACAACTCGCCGAGCACGCCGGGCGGGACCGGCCGCAGCCACATGTCGAGGACAAACAGTGCGGCCCCCGGCAATGTCGAACCGATTGGGGGGGCCCCCGAACCCGCGATCAAGGGCGCGCTGTAGGTCACGTCCACCGTGGCCTCGGTCGGGCCGTACTTGTTGATCATCACCCGCCCGGGAGTCGCCCACCGGTCCACCAGGTCGGCCGGGCAGGCTTCACCACCCACGAGTAACGCCACCGACTCCAAACCCTCGGGCGGCATAGCCCCTGCCGCCGAAGGGGTTTGACCAAAGACGTCGACTCGTTCGGATATCAGTAGGTCACGAAGGTCGGTCGTCGAGCTTGTCATCCACTCGGGGACCACCACCAGCCGCCCACCGTTGAAGAGCGCCCCCCAGATCTCCAGGACCGAGAAGTCGAACGATAAAGAGAACCACTGCGTCCAGACGCCGGGGCGCCGCAGATCGGCGGACAGCGACCCGATGTACTGGATCACGTTGTGGTGAGTTATGGCCACGCCCTTGGGGACACCGGTGGTCCCGGACGTGTAGATGATGTAGGCAATGTAATCAGCGGAAGGGGACGGCAACGGCGTGCAGTGACGATCCCGAACAGCGGGGTCGTCGATGTCGATCACTGCAACGTCGTGCCCGTCCAGCCGCCCACCCAGCCCATCAGTGGCAATGACGGCGATCGGAGCGGCGTCGCCGAGCATGAAGTCGATCCGGGTTGCCGGCAGCGCCGGGTCGATCGGCACATATGCCGCACCGGTTTTGAGCACCGCCAAGATCGCGACGATCGCGCGATCAGAGCGGGGAATGAGCAGCGCCACACAGGCGCCCGGGCCTACGCCGTAGTCGGTCAGGTGGTGGGCCAGTCGGTTGGCGTCCTCGTCAAGCTCCCGGTACGTCATCGAGCGGCCTTCGAAGGTCAAGGCCATGGCCTCCGGGGTGCGTGCTACCTGCTCGGCGAACAACCCTGGTATCGACACCGCCGGGGCCGCGGGCCGCTCGAGCACCGCACTGTTGCCCCACCTCGCCAGCCGGGCGTGCTCCGTGGCATCGAGCAGATCCAGCGCCGA
>NZ_LZMB01000268.1 GCF_001673555.1 Mycobacterium sp. 1165178.9 | reverse complement strand
CCGGCCACGTCGCCCCGACCTGGGCGAGGTACTGGCGGGCGCGGTCCATCTGCCGTTGCCGCTTCTGGACGCCGAACGACTCCTTGGCGCGGGCCGGCATGTCATAGACCATCGGGTACCAGATGGCCCCGGAGTACTGCAGCAGGTGCACATCGATGTGCCCGAACTCGGACGTCAGCACGTCCAGGTCCACCGGCCGCGCGTCGTTCATGTTGAAAACCGTTGTCGCGCCGTCGGAAACCAGCAGAGCCGAGTCACCGATCGGGCCGTCGGCCGGCGCCCGCAGGGCGATGATCATGACGTCAAGGTCGCCGCCCGCGCCGCCGAGCCGGTGCTTGACCGAGTCGCTGGTCTCGAAGAACCGGTGAAAACCCAGCTTCTGCAACTCATTTCGCAGATCGGGCACCGGGAAGTCCGGCAGCAACACCACCGCGTCCTTGTTGACGTGCTCGGCCAGATTCTTAGCGTCGAAGTGGTCCTTGTGCAGGTGTGACACATACAGGTAGTCGCAGTCACCCAGTTCGTCCCAGTCCAGGGTGCTGTTGTCCGGAAACGGGAACCAGGACGCGAAGTACGCGGGGTTGACCCAGGGGTCGCAAAGGATGCTGCCCGCTTGGGTCTGGATCAGAAATCCGGCGTGGCCGACGCTGGTGACCTGCACTGATACCTTCCTGGGGCCGGTAGAAGGCCGTTACGGCCTCGGCCGCCGATGACGGCTTTTCAGCCCCCGAGCTTAGCGCGAGCGGGCACCCTCGGCCCGCCACCGCCGTCCGGTGACGGCGCACGGCGGGGAGCATTAGGCTGAGGTGCTGTGGAACCGGTTTACGGGACTGTCATTCAGCTCGCCCGCCTGGTGTGGCGCGTCCAAGGTCTGAAAATCACGATCGCGGGTGTGGAGAACTTGCCGAAAAGCGGCGGTGCGGTGATCGCCATCAACCACACGGGCTACCTGGACTTCACCTTCGCGGGATTGCCGGCCTACAAGCAGGGCCTGGGCCGCAAGGTGCGGTTCATGGCCAAGCAGGAGGTCTTCGACCACAAGATCACCGGGCCGATCATGCGCAGCCTGCGGCACATCTCGGTCAATCGGCAAGACGGCGCGGCGTCGTTTGAGGCCGCGGTCCGGAATCTCAAGGACGGTGAGCTGGTCGGCGTCTACCCCGAAGCCACGATCAGCCGCAGCTTCGAGATCAAGGAATTCAAATCGGGGGCCGTCCGCATGGCCGTCGAGGCCGGCGTGCCGATCGTTCCGCACATCGTCTGGGGCGCCCAGCGGATCTGGACGAAGGATCACCCCAAGAAGCTGTGGCGTCCGAAGGTTCCGATCACGGTGTTGGTCGGCGAACCGATCGAGCCGACGTTGGGCATCGAGGAACTCAAGGGGCTGCTGCATTCGCGCATGCAACATCTCCTGGAACGCGCGCAGGAGATGTACGGGCCGCACCCGGCCGGCGAATTCTGGGTGCCACACCGGTTGGGCGGAGGCGCTCCGTCCCTGGCGCAAGCGGCCCAGCTGGAGGCCGAGGAGGCGGCCGCCCGGGCGGCTCGGCGGGCCCGGTCCGCAGGGGCGCCGGAGTAGTAATCGATGGTGGAGCCGACCTTCCGCGCCTTGGAGCTTCTGGCTCATCTTTTGGTGAAGGCCACCGGCACCAGGATCACCTTCAACGGTGAGGAGCACATCCCCGAGCGGGGCGGCGCCGTGGTGGCGATCAACCACACCAGCTATGTCGACTTTCTGCCCGCCGCCCTCGCCGTGCACCGCCGGGGACGACGGCTGAGGTTCATGATCAAAGCCGAGATGCAGCAGGTCAAGCCCGTCAATTTCCTGATCAAGCACACCCGCACCATCCCGGTGGACCGCGGCGCGGGGGCGGGCGCCTATGCGGTGGCGGTGCAGCGACTACGCGAAGGTGAGCTGGTGGGCGTGTATCCGGAAGCCACGATCAGCCGGAGCTTCGAGCTCAAGGAGTTCAAGTCCGGCGCCGCGCGGATGGCGATCGACGCGGACGTCCCGATCGTGCCGGTGATCGTCTGGGGAGCGCAGCGAATCTGGACCAAGGATCACCCGCGGAATGTGGGCCGCGCGAAGATACCCATTACTGTGCAGGTAGGCGCGCCGGTTCGGGCGCGCGAAGACATCGCGCAGACCGACGCTGCCCTGCGCGACTCGATGACCACCTTGCTGCATCGGGCGCAAGAGCACTATCCGGGCGAGCCCGGAGCGTATTGGATGCCGCACCGGCTGGGCGGCGGAGCGCCGACCCCGGCCGAGGCCGCTCGCATGGAGGCCACCGAGGCGGCGGCTCGATCGGCCAAAAAAGCCGACCACCCGCCGCAGTAGGCGAAGGAGAAGGCATGCCCGAGGGGTTTTACCGGTTGGGGGAATGGATCGTCCCGCCGATGGTCGCGATGCAGGGCACCAAGTTCACCTATCACGGCCTGGAAAACATCCCCGCGCGCGGCGGCGCCTTGCTGGCCCAAAACCACACCAGCTACCTGGACTGGCTGCCGACGCTGATGGCCGTCCGTGAGCGCCGGCGGCGCGCGTACTTCATGATCAAGGCGGAAATGGCCGACGTGAAGGCGGTCA
>NZ_LZMB01000267.1 GCF_001673555.1 Mycobacterium sp. 1165178.9 | reverse complement strand
ACTTTTCGGTGTGGGAGATCTGGGCTGCGTTGCTCGGCGGGGGACGGGTGGTGGTGGTGCCCGAAGAGGTCACCGGCAACCCCGCGGGCGCGGACTGCGCCAAATGCGCCAAATTGGCATGGCTGATGGCCACCCCCTTGGGCACCCCGGTGGTGCCCGAGGTGTAAATCAGATACGCGAGATCCTCCGGGGCCGGCACTGGCAACGGCGTACTCGGTTGGTGACCCACCGCCGGGTCATCGACCTCGATGACCACCCCGCCGAACCCGTCGAGCCGGCAGCGCAACTCGGGCGTCGTGAGGACCGCGATCGGGGCGGCGTCGTCGAGCATGAACCCCAGGCGCGCCGCCGGTGCGGCCGCGTCGATCGGCAGATAGGCCGCCCCGGTCTTGAGCACCGCCACCATCGCGGTGATCGCCTCCGCCGAGCGCGACACCAACAACCCCACACACTCACCGGGACCGGCCCCCCGCCCGGCCAACAGGTGCGCCAACCGAGTAGACGCCTCATCGAGCTCGCCGTAGGTCATCGAGTGGCCCTCGAACCTCACCGCCAGCGCCCGCGGGTCACGCTCGACTTGCGCGGCAAACAACACCGGCACCGACACCGCCGAGCTCATGGGCCGAGCCAGCACCGCCTGGTTACCCAGCACCGCCACCGCGGCCCGCTCGGGCTCATCGAGCACCTCAATCGAGGACAGCCGCTGGGCGGGGTCGGTCGTCAGCGCCGCCAGCACCCGCCCCAACCGGGCGATCAGCACCTCGATACTGGACGGGTCGAACACATCGGTGCGAAATTCCACCCTTCCACCGATCCCGGCGGGCTCCCCGTCCTCGGTGAAGCGTTCGGCCA
>NZ_LZMB01000266.1 GCF_001673555.1 Mycobacterium sp. 1165178.9 | reverse complement strand
GGTGCTGCGGGTATGCCGGGACGCCGGGGTGCATGTGACGGTGCAGGGCGGCCGGACCTCGCTGGTGGCCGGCACCGTCCCCGAGCACCACGACGTGTTGTTGTCCACCGAGCGCCTGCACGCCGTGGCTGATGTCGACACCGTCGAACGCCGCATCGAGGTCGGTGCCGGGGCCACGCTGGCCGCGGTGCAACGGGCCGCCGCAGCGGCCGGTTTGGTGTTCGGCGTGGATCTGGCGGCCCGGGACACCGCGACCGTCGGCGGGATGGCGTCGACGAACGCCGGGGGTCTGCGCACGGTCCGGTACGGCAACATGGGCGAGCAGGTCGTCGGCGTGCAGGTGGCCCTGCCCGACGGGACACTGCTGCGCCGGCACAGCCGGGTGCGCCGGGACAACACCGGCTACGACCTGCCGGCGCTGTTCGTCGGCGCCGAGGGCACGCTGGGCGTCATCACCGAGTTGGACCTTCGGCTACACGCCAGCCCGTCGCACCGGGTGACGGCGATCTGCGGGTTCGCCGACCTCGAGGCCTTGGTGGCCGCCGGGCGCACC
>NZ_LZMB01000265.1 GCF_001673555.1 Mycobacterium sp. 1165178.9 | reverse complement strand
GTGGGTGAACAGAATTCGCTCGGTGCCTGTCTTAGAGCCGACCTCCACGCCCCAGGAAACCTTGCGTCCATAGCGATCCTGCGCTTCGTCGGCGATACGCATTCGCTCCGACCGGGTGTCCTCGCGGAATCGTGAAGCTCGCCCGGCCGCGCGGGCCTCGCTCGCTTCGCTTTCAGTGCTCGCCGGATCCGGGAGCTTCCCGATGACGGTGATTTCTTCGCGGTCCACGGTCACCGTGGGGTCGCCGTCGAACCAACTATCCGGAAGACGTCCGGCGAACCATTCCGCGGCGTCACCGGCGTCGGGTTGCTGGGCTTGCTGCCAGCCGCCGGGGCGGCCGTAGCGCCTTTGTGTGTGATGAGCCTTCATGATTACATGATTACACCGTTACAAACCTAAGGGAACAGCGTTTCACCGGCAGCGAAACAAAGGCCCGGAGAAGGAGCCGCCTCGGGCGGTCCGGCTCGCGGTCAGAGGCCGTTTCCGAGGACACAAGCCAACCGGGCAAACCCGTTGATCTGGGCTGTTCGACGGCGTAGTTTAGGTGGCGAAGCAGGCCCGGAAGCGACCAATTCGAAGTGCCGGAACACGGGGTAGGAATCCGGCCGCGTAGGACACGCGTAAGACGGAGTCAGACGCCCCCTAGAGTCGCGCCGGGCCTGCCCATGTGCCCGACACCCTTCGCAGGCCGGACAGCGTGCCCGTCAGCCGCTGTCGCCCCGCCGGATCCGGAAGAGTTTCACCTCGTTCTTGATGCCCTTGAGGTGACGGGCGCCGGCGAACGACGCGGAGAACTCGCCGCTGTCGCCGATGTCGTCCCAGACCGAATCCGCGACCAGGACGGTGCCCGGGCGCGCCACGTTAGTGACGCGGCTTGCCACGTTGACCGGGCTGCCGAACCAATCGCCGGCCCGGCTCACCGCCATGCCGGAGGCCAATCCCGCTCGCAATCGGGGAAAGTCGTTGTCGGTGTCGACGGCGTCGACGAGTTTCACGATGACGTCGAGCAACGGCAGCGGATCGGGGCAGACAAACATCACCGCATCGCCGATGGTCTTGATGAATCGCACCGGCGGCACGGTCATGTCCCGGGCGAGGATCGCCAGCCGGTTGGCGAGGTGCCCAAGCTCTTCGGGCGACACCGCCTCGCCGATCTTCGTGAAGCCGACCAGATCGGCGAAGGCGACAGTGATCTGGCGCGCCCCGGGAAGTGGCTTTCCGGCCGCGCGCTCCGCGGCATTGACCGCCTCGGTCTCCATCATGTGCCGCAGCTGCATGAACAACATGTGCTCGATCATCGGGCCCAGCATGGGTGCGATCTCGGTGACCAAAGCCTTTGACGCCTTGGCGATTTCGAGCTCGCTGGCCCCAGGGCGCATGATCGCCGAAAGCGCCGTGTACCGCATGACTTCGGCCGCCCGCGACAGGCCCTCGGCCAGCACCCGGACCACCAGAACCAACTGTTCGGGATCCAGTCCCAGCTCGATGAACCGCTGGGTGAAGGCGGCGGCTTCACCGTCGGCGCGCATGTGCACCACCGCGTCGGGGTCGTCCACGCGGACCAGGCCGATCGCACGCTGCACGCGTTGCAACAGCCCCAGGTCGATGCCATGGGACTCGCTGATCTCGCGGGTGGACACGTAGGTGCCGTCGTCGCCGATGAGGTGGCGCGTGGCCAGCAGCAGGGGCGGATTGGTCGTCCGGATCTCCTCGGCAGTCACGCCTTGCTCGAACAGCCATTTCACGAGTTCGGCCCGTTCGGTGCGTGCGCTTCCCTCGAGTCCCTCGAGCAGATCGTCGGTGTTGTCGTCGGCCCCGTCCTGCACGTCGCCAACGTACAACGCGGACGAGCCATGATGTGAGGTGATGAACACACCACTGCTGCGGGGATT
>NZ_LZMB01000264.1 GCF_001673555.1 Mycobacterium sp. 1165178.9 | reverse complement strand
GAGGCTCCGAACGGTCCGATGCCAACGTCACCAGCACCACCCCGCCTATCGCGGCGCCGACGGCGACCAGGGCGCTACCGGCGAGCAGCATGGACCGGGGCCGGCGCGGTGGCTTCTCCTCGTCGTCGGCGACGGCGCTGTAGGCCCGCGCGTCGGTGCCGACGTCGGCGTGGCCCCAGACGTCCAGGTAGGTCGGGCCGAGCGCGGGCGGACTCAGCTCTCCGGTGCTCGGGTCCAGCGCGTAGGCCAGGGCGGCCGTCGACGATGCGAACAGGGGGGCGTTCGCCGAGGCCAGCGCCGCCCCCCGGGCCAGTGCCATGTCCGGCTCTTCGGGCGCGGTGACGGGAAGTGGGGTGGCCGCCTCGAGCGTGGACTTCAGCCCCACGATGTCGGTTCCGCAGCCGATCAGGAATACCCCGTCGGCGCGGGACCCGCGAGCGTCCAAGCCGGCGACCATCGTCGCGAGTTCTGCGGCCACGCCGCCCGCGTGATCGCCGCCGGTCTGGCGCCGGTGCAGATCGACGATGGAGGCGACGGCGGCGTCGACGACGGCCAGCGTCGCGTTCGCCGGCTCGACGAACAGCATCGCGAGGCGTTCGTAACCCAGCGCGTAACCCACGGTCTGTGCCAGCGCGGCCGCCGCGAGCAACGGTGCGACCAGCATCACGCCGCCCAGTTC
>NZ_LZMB01000263.1 GCF_001673555.1 Mycobacterium sp. 1165178.9 | reverse complement strand
CTTTTGCAGGGGACCCCGCGCACCCGACAGAGCCCATTGACCCTTGCTGCCTTCCGGCCCTGGGGGAGTTCACAGGATAGACGCCGCGCGGGGTCCAGCGACGAGTGTAATACCCGCCTCGGTGTCGACGCCGAGCAACTGGCGGGGGCAATCTGGCCCTCGGTTACCATGGCCACGGAGGATTCGCCTAGTGGCCTATGGCGCTCGCCTGGAACGCGGGTTGGGTTAACAGCCCTCGCGGGTTCAAATCCCGCATCCTCCGCCATTGGTCCGCCAAGCGGACACGTACGAATTGACATGGATTCAGGTCGGCCGCCTTTAGGCTGGCGTGGATTCACCAGCACGAGGAGGGGTATGGGGCGCAAGGTCGCCATCCCGTGGCACGCGTCATTTTCGATCGCTGCCGGCGTCCTCTACTTCTTTTTCGTGTTGCCACGTTGGCCTGAGCTGATGGGTGACACCGCGCACTCGTTGGGGACTTCGCTGCGCATTGTGACGGGCGCACTGATCGCGCTCGCGGCGCTGCCCGTGGTGTTCACGCTGCTGCGCACCCGCAAGCCCGAGCTGGGGACGCCGCAGCTGGCCCTGTCCATCAGGATCTGGTCGATCGTGGCCCACGTGCTGGCCGGGGTGCTGATCATCGGGACGGCGATCAGCGAAATCTGGCTGAGCTTGGACGCCGTGGGGCGGTGGTTGTTCGGGATCTACGGGGCGGCCGCCGCGATCGCGTTGCTCGGCATTTTCGCCTTCTACCTCTCCTTCGTCGCCGAGCTGCCCCCGCCGCCGCCTAAACCGATCAAGGCGAAGAAGCCCAAGGAGCGTCGCGTGCGGCGCAAGAAGGCCGACGAAGCCGAAGACACCGACGAAGCCGAAAACGCCGACGTCGAAGAGGCCGAAGAAGCCGACGCCGACGAAACCGACGAAGGCACGCCGGACGAGGCGCAGACCGTCGCTGCCGAAGCCGAAGGGACCAAGGAAGCCGAGGCGGCCGAGCCGGCGGCGGCTCCCGATGAAGTCAGCGCCGAGACCGCCGACTCTGAGGCACCGGAGCCGAAGACCGAGGCCGCGCCGGGCAAAGACACCACCGAGACGCCCGACGCGACCGCCGGGGACGGCGACGAGTCGACGGCCAAGCTGCGCAACCGGCGCCCGACCGGCAAGGGATCACACCGGATGCGGCGGACACGCACTCGGGCCGGTGTGGCCTCGGACGAAAACGCCGACGAGAACTAATCAGCGCCGCCGCAGCCGCTCCACGTACGCGGCGATGCGTCGCAGCGTCTCGTCCGTACCCCACATCCGGCGAACCTCGTCATCGACGCCGCCGGCCTCGCGGATCCGCGCCATGGTCGGGCCGTGCAACTGGATCTTCGTCTGCCGGTAGGCGTCACCAGGGATGCTGCCCAGGTCCGATGCCTCCGCCACGGCCGCCTCGACGAGCTCGTCGGCGACGACGCGGTGGGCCAGTCCGCGGGCCACGGCCTCCGCGCCCCGATAGTTGCGGCCCCCGAGCAGCACCTCATCGGCGTGGATCCCGCAGGCGTAGCGCATGACCTCCAAGGCGGCCACCGGGAACGGCACCCCGACGCGCACCTCGGTCGCGCCGATCTGCGCCTCGGGGCTGATCAAGCGGCGGTCGCAGGCGCAGGCGAGCACGCAGCCGCCGGCGATGGCCGCGCCGTTGATCGCGGCGACGGTCGGTCCCGGATAGCTGAATATCGCCTCGAAGGCCGCGGACAGCGCGGGAACCAAGCCATCGGTGTAGCCGGTGCCGCCCTGAACCACGCGGTTGAGGTCTACGCCGGCGCTGAAGGCGCGGCCGGCGCCGGTGACGACCAAAGCGCCCGCGTCGGAACGCGCCAGCTCGCGCACCGCCGAAGCCAGCTCCTCGAGCAGCTCGACATCCTGCGCATTGACTGACCCCGACGACAGGGTCAGCACCTGCACGGTCCCGACGGTGCTGATGTCGATCATGATCACTCCTCCGATCAGCGGCTGACGGCCGCGAGGACCACGGGAATGGGCGTGTTCTCGTCGGTGTGATAGCTCGCGCAGACGCGGTGGTAGCCGTCGGCGATCTGCAACGCGACCCCGGCGATGAAGTCGCCGCGCACCAGCAGGATGGGCGACAGCGGTAGGCCTTTTTCGATCTTGGTGAGGTCCGCGGCGACGTGGGGATTGTCCACCGGAAGCAGGCCCAGGTGCGCCGCCC